>JBPCPM010000068.1:0-33106 GCA_050999155.1 Solirubrobacterales bacterium
GCCCGGGCCTGCGCGCTGCTCTTTTCGACGACCGCGGCGAGCTCACCCGCACCACCCACCAAGCGCCGGCCGTGTTCAAGCTCACCGGCTACCCGGTCGGCCAGCCGGCGGGCGGCCTGCTGCTCGGGCCCGAGCGTGCCGCGGAGATCTCCGAGCAGCGACGCCAGCGCGTCGGACGACCCCTCGAGGCGGCGCCGGGCGCGCCGCACGATGGTCGGGGCGCCCGTGTCGGTGAAGTCGGCCGATACGCGCTCGAGGTCGGTGGCGGCCGCCGTGGTGTCCGAGAGGGAGGCAGCGATCGCCGCGAGCATCAGGCTGTCGGGGTCGTCGGCCGTGCGGGCCTCGATCCGGCCGCGCAACTCGCGGACCCGCTCGGCTGCCCGCTGGATATGGATCCCGGCCAATTTGCGCTCGCGTTCGGTCGGTGCGACCGCGAGGCCGGAGACGTCCTCTGCGACCGCGGTGTGGGCGCCCGTGGCCTCCGCAAGCAGGCGCAGCGGTTCGGGAACCGGTTCGGGTGAGGGCGCGGTGCCGCAGCCGGCCACGATCATGGCGGCCAGGCCGAGCAGCATGCCGCGGGTCCATCGCGAACGCCCACCGTTGCCGTCTACCCCCGGAGCCGCACCCATGCGTCGAGGGTAACCACCCGGCCCGGCCCCGAGGCCATCTGGGCGAGAGCGCCCGCCCCGTGGTCTAGGTTTCGACTACGTGCGCATCGGCTCCCTGCAGGCTCGCGCTGTAACCGCGGCCGTGGCGTTGATCGTCGCGGTGCTTGCCTTCTGGCTGGGCGCGCAGGTGGGCGGTCCCGGCACCGAGCAAGTCCGTCCCCTCGCGGAACCGGGCCCCAGGCCGACCGTGAAGACGCTCGACCGCCTCCCGGCTCCGCCCCCGCTCGACGCCGTCGGCAACCAATGAGCGGCGGCGACGGCGGCGCGGGCCGCCACCAGCAGCTCACCGACGGCGATGTCGTAGCGGGCTTCGAGGTTCAGGGACTGCTCGGCCGTGGGCGCAACTCGACCGTGTACCGGGCGTGCCGCAGGCGGCGATCACCACGCGGGTCGGGGCGCTCGGGCGACACGCCGGTGGCGCTGCGCGTCTTCGACCCCCAGCTGAGCGGTTCGGCTGCCTTCGCCGAACGGCTGCGTGGCGACAGCGAGCGCCTCGCGCAACCGCCTCATCCGGCGATCCTGCCGATCCTCGCCGCCGGCCGCCATGCGCCGCACCTGTTCGTGGTGGCGCCGCTGATCGAATCCCGCACCCTGGCCGACCATCTCGACGACCGCATCTGGAACCCGCGGCAGGTCGACACCTGCCTGCGGTCGGTCGCGGCAGCGCTGGACGCCGCGCACGCCCAGGGACTGGCCCACGGAGGTCTGAGCGCGGCCAACATCCTGGTCGACCGCAGTCGCCACGGCCACCTCGCCGACTTCGCCGTGCACGGCGGGCTCACCGGCGTCGCCGTCAGCAGCGACCGACGGGACCTGGCCACGCTGATCCTCGTGGCCGGAGGGCTCAACGACGCCTTCAGCGACCGGCGGCTCAAGCGCGCCACGGCCACGGGTGCGGTGGCCACCCTCGACGCCGCCCTCGCCCTGCTGCGCGAGGGACCCACCGATCATCTGGAGGCGATCGAGCACGACGTGGTCGAACCGCCCGCCCCCGGCGGGCTGGCCAGCTCGGAGCCGGCGAGGGACCGTGTCGCTGCGCTGCGTGACACCGACTTCGTGGACTCTGGGGACGAGCCAACCGAGCCCAGGCCCGGCCCCGCCCTGCTCGCCGCCGCGGTGGTTGGCCTAGCGGTGGTGGCGTTCTGTGCCGGGTTGCTCAGCAGCGGCGGCGGGGACCGGGCCGTGGCCGGGCCGTTGTCAGTTCTCCCGCCCGACGGATGGTCGGTCAGCCCACCGGTCACCCCGATCCCCGGCCTCGACGAGGCAGAGGCGGCCGCGATCACCGAGCCCGGCAACGGCGCGACACGTGTGACCTTCGGACTGACCGACGCCGAGGGCCCCACCCTGCTGTCGGCCCGGCTCCGGCGCGCGGTCCGGGGCGGTGTGGGAGAGCCCGAACGGGTGCTGCTCGGCGACCTGCAGGCGCTGCGGTACGACAGCCTCAACCTCGCCGGCCGCCGGCGGGACTTCCAGCTGTACGTCGTGCCGACGCTCGAGGGGGTCGCCACGATCTCCTGCGGCACCCTGCGCACCGACACCGAGATCGTCACCTGCGAAACCGTGGCGGCGAGCCTGCTCTTGGACGGGCCTCGAGCGCTGGAGGTGGGCGCGCGCCCCGCCTATGCGGCCGACCTGTCCGAGGTGATCGCGGCCCTCGACGCCCGCCGTCGCTCGCGGCTGGAGCGTCTGCGCGACGCCGAGGACCGCGCGCAACGCGCCTCCTCGGCCCAGCAGCTCGGGGGCGCCTACGGCGCCGCAGCCAACGCCATGGGACGGATTGCCGTCGGACCGGCCGAGATGCCCACCCACCGAGCCATCACGCGAGCGTTCACCGACGGAGCGGCCAGCTGGGCGGCGGTCGCACGGGTGGCCGAGCGCGACGACGCCGACGCCGACCGGCGCGCGCGCACCCGCGTGAGCGACGCACAAACGGACCTCTCGTCCGCGCTGCGCCGGCTGCGCGCGCTCGGCTACTCGGTGTCATGACAGGCCGCGCCGTCACCAAGAACAACCCCGGCCGGGCGCGGTTTATGCGCTCCATCCAGCTGACACGCTTCCGGGAGTGGCTCTCCTCGAGCCTGGCCGTCATCCCCGTCGTCTTCACCTTGCTGGCAGTGGGTCTGGCCGCGGTCACGCTGATCATCGACCGGGCGGCTGACCTGGCCTTCCTGTTCAGCGGCGGTGAGGACGCGGCGCGCTCGGTGCTGTCCACCGTGGCCGCCTCGATGATCACCTTCACGGGCCTCGTCTTCTCCATCACGATCGTGGCCCTGCAGCTGGCCTCCAGCCAGTTCTCCCCCCGCGTGCTGAGCTCGTTCCTGCGCGACCGGCTGACCAAGCTCGCGCTCGGGACGTTCGTCGCCACGTTCACCTACGCGTTCGCCGTCCTGCGGTCGGTGCGCGGCACGTTCGTCCCGGAGCTGTCCGTCACGGTGGCGATCGCGCTGGTCGCGATCAGCTTGATCATGTTCGTCCAGTACATCAACCACATCGCCCAGCAGATCCGCGTCTCGTCGATCGTGCGCGACGTGGCGCTGGAGACGCGGGAGATCATCGCCACCTTCCTGCCCGATGAGCGAGGCAGCCGCGAAGGGCCGCGTAGCTCGCCACGACCCCAGGGCGACCTGATCCAGGAGATCGCCTCGCCGGTCTCGGGCTCCGTGTACGCGCTCGACAAGGACGCCTTGGTGCGCACCGCGACCCAGGCGGGCGTGACGCTGGTCCTGCTCCCCTCGATGGGCGACTTCGTTCCCCGTGGGGGAGTCGTGGCCCGGGTGTACAGCGGCGGCGATGACGAGATCGACGACGCCCGGGTCCTGGGCGCCCTGGCGCTCGGAGCGGAGCGAACGCTGGGGGAGGATCCGGCGTTCGGGCTCCGGCAGCTGGTCGACATCGCCGCCCGTGCATTGTCGCCCGGAATCAACGACCCGACGACCGCCGTCCAGGCCATCGACCACATCCACGATCTGCTGCGCGACATCGGCGGGCGCGAGTTGCCCGACGGGGTCCACCGCGACGAGGACGGATCGGTGCGGCTGATCGCCCAGCCGGTGTTCTGGACGGACTACCTCGACCTCGGGGTCGACGAGATCCGCCTCTACGGCGAAGGGTCGGTGCAGGTGGCGCGGCGGCTGCGCGCGATGCTCGAGGACCTCGAGCGGGCCACCGACGGGAGTCGGTCCGACGCCGTGCGGGCCAAGCTGTCGTTGCTGGCGTCCTCGGTCGTGCGGGGCCTCGACGAGCCCGAGGACCGGGCCAGCGCCTCGGCCGTGCGGGGCCTCGACGAGCCCGAGGACCGGGCCAGCGCCTCGGCCGGCGACGAACAGGGCCTGGGAAGCTAGGGTTGCGGCCATGAACCTGGCTGTCCCACACGTGCTCGCCATCGAGTTCCTCAAGGGGATTTCGACCGGGGACCTGATCCGCGCCGCGGCCGTCCTCGTCGGCGGCATGCTGCTGGCCGGCGTTGCCCGTGGCGCGATCCTCAAGGGGTCGGAAAGGGCCGGGGCTCCCACCACCCTGGCCCGCCTGTTCTCGCGAACCGGCGCCTACCTCATCGCTGCGCTGGCGCTGTTCTACGCCTTGTCGGCGCTCGGCATCAAGGTCGGCCCCTTGATCGGTGCCCTGGGCGTGGGCGGCATCGCGATCGCCTTTGCCATACAGGAGATCCTCTCCAACTTCGTTGCGGGCATCCTGCTCCAGCTCCGGCGGCCGATCAAGATCGGCGACCAGATCGTCAGCAACGAGCACCAGGGCACCGTCACCGAGGTGAACCTGCGCGTCGTCGAGATCAAGACCTTCGACGGCGAGGCCGTCTTCATTCCCAACTCGATGGTCCTGCAGAACCCGATCACCAACTGGACCAGGACGCCGACCCGCCGTACCACGCTCGCTGTCGGCATCGCCTACGACGACGATGTCAGGGAGGCGCGGCAGGCGATCGCAGACGCGCTGGCCACGGTCGACGAGATCGAGACGAATCCCGAACCCCAGGCGTTTCTCGAGGAGTTCGGCGACAACAGCGTGAACTTCGCGGTGCGCTTCTGGCACAAGGCCGAGATCGCCGACATGTGGAAGGCCCGCGACGCCGCGGCCGAGGCGATCAAGTACGCGTTCGACGGGAAGGGCATCTCCTTCCCCTTCCCGCAGCGCACGCTGTGGTTCGGGCCGGGCAACACCGAGCTGTCGCTCGTCGAGCGCGAACGGTCGGGGCAGGAAACCGCGGGCTCGCGCAGCGCCGGGGACGCCCCGGGTTCTGCCTGATCGGCTGCAGTGCTCTTCGGCCAAGGCAACCTGCCCGACCCCAGCGGGGCCGACACCGGGAAGGTCGAACAGGTCGTTTCCAATGGCATCAACGCGGCCGACGGGATCCGGTCGGCGGCCACCTTCGCTGCGGCCGTGGTCGCCTCGATCCTGTTGCGCCGGCTGGTGCGCCGCATCGCCGAGCGGTCCGGCGCCACCGGCACGCTGGCCCGGCTGTTCGGCCGTCTGGCGGCCTATCTCATCGTGGTCGTCGGCCTGGTCTACGCCCTGGCGACGCTCGGAGTTCGCGTCGGGCCACTGCTGGGCGCCCTGGGCATCGGCGGGATCGCCCTGGCCTTCGCCCTCCAGGAGATCCTCAGCAACCTGATCGCCGGGATCCTGCTGCAGCTGCGGCGGCCGTTTCGCCGGGGCGACCAGATCGTCACCAACGAGTTCGAGGGCACCGTCCAGGACATCAACCTCCGGGTCACGACGCTGCGCAACTTCGACGGGGAGACCGTTCTGATCCCCAACTCGAAGGTGCTGCAGTGCCCGATCATCAACTGGACCGAGACGCCGACCCGGCGCACGACGCTGACGGTGGGCGTCGCCTACGACACCGACCTCGACCGGGCTCAGCAGGTGTTGCAGGATGCGTTGAAGGACGTGGAGTCGGTCGCAGACGCGCCGCTGCCCGAAGCGTTCGTCGTCGAGTTCGGGGATTCGAGCATCAACTTCGCCGTGCGGTTCTGGCACCGCTCGGAGATCGCGTTCATGTGGCGCGCCCGCGACGAGGCGGCACGGGCGCTCAAGCGCGCGCTCGACGAGCAGGGCATCGCCATCCCGTTTCCCCAGCGCACGCTGTGGTTCGGGCCGGGCAACGAGTCGTTGCGGCTGGACTCCGACCCGGGCAAGCCGGCCGGGTGAGCACGCCCGAGCGCTCCGGCCGAGTTCCCGGCGCAGCGCCGACGGCGCAACCTCAGGCGAGCGCGTTCTCGTTGCCGGAGTCCAGCGCGAACAGGCACGACGCGCCGCTGAGGCGCACGATCTCGCGGGCGAGTTCGAGATCGGGATCGCGATCGAGCGCCAGCACGTTGAGATCCGCCGTGGGAAACCGCGAAGCCGCCTGGGCAAGCGTGCCTTCGGCCACCACGACCCGGCTCTGGGCCGGCAGGCGGGCGAGCCCCACCACGCGCTCGAGGTAGTCGCGGGCGGCCTCGGCCTGCTCGGAGTCGGCGACGACGCTGAGCAGGGTGAGATCGGCGTCCCAGTTGCGAACGAGCTTGAAGCCGACCAGGACGGCGAGGTCGTGGTCGCCCAGGTCGCGACCGATGCCCCACCCCGGGCTGCGGTCGTCCATGACCACGTTGATGCGCTGGCGACGGCCCAGCCCCGCCTTGGGGTGCAGCCCGTAAAGCAGCAGGCCGAGCCGGCTGCCGCACGCCCGGTCGGCGATGCGCGCGACGGTGGCGTCGGTGTCCGGGTCGTCGGGCAGGCGCAGGAAGGCGATGTTCGGCTCGAACGAGCCGCCGCGCAGCGCCTGCATGCTGGCCACCACCCCGTCCTCGAGCCCGGAAGCTTCCAGCACCGACCACGACGCGAAAACCCCCTCCTCGCGGAAGTCGAGCGCGAGGTCGCTGAGCTGGGTTTCGAACTCCTGATCCGGACTCTCGCTCAGCCCGATGGCGCGAACCGTTCCGTGCGGGGCCGCGATCGCGTGCATGAAGCGAAACACGCCGCGCAGCTCATCGGCGTCGCGCGCGGGGGCCAGCAGGTTCGGCTTCCAGGCCCGCTCCTCCGTGCCGCTCATGGCCTGCACCCGGTTGGCCGCCCATTCCGAGAGCGCGACGAAAAGGCCGCTGCGCACATCACCGAAGGGCGCTTCGAGGCGCCGACGCACCAGGTAGCCGTAGAAGGCCAGGACAGCCATCACCGCCAGCAGCCCGAGGACGGCGTTGACCACGAACATGGCCAGCAGGCACCCGCCGGCCCCGATGGCCGGCACCCAGCCCGGCACCCGGAACAGCGGGCGGAAGCTCACGAGCCCCAGGCGCTGCTCGATCAGCACGACGACGTTGATCATCAGGTAGGTGATGAGAAAGAACATCGTGATCAGCGGCGCAATCGCGTTGAGGTCGCGCAGCATCAGCGCCGCCAGCACGATCACGCCGGCGAGGTAGGTCGCGTTGCGGGGCTCACCGGAGCCCGAGAGCCGCGAGAGCACGCCGCTGCGCGGCACCACCCGGTCGACCGCGAGTGCCTGCAGGATGCGCGGCGCGCCCACGAGCGACGCGAGGCCCGATGAGAACGTGGCGCCCAGCAGGCCGGCGAGCACCGCCGGTCCCCACGCCGCCTTGTCGACCAGGATGGTGTAGTTGGAGGTCAGCTCCTCAGGCGTCGCCGAGCGCGCCAGCCAGTAGGCGAGCAGGATGTAGATCCCCAGGCTGAGTCCGATGGCCCCGAGCGTGCCGACGGGGATGGACCGGCGCGGGTCGCGCAGCTCGCCGGAGATGTTCGCGCCGGCCAGGATCCCGGTCGCGGCGGGAAAGAAGACGGCGAACACGAACCAGAAGTTGGTCCCGTCGAAGCTCGGGGGCTCGCCGCGGTAGTCACCGAAGAGCGTCACCGACTCGGTCATCGACCCCTGCGCGGCGGCCACCGCCACCGAGACCAGCGACGCGACGATCACCCCCAGGATCACGTACTGGACCCGGAACGCAAGCCCGGCGCTGATCAGCGAGATGACGAGGATCGCCGCGAAGATGACGAGGTCGACGACGACCGCGGGATGATCGGGGAAGATCGTGAGCCACCCCGCGCGGAAGCCGAAGACGTACAGGGCGACCGCGAGCGTCTGGGCCAGGAACAGGGGGATCCCGATCGCGCCTCCCACCTCTAGGCCCAGGGACTTCGAGATCACCGAGTAGGCGCCGCCCGCCCCGATGCGGATGTTCGTCACGATCGACGACAACGCCAGACCGGTGGCGCCCGTGATCGCGAAAGCCAGGACGATCACGAACAGGCCTCCGGCCAGGCCCGCGTTGCCGATCACCCACCCCGCCCGCAGGTACATGATCACGCCCAGGATGGTCAGCAGCGTCGGCACGAAGACGCCCTCGAAGGTCCCGTAGCCTTCTGGGCGGACCAACCGCTGGGTCTCGACGATGTCGCTGCTCTCGCTGCCGGCCGGGCCGTGCTCCATCGGGCGCACTGTACGCCGCGTGGTCCCGCGGGGCGTCACTGCTCGGCGTGAGCGACCAGCCGACGGCTTGCAGCCGCCTGAGCAGGGCCGAAATTGCGGACGGGTCCACTAGTAGCCTTCAGCGCCGATGACGGCCGCGGCGTCCATTCAGCCCTTCGGCGCCTCGCCCGGCGAGACCCTCGACCTCGTGGTCGGAAACGACACCCCGGCCGAGGTGGCGGGAACGACGCTGGCGATCCTCGTGGTCGCCGCGACCGCACGCTGGGTGATCGGCCGGATCGTCCGGCACCGGTTCGACGACGACCCCTGGCGCCGCTACTGGGCGCCGCGGCTGATCACGTACGTGGTCACCACGGTCGCGATCGTGGGCCTCATCATCGTGTGGGCACCGCTCGGCGGACGCCTGACGACGATCATCGGGTTTGCCGCCGCGGGCCTCGCGTTTGCCATGCAGGAGGTGATCGGGGCGGCGTTCGGCTGGATCAACATCCTGGCGGGGCGGATCTACACGGTGGGGGACCGGATCTCGGTCGGGACGGTGCAGGGTGATGTGATCGATATCTCGCCGCTGCGCACGAAGGTCATGGAGATCGGCGGCGATCCCGATCTTGTCGGCTCCGACAGGGCGAGCTGGGTCCAGGCCCGCCAGCCGACCGGCCGCGTCGTGACGTTCTCGAACCGGATGACCTTCAGCCAGCCGGTCTTCAACTACTCCGCCCAGCTCGAGTTCATCTGGGAGGAGCTGGTGGTGGCGGTGCCTCAGGGATCGGACTGGAAGGCGGCGGAGCGGATCGTTCTCGAGCAGGTCCGTGCCCACGACCCGGCCGTGCGCGAGCGTGGCGAGCGGGTGCTCTCGGAGCTCGGCCGGCGCTACCTCGTCTCGCGAGCCGACGTAGAGCCGCAGACGTTCGTGCGGATCGCCGACGGTGACATCGAGATACTCGGACGCTTTGTGGTTGCCGTGCGCTCGGCCCGCCGAGCCAAGGACGCCATGACCCGCGCCATCCTCGAAGCCTTCGCCGAGCACGAGTTGCGTATTGCCTACATGACCTACGGGGTAGAGCAGGCCGAGAGAGGGCCCAGCGTGCAATACCCTGCAAACCATGCCTAGAGCGATCTGGTCGGGAGCCATCACCTTCGGGCTGCTCAACGTCCCCGTGAAGCTGTACAGCGCCGTCTCCAAGCAGACGATCCGCTTCCGCGAGCTGCGCGAATCCGACGGGTCCCGGGTCCGTCACAAACGCGTGGCCGAGGCGGATGAGCAGGAGGTCGCCTACGACGACATCGTCAAGGGCTACGAGATCTCCCCCGACCGCTACGTGATGTTCGATCGCAAGGAGCTCTCCGAACTCGATCCGAAGAAGTCCAAGGCGATCGAGATCGAGGACTTCGTCGAGCTCGACCAGATCGACCCGATCTATTTCGATCACCCCTACTACCTCGCGCCCGCCACCGGAGCCTCCAAGGCCTACGCGCTGCTCGTCCAGGCGATGGAGCAGGAGGGCAAGGTGGCGATCGCCCGCTTCGTCCTGCGCAGCCGCGAGAACCTCGCGGCATTGCGGGCCACCGACGGCGTGCTGACCCTGGCCACCATGCGCTTCCACGACGAGGTCGTGGACCCCGACGGCCTCGACGAGCTGCTGCCCGACGAGGACATCGAGCCCTCCGGCAAAGAGCTGAAGATGGCCCGCCAGCTCATCGGGTCGTTCACCACCGACTTCACCCCTGAGAGCTACACCGACGACTACCGCGAGGCGCTGCTCGATCTGATCGAGCGCAAGGCCTCGGGCGAAGAGGTCGTCGTGCAGCCGGCCAGCGACCCCGAGCCCACCGCCGCCCCGGACCTCATGGCCGCCCTGGAGGAGAGCCTGGCCGCCGTCAAGCGCAGTCGCGACGGCGACAACGCCGGCACCGACACGAGGAGCAGCAAGGACTCCGCGAAGGCCAAGCCGAAGCAGGGGCCGAAGGGCAAGGCCGGAGCGGACGCGAAGGACTCGGCCAAGAAGCCCGCCAAGACCTGATCGCCCCCACCCAAGGCCCTTCCCGCCGAGTGCTCGATTCCTCCCTCTATGCGAGGGATATCGGGCGCTCGGGCTGGATGGGGCTCCTGGCGTTCGGCGGGTTACAGGCCAAGGAGGTCGGTGACTTCGGCGACCGGCGCGCTGGTGGGTTCCAGCCGCTCGGTGGCCGACAGGGTCAGGGCGGGACGGGCGCGGTCGAAGAGGGTCACGTTGGGCCACGAGGATTCCAGCGTCGACCACCAGCGCAGGCCCGGCGCCTGGGGGTGGCGATCGTGCAGGACGAGCGCCTGGGCTTGGGTGACCGGGCGGCGCCGGGTTGCCACGGCCGAGGGCGGCAGGTCCTCGGCCACCAGCTGAGCCGGGTCGTCGAGGTCGACGAGCTCCTGGTCGCCGGCCATGTCGATCGTCGCCAGGGCCAGGGGGTGCTCGGCGCGGCGGAGCATGTCGGGGGTCAGGGGTCCCGTGCCGCGAAACGGGGCGAGGGCCTCGGCCACCACCCCGCTCGGGTTCTCGCCGACGTACAGGCAGCTGTAGTGGTCGGGGTTGTCGTGGCGGCCGGCACCCAACGAACTACCCCTCATAGCGAGGGGTTCGCAGGGTTCGCCCGCCGGGGACGGGACGACAGCGGCGAACCCAGCGAACTACCCCGCGTAGCGGGGAGTTTGCGGGGTTCGGGCTGGGGGCGGCTCGGTTCGCCCGGGTCAGCGGCGCTCGGACGGCATCATCACCCACAAGACGACGTAGGCGATGAACTGGGGGCCGGGCAGCAGGCACGAGACCAGGAACAGCACCCGGGCCATCGTGTTGCTGATTCCGAACCGCTGAGCCAGACCCGCCAGCACCCCGGCCAGCCAACGTCCTCGGGCCGGGCGGACCAGGCCGCGCTGCCCCATCGGCCCCTGCATGTCTCCCCTGGCCACGGTCAGCCCCCGGCCGGCTGGCGGATGACCGGGTTCTTGGCCGCGCCGGCCTCGTCGAGGCGCCGCACCGGCGTCGTGTACGGCGCCTGGCGCAGGATCTCGGGGTCGCGCTCGGCCTCGGCGAGGATCGCCTGCACCGCGTCGGCGAAGGCGTCGAGCGTCTCCTTCGTCTCGGTCTCGGTCGGCTCGCACATCAGGGCCTCGTCGACGAGCAGAGGGAAGTAGACGGTCGGCGGGTGGAACCCGTAGTCGAGCAGACGCTTGGCGATGTCCAGCGTCTTGATGTCGAGCCGGCGCTTGGCCTCGGCCCCGGAGAGGACGAACTCGTGCATGCACCGATCCCCGAAGGCCACGGGCAGGTACTTCCCGGCCGCCCCCTCCTCCAACCGGGCGAGCAGGTAGTTGGCGTTGAGCACCGCGGTCTCCGACGCCTCGGTGAGCCCGGGGCCGCCCAGGCTGAGGATGTAGGCGTAGGAGCGCACGAACACGCCGAAGTTGCCCTGGAAGCCGCGGAGCTTGCCGATCGACTTGGGCCGGTCGTGATCGAGGTCGAACCAGGGGCCTGAGCCGTTGTCGGATTCGCGGCGCACGATCTGCGGCCGAGGGATGAAGGGCTCGATCCGCTCGGAGACAGCGATCGGACCGGCGCCGGGGCCGCCGCCGCCGTGGGGCTGGGTGAAGGACTTGTGCAGGTTGAGGTGCACGATGTCGAAGCCCATGTCGCCCGGGCGCGCACGGCCCATGATCGCGTTGAGGTTGGCGCCGTCGTAGTACAGCGTCCCCCCCACCCCGTGCACGATCTCGGCGATCTCGGCGATGTTGCCGTCGAAGATCCCCAGCGTGTTGGGGTTGGTGAGCATCAGGCAGGCCACCTGGTCGTCGGCCTTGGCCCGCAGGTCGTCCATGTCGACCCCGCCGTCGGGGCCCGTGGCGACCTTGACCACCTCGTAGCCGGCCATCGTCACCGAGGCGGGGTTGGTGCCGTGGGCGGTGTCGGGGGTCAGGACCTTGGTCCGCGTCTCGCCCCGGTCGGCGTGGTAGGCCTGGGTCAGCAGCAGTCCGGCGAGCTCGCCCTGGGAGCCGGCCGACGGCTGCAGACTCACGGTGGGCAGGCCGCAGATCTCGGCCAGCGACTCCTGCAGCTCCCACATCAGCTGCAGGGCGCCCTGGGCGCGGCGCGGGTGCTGGGCCGGATGCAGGCGGGCGTGGCCGGGCAGGGCGGCGAGGCGCTCGTGGAGCTTGGGGTTGTGCTTCATCGTGCACGAACCGAGCGGGTAGAAACCGGAGTCCAGGTCGAAGTTGCGACGGCTTATCCGGTTGTAGTGGCGGACGATCTCCGGCTCGGAGACCTCCGGCAGCTCGGCCGGCTCGTCGCGCAGCAGGTGCTCGGGAATCAGTTCGCCGAGCGGCGGCTCGGGGACGTCGGCGGCGGGCACGGTGCCCGCGCGTCGGCCGGGGACCGAGCGTTCGAAGATCGTGGTGACCCGGTCGCGCTGCATCGGGGTCTCGGTGATGCGGGCCGCGTCGGCGGCGCTGTCGGCGGTCAGCGTCATCCGCCCACCCCGGCAGGCTGGGCCGCGTCGGCGTGGCGGTGGGCCTCGACGCCGGCTTCGAGCAGCGCGGCGAGGCGATCGATGTCTCCGCGGGTGCGACGCTCGGTCAGCGCGATCAGCAGCCCGTCCTCGTGTTCGGGGTACCACTCGCCGAGCGGGACGCCGGCCGCTACCCCCGCCGCGGCGCAGTGCTCGATGACCTCGTCCACCGGCGCGTCGAGCCGCACGGCGAACTCGCGCACGGCCGGGGCGTCGTGCAGCAGCTCCACGCCCTCGGCGGCGGCCAGGCGGTCCCGGGCGTAAGCGGTGCGGCGGGTCAGCAGCTCACCGAGCTCGCGGAAGCCCTGCTTGCCCAGCCAGGAGAGGTGGATGACGCCGGCCAGCGCGTTGAGCGCCTGGGCCGTACAGATGTTCGACGTGGCCTTCTCGCGACGGATGTGCTGCTCGCGGGTCTGCAGCGTCAGCACGAAGCCGCGACGGTCGTCGACGTCGACGGTCTGCCCGGCGATCCGGCCGGGCATCTTGCGGATCAGCTTCTCGGTGGCGCAGAAGAAGCCGAACGAGGGGCCGCCGAAGTCCAGGCGGTTGCCCAGCGGCTGGCCTTCGCCCACCGCGATGTCGGCGCCCGACTGGCCGGGGGGCCGCAGGACGCCGAGGGTCATCGGGTCGCAGGCCACCACGACCAGCGCACCGGCCTCGCGGGCCACCTCGCCGAGGGCGCGGATGTCCTCGACCGCGCCCAGGAAGTTGGGGTTCTGCAGGAAGATCGCGGCGGTCTGGTCGTCGATCGCCTCGGCCAGCTCGGCGGCGTCGGTCACGCCGCCGTCGAGGCCCACCTCGGTGATCTCGGCCTCGTAGCCGACGGCGTGGGTGGCCAGCGTCTCGCGGCTGTGCGGATGCAGGCCCCGGGAGACGACGAAGCGGTTGCGCCGCGTGACGCCCATCGTCAGGTAGGCCGCCGCCGACACGGCCGACGGCCCTTCGTAGACCGAGGCGTTGGAGACCGGCAGGCCGGTCAGCTCGGACATCGCGGTCTGGAACTCGAACATCACCTGCAGCCCGCCCTGGGAGATCTCCGGCTGGTAGGGCGTGTAGGGCGTCAGGAACTCCGAGCGGGTGATGATCGCCTCGACAAGCGCCGGCACGTAGTGGTCGTACATCCCCGCCCCCAGGAAGCTGACCTCGGCCTCGGCGTGGACGTTGCGCGCGGCAAGCTCTGCGATCCGCTCGTAGACCTCGGACTCCGACAGCCCGTCGGGAAGCTGAAGCGGCCCGGGAGGCCGCACGCCTTCGGGGATCGGCGAGAACAGCTCGTCGATCGACTCGGCGCCGATGGCTTCGAGCATG
This sequence comes from Solirubrobacterales bacterium, assembly GCA_050999155.1. Classification (GTDB taxonomy): domain Bacteria; phylum Actinomycetota; class Thermoleophilia; order Solirubrobacterales; family 70-9; genus JBPCPM01. The sequence continues at coordinate 13,951 of JBPCPM010000068.1, forward strand.
GCCTGGCGGTCGGCGTCGGTGGCGGAGGTGTAACGGGTCATCGGGGTGCCCAAAGGGTACGGGGGCGGGTCGCGAACCGGTCGGCGGCCGGGTCAGGCGTCGGTGTTCTCCAACAGCTCGCGGTAGGCCTTGACGTCCAGCAGGCTCCCGGTCTCGGAGCTGTCGGACAGCTCGATCTTGACCATCCAGCCCTCGCCGTAGGGGTCCTCGTTGATCGTTTCGGGGGTGTCCTCGAGCGACTCGTTGACCTCGGTGATCGTGCCCGACAGCGGCGCCACGACGTCGGAGACGGCCTTGACCGACTCGACCTCGCCGTAGCTCTCGCCCTGCTTGACGGTGTCGCCGACCGCGGGCGGGTCGTAGAAGGCGACCTCGCCGAGGGCGTCCGGGGCGAACCAGGTGATGCCCATGACCGCGGTCTCGCCGTCGAGGCGGGCCCAGTCGTGCTCGGGGTGGTACTTCAAGTCGTCGGGGTAGCTCTCTTCGGCCACGCGGCCTCCTCAGTCGTCGGGGCTGTACAGCGGCTTTTCCCGCGCCTGGGCGGCGCGGCGCTTGCCGCGGACGTCGATCTCGAACTCGGTGCCGGGCTCGGCCAGGTCGGGGCGCACGTAGGCCATGCCGATGCCCACGCCCAGGCTCGGCGAGTGCGTCCCGCTGGTGACCTCGCCGGCCACCTCGTCGCCGGCGATGACCGGGTTGCCCGGCCGGGGGATCCCCCGCGCGGTGATGACGAAGGGCACGAGCGTGTCGCGCGGACCGTCGGCACGCTCGAGCTCGACGGCCTCGGCGCCGATAAAGCCGGTCTGCTCCTTGCAACACCACCCCAGCCCACCGGCGATCGGGGTCCGCTCGGTCGAGAGGTCGTTGCCGTAGAGGTGGAAGCAGACCTCAAGGCGCAGGGTGTCGCGGGAGGCCAGGCCGCATGGCGTGGCGCCGCTTCCGGCCAGCAGGCCCCACACGACGCCGGCGTCCTCGGGCGCGACCAGCACCTCCAGCCCGTCCTCGCCGGTGTAGCCGGTGCCACAGACCAGGGCGTCGGCACCGCCGACCTGCATCTCGGCCGTCCGCATCCGGGCGGGCAGCTCGGCCGAGGCGTGCTCGGCCACGACCGAGCGGGCCCGGGGGCCCTGGACGGCGACCATCGCGTACCGATCGGCCACGTCGGTGACCTCGGCGTCGAAGCCGTCGGCGTGCGTGCGCATCCATTCGAAGTCGCGCTCGTGGTTGGCCGCGTTGGTCACTGTCAGGTAGCGGTCGCCGCCGAGCTTGTAGGTGAACAGGTCGTCGAGCACGCCGCCGTCTTCGCGCAGCAGGCAGCTGTACTGGGCGCCGCCGGTGGCCAGCTTGTCGATGTCGTTGGTGACCACCCGTTGCAGCAGGGCGGCCGCGTCGGGCCCGGTGGTCAGCACCTCTCCCATGTGCGAGACGTCGAAGATCCCGACGTCCGTGCGCACCGCCTGGTGCTCGGCCGAGACGCCCGCGTACTCGACCGGCATCTCCCAGCCGGCAAACGGCACGAGGTTGCCGCCCGCGGCCCGGTGGCGGTCGACCAGCGGCGTCTGGCGAAGATCCACGAGGCTCATCGAGGGCTCGGCGGCTTCGGGGCAGGCTCGCCGCTCTCCCCGTTCGACGCGCCGTCTTCGGCCGACGGGGATCCTCGATGGGCTCTCACAAGGCGGGTTGCAGGGGGCATATGGCCCAGAGCCTGCCAGATGCTGCGGGTGAACCGTCAGCTCGGGCGCCCCGTCGGCGCAGCGGCCCTCATGAAGTCGCGCGCCTGACGGGAACACGGCGATGCCGGGGCTGTCAGCGAACCCGGCTGCGGCCCGACCGAGACGGTCCCTGGGCGGCGGGACGACGTCCTTCGGCTCCGGGGCCCCCGGGACGGCCGGGCCCCAGCCGTTCCTGGATCTCCGTGAGATCGACCTGGCCACGGGCCAGGCCTACGGCGACAGCAAACACCGCCGCCCCCACCAGGCACAGAACGGCATCGCCGAACCCCACGACGATCCACACGAACGTGAAGGCAAACCCGCAAACGGCGCTGAACTGCATGGCAGACATGGCTAGAGCACTCTCCTCGTGCCCGCGCCCTCATGGGACGCGAGCGTGACGTTGACGGGGACGACCGCGAGTCCATGGCGCTCGAGGGCCGCTCGGACCCGGTCCTGCGCGGAACGCAGAACCTCCAAGGGCTGCTCGGAGGTGCGCATGGTTATCGAGACGGCAAGCTCTGCGCCGTCGAGACGGCCGGCCGCCTGCTCGATCGCCGGTGCGCGTGCCGCGGCGGCCTCGGCGATCCGCTCGTAAGCCCGGGGCGCAACCGTTGTGCGACCGGCGCTGGACTGCTCGCCCGGGAGGGGCAGCTCCTGGGCGCGGCGTGTCCGGTGCGGCCGTGGCAGCGCGAGCACGAACAGGGCGCCGAAAACCACGAAGGCCACCATTCCACTGGCCGCCGTGATCAGGCGCACCTCGGCGTCGAGGTCGCCGGGCCCGATCGACCGCAGCGCGTCGAACACCGTCCGGTAGCCGCTGATCGTGTCGACCATGCCGGGGGCCACCTTGACGGCGAGCAGGAAGACCATGAGCCCGTACCAGACCATCGCCGCCGCGAGGACGACGACGAGCGCGAGGGCCACGCGGCGGGCGGCGGTACCCCTGATCGTGAGTCGCTGGCGGATCACTGCACGCGGCTTCCGTCATCCCCGCGCCGGCTGCGGACTCGGACCGACACCGGATCCATCTTCTCGAGGCCGCGAAGCTTCTCGGCCACGGCATCCTCGACCGTGCGAGCATCCACCGCGGGCGAACGAGCAGCGCGCACCTTCAGCCGCCCCCGCTTCGAACGCCATCCGCGTACCGAGGCCTTCACATCGGTCACGCCGTCGACCCGTCGCCCCAGGGACGTGGCCACGTCGGCCAAGGCCGATCGTTGCGCGGCCAGGGTGCCCTCGTCGCTCGAGGCAAGCTGCAGCGTCCCCGCCCGGCTCGGCGCCACGGAGCCCGCGATCAGCGCCCATCCCACGAGCATCGCCCCGAGGCCGCAGAGGCCGGCGACCACGGCCACGGGTCCACTCGCTTCGAGGGCGCCGAGAAACCTCCCTACCTCCCGGCCCAGGACATCGATCCCCAACAAGCCGGTCAGGGTGGGCAGGCTCAGGGGCTCACGGCCCCCCTGGATGCTGAACACCGCGACCGCCAGGCCGACCACCGCCAAGCCCAGGGGCACGACAACCGCGAGGATCCGCGCCAGCAGGCGCACGAGCACCACGACGAAGTTCAAGGCGATGGTGCCGGCTGTTCGCCGCATCAGCGCCGCCCCGGTTCCGGTTCCCGCAGATCGACGACGGTCACGTCGATGTCGCCCATGTGGTCCGCGAGGCCGTGTCTCTCGGCGGAGGCACGGATGCTCGTCCTGAGGTCGTCGGCCGCGGTTGGCAACGCCTCGAGCTCGACGACGACATCGATCGCCAGTTCGTACGCGCCGCGGCCGTCGGCGATGGCGCGAACCCCGCCATCGCCGCTGATCCGCGAGTGCGAAACCTGGCGGATGGCGTCGATCGCTATCCGCTCGATGATCCGCCGGGAGATGGCGGTCTCGGCCATGGGGTCCGCGGCGCTCAGCGGACCCGGTCGGGCTCTTCCTGCTCGGTGTGCTCGTCTCCGGGGAAGTACAGGTCGTTGACCTCGATGTTCACCTCGACCACGTTGAGCCCGACGAGGCTCTCCACGCGCTTGACGATGTTGTCTCGAACCGACCGGGCGACGTTGGGAATCGACTCCCCGTACTCGACGACCAGGGCCAGGTCGACGGCTGCCTCGCGCTCACCGACCTCGACGGAGACGCCGCGCGAGCGATCGTCGCCGACGCCCATTCGATCGGTCACGGCGCCGAGCGCGCGCGACGTACTGCCTCCGATCTCGTGGACACCCTTGACCTCGCGGGCAGCGATCCCGGCGACTTTGGTCACGACGACGTCATCGATGGTCGTGGTCCCGCGCTTGCTCTCGAGCGAGGTTCCCGAGCCCCCCGCCTTGTCGCTGCTGCTCCGGTCTTCCGCCATGGTCGTTCCCTTCTTGAAGTGACTCCCGCACCACTTCGCTCCTACCCCCGGGGCGCCGGGCCCAACCGCACTTGCGAGCCCCGGTCCTCGAGGCGTGCCCGGGCCGTGCGGCCAGTGGCGTCAGTTGTCCTGCAGGAAGCCCGGGACGTCGATGTCGTCGACCTCGAGCGACCGGCGCTGGGTGTCGTCGAGGCTGACCTCGCGGCGCCGACGGCCTTCGCTGCCGCCTCCGCCACCACCGGTCGCCGGAGCGGAGCGGGAGAAGATCTCGGCTCCGCCGCTGCGACCGCGGCCCTTGTCGAACCCGGTCGCGATCACCGTCACGCGCACCTCGTCACCGAGGCCGTCGTCGGTCACCGTGCCGAAGATGATGTTGGCCGACGGATCCGCGGCGGCGCCGACCAGCTCCGCCGCCTCGTTGACCTCGAACAAGCCGAGCTCGCGGCCGCCGGTCACGTTGAGCAGGATGCCGGTCGCGCCGTCGACCGACTCCTCGAGCAGCGGCGAGGCGATGGCCATCTTGGCCGCCTCGGCGGCCCGGTTCTCGCCGGCGGACACGCCGATGCCCATGAGGGCGGCGCCCGCGTCGCGCATGATCGTGCGCACGTCGGCGAAGTCGAGGTTGATCAGGCCGGGGACGGTGATCAGGTCGGTGATGCCCTGCACGCCCTGGCGCAGCACGTCGTCGGCCATGCGGAAGGCCTCGGCGAGGCTGGTCCGCCGCTCGACGACGCTCAGCAGCTTCTCGTTCGGGATCACGATCATCGTGTCCACCTGCTCGCGCAGGCTCTGGATCCCGTCGTCGGCGCTGGACATCCGCTTGCGGCCCTCGAACTCGAAGGGCTTGTTGACAACACCCACGGTCAGGGCGCCGATCTCCTCCTTGGCGATCTCGGCGATCACCGGGGCGGCCCCGGTGCCCGTGCCGCCACCCTCGCCCGCGGTCACGAAAACCATGTCGGCCCCCTTGAGGGCCTCCTTGATCTCGTCGCGGCTCTCGGCGGCAGCGCCGGCTCCGATGTCGGGGTTGGCGCCCGCACCCAGGCCACGCGTGAGCTGGTGGCCGATGTTGAGCTTGATGTCGGCGTCGCACATCATCAACGCCTGGGCGTCGGTGTTGACGGCGATGAACTCGACTCCGGTGAGGCCGGCGTCGACCATGCGGTTGACGGCATTGGTGCCACCACCGCCGACACCGACGACCTTGATCACGGCCAGATACGAAGACTCCATGCTCAGTACTTCCCTTTCGCGTTGGGCGTCGACGCCGGGACGACAAGATCGTGTTGACGACTGGTCGGCATCGCTTCCGTCCGAGCCTCTTGGAATGGTTGAGGGTTCACGAACAGTGCGGGACAGCCCGCTGATTGTGGGCGAACGTAGGTGATTCGGGGTGTCGTGTCAACCGCAAGCACCAACCCTTGCATCGAAAACTCTTCACTGATCCTTGAGGCTTTCGTCAATCTACACCTGAACTAGAGGGTTGGAAAATCGTCGCTACGCCTGTCCTCCGTTACGGGGTCTGGGCGCCGGGAGCGGGGGTCACCGGGACCTCGGGCGGCGCGGTCGGCGACGCCTCGGGCGCCACCCCCGGCGTCGCCGCCTCGGCGGCCTGGCCGGCCCGCTGGGCCTCGAGGGTCAGATCGCCGGTCAAGGCGGGGCGCTTGGGGTCGCGCGCGTCGATCGAGCGCACGACAGCGAGCTCGCGATCGTCGAGGATCCGCGCGATCGACGCCCACTTCGCGTCCGCGTCGGTCGCGTCGCCGAAGATGAACGTGATCCCGCCGGTGGTGGTGATCTCCAACCCTCGCGCCTTGGTCCACGATGCCTTCGCGAGCTTGTCCAGCAGCGGGCCGGGGGTGGCGCCGAGCGTCGCCAGCGTCCCGCGGGTGCGGCGACCGGTGATCCGGGTCCCCCCCGGACTGCGCGCCAGGGTGACGGTGGGAAGCTTGTGGCCTTCGGCCGGCAGGCCGGCGAGCACGGTGCCGTTGGCCGAGACGAGCTGCTGCTTGCCGTCGACCGAGATCCGGGCCACGGGATCACGCTCGACGACGGTGATCGACAGGTTGTGCGGGAGGTCGCGCGATGTGTGGACGGCCGCGACGTTCGGGTACGCGCGTACCGCCTCGACGAGACGGTCGTGCTCCACGTGCAGCGTGGTCATCGTGGAAGCGCTGTCGCGGAGCGCCCTTTCGATCTGCCCGGCGTTGGCCTGGGTGGTCCCGGCCACCGCCACGGTTTCGACGGCCACGACGCTGGAGTCGCGCACCCACCACCACCCCGCGGCCAGGAGCGGCAGCAGGACCGCGCAGGCGAGCATCCCTCGCCGCAGGCGCTGGGCCAGGGTGCGTGAGCGCGCTCGGCCGCGCGACCGGCCTCGGCGGCGCGACCGGCCACCGAGGGCTGCGGCAGCCCTCATCGGGTTGAAGAGGTGGCGTTCACGGTCTGCCACAGCAGTTCGCCCCCGCCCGGGTGACTCCTACCCCGGACCGGCCACCGCGTTCACGCGCTCGGCGTGGTCGCGGCCTCGACGAGCATCTCGCCCACGGTGTGCACGTCTCCGGCGCCGAGGGTCGCCAGGGTGTCGCCGGGGCCCAGGGCTCCGGCGGCAGCGTCCGTCGCCCCGTCGTGGTCGCCGACCCACCACACCGGACGGCCACCCGCGTGGTCGGCAGCCGCCTCGGCCACCATCAGACCGCTGATACCGGCCAGATCTCCGACCGGGTGTTCGCGCGCCGGGTAGACGTCGAGCACGAAGACCTCGTCGGCCGAGGCCAGGGCCTCCCCGAACTCCCGGGCCAGCGAGCGGGTCCGCGAGTACAGGTGGGGCTGGAAGACGGCCAGCAGTCGTCCCGGCGTGATCTCGCGCAGCGCCGCCAGCGCGGCGGCGACCTCGGTCGGGTGGTGGGCGTAGTCGTCGTAGATTCCGGCCCCGTTGCGGCGGCCCTTGAACTCCAGGCGCCGCGCAACCCCGGGGAAGTCCGCCAGGCCGGCGGCTGCCGCCTCGAGGTCCAGCCCGGCGGCGTGGACGGCGGCGAGCGCGCTCAAGGCGTTGAGGACGTTGTGCCGCCCCGGCACGGGAAGCCGGACACCGGTCACGTCTCCCGCGGGAGACGTGACGGTGAACGACCATCCGTCGTCGAAGGAGAGGGCGGTGGCGCCAAGAACGCCGGGCGTGCCCGTGGGCTCGGCCACCTCTCCACGGACCCGCAGACATTGGTGGGAGGAACTGGCGATCCGGCCATCGACCTCGGGACCGAGCACCACGGCCCGGGCCGGTTGGGCAAAGCGCTCGAAGGCGCCGGTCAGCTCGGTGAGCCCTCCCCAGTGGCTGTGGTGATCGAGCTCGATGTTGGTGACGACGGCCACCTCGGGCTGGAGCTTCAGGAAGCTGGCGTCGCTTTCGTCGGCCTCGGCGACGACCCACTCCCCCTCAGCCCATCCGGCGTTGGTCGCAGCCCCGCCGGGGCCCGCCCCGGGGAGCTCGCCGCCGATGAAAAACGCCGGATCGGCGCCCGCACGGCGCAGGGCGTGGGTGAGCATGGCGGTCGTGGTGGTCTTGCCGTGCGCGCCGGCCACCGCGATCAGCCGCTTGGAGGCGCAGAGCTCGGCGAGCAGGTCGCTGCGGTGATGGATGGTCTGGTCGCGCTCGCGGGCCCGCACGAGCTCGGGGTTTTCAGGGCCGATGGCGGTCGAGACCACGAGCTCCGCCGTGGGGTCGACGGCGTCGGCGTCGTGGCCCACGCGGACGTCGAGGCCGGCGTCGCGGAGCCGCTGCAGGTAGGAGGAGTCCGCCCGGTCAGTCCCGGTGACGGTCGCCCCGAGCCGGTGGCAGACGAGCGCGAGGCCGCTCATTCCCGCCCCTCCGGCCGCGACGAAGTGCAGGCGGCGCTCGCTCCAGCCGGCGCCGCTCATGCCGCGGCTCCCTGGGCGGCGGCAAGGACCTCGCCGGCGATCTCCCGCGCGGCGTGGGGCTGGGACAGGCGGGCCGACGCCTGGGCCATCTGCGCCAGGCGCCCCTCGGTTTCGAGGATCCCGGCCACCTCGGAGCGCAGCCGGTCGCCGTCGAGGTCGGCGTCGGCGATCACCGTGGCCGCTCCGGCGTCGGCCATCCATTGGGCGTTGTGGCTCTGGTGGTCCGCCGTGGCGTGCGGGTAAGGAACGAGGATGGCCGGGCGGCCGCGAGCCGTGACTTCGAAGATCGAACCGCCCGACCGGGCAAGCACGAGATCGCTCGCGGCCAGCGCATCGCCGAGGTGCGGCTCGTACTCGAGCAGCGTGTACCGGTCGGGATCGATCTCGGCATGGCGTCGCTGCAGGTCGGGGTAGTCGCGCCGCCCCGCGATGTGCACGACGTGGGCATGGCGGTCGGGATCGGAGCCGAGGCCTTCCAGCGCCGCCTCGTTGATCGTCCGGGCGCCGAGGCTGCCGCCGAAGACCAGCAGGCACGGACGGTCCCCCTCGACGCCGAACCGCCGGCGGGCCGGCTCGCGTGGCGCGTCGAGCACCGCACGCGGAACCGGCCGCCCCGTCACGCGGTAGCGCGACCCGTCACGACCGTCGAGCGGGAAGGCCAGGCAGATCCGGCGCGCCCAGCGGGCCAGGGCCCGGTTGGCGAGCCCAAGGTGGCTGTCGGCCTCGGTGAGGATCAGCGGCCGGCCGGAGCGGACGGCGGCGAACCCGGCCGGCCCGGCCACATACCCCCCACCGCCCATGACGACGTCGGTCTCGCGTTCGTCGAGCAGCCGCCGGGCCACCCCGAGCGCCCGTCCGGCCTGAGCCAGCGAGCGGGCGGCGCGGAGCGGGTTGCGCCGGTGCAGGCCCGTCACCTCGAGGAAGTCGATCTCGTACCCGGCCTCGGGGACCAGGCGGGCCTCGGCCCGGTCGCGCGTGCCCAGGAAGCTGACCGACGCGCCCTCAGCCCGCAAGGCGTCGGCGACTGCCAGCGCGGGCACCACGTGCCCGGCTGTTCCCCCCGCGGCTATCACCACTCGTGCCATGTGCCGTGTCCTTGGAGCCGACGGGCTGGGGACGGGGAGCGGGTGCGCGACGGGGCGCCCGGGTGCCGACCGCGGCAAGTCTTGCAGCGGCAGCGGCGGCAGGGCCGGCGGCGGTGGCCGGCGACGGGGCGTGCGCCGTCCTGGCGATGTTCAGCAGCAGGCCCACCGAGGCGAGCATGACCAGCAGGCTGCTGTTGCCGTAGGAGACGAAGGGCAGCGGGATGCCGGTGAGCGGCGCCATGCCCATCACGGCGAAGAAGTTGAGGATCGCCTGGATCAGGATCAGCGAGGTCAGGCCGCAAGCCAAGAGCTTGCGGTAGCTGTCGGCCGCGTTGCGGGCGATCTGCAGGCCCGCGAACCCGAAGACGGCGAACAGGCCGACTACCAGCGCAACGCCGACGAGCCCCCACTCCTCGCCGAGGACGGCGAAGATCATGTCCGTGTGCGCCTCGGGCAGGTAGAAGGCCTTTTGGACCGACGCGCCGATCCCGACCCCGAACAGGCCGCCGGACCCGAGCGCGATCCGGGCTTGGGTGGCCTGGAACCCGGCTCCGCCCGCGTCGGCGGACGGATCGAGGAAGGTCGTGACCCGGGCCATGCGGTAGGGCTCGATGATCACGGCGGCGACGGCGAGCGCCAGGATGATCGCCGCCAGGACCCCCATGGTCCGCATGGGGACCCCGGCCGCGATGAGCATCGCCCCGACGGCGAAGGCCAGGACCATCGTCGTCCCGAGGTCGGGCTCGATCACCACGAGCAGGGACATCAGCGCAGCGACCAGCAAAAACGGCTGCGCGAGCGAGCGCAGGTTCCGGACCAGGTGCGGGCGAGCGGCGAGCAGCTGGGCGCCGTAGAGCAGGATGGCGAGCTTGGCCACCTCCGATGGCTGGATCTGCAGCGCTCCCGCGCCGATCCAGCGGCGCGCGCCGTTGACCTCGTTGCCGATCCCGGGGATGAGCACGGCGATCAGCATGGCGAAGCTGATGGCGAGGATCAGCGGGGTTCCGCGGCGCACGAGGTCGAGCCCGTAGCGCGACAGGATCCCCATGACAACGAGGCCGAAGGCGCCGACGGCCAGGGTCCGCTGCAGCAGGGCAAGGCCGCTGCCCGGGTCGAGCACCGACGCCGTGGAGCTGGCGCTGAACACCATCACGGCCCCGAGGGCCAGCAGGCACAGGGTGCAGGTCAGCAGCAGCGAGTACTCGACCGGGGTGTCGGCCGCCCCCGAGCGCGAGCCGGTCGGCGTGGTCTTGGCGGCGGCGCGGCTCACGGCAGCTCGGCCACCAGCCGCCGGAAGTGGTCGCCGCGGTGCTCGTAGCTCGTGTAGGCGTCGAAGCTGGCGCACGCCGGGGAGAGCAGCACGACGTCGCCGGGGACAGCCTCGGCGTGGGCGCTGCGAAGCGCGGCGGGGAGGTCGGCGTGACGGGTCAGGGGTGGTCCGGCGCGCAGCTCGGGTTCGAGGTCGGCGGCGATCTGCGCCGCGGCCTCGCCGATCGCGTGCACGGCATCACAGCGCTCGGCGACCGGTCGGGCCAGCCCGGAGAAGCTCCCGCCCTTGAGGCTGCCGCCGCAGATCAGGTGCACGCCGCGTTCGAAGGAGCGCACGCCCACGGCCGCCGACGCGACATTGGTGGCCTTGGAGTCGTTGACGTATCGGACCCCACCCCGCTCGCCGACGAACTCGAGCCGATGGGCGACGCCGGGGAAGTCGCCGAGCCCCGCGGCCACGGCGTCGGCGGGCAGTCCCATCGCGAGCGCTGCGGTCGCGGCCGCCATGGCGTTGCGCCGATTGTGGGGGCCCGGAAGGGCGAGCCGGTCGGCGTCGATCAGGGCCTCGCCCTGCCAGTGGATCACGCCATCGCGCACGGTGGTGGCGCACTCGCTGCCCGCCGCATCGTCGAAGCACAGCCGCCGCGCCCCGCCGGCCGGAGGCTGATCGCGCAGCACACGCTCGGCGTCGTCGACCACGGCGATGGCCTCGGATCCCTGGTGGGCGAAGATCCGCAGCTTGGCGTCTCGGTAGTCGTCCATCGAGCCGTGCCGGTCGAGATGGTCGGGCGTGAGGTTCAAGAAGACCGCGCAGTCGGGCGCGAACGCTTCGGCGTCTTCGAGCTGGAAACTCGAGCACTCGCAGACGACCGTGGTGTCGTCGGTCAGCGTTCCCGGCAGCGACGCGAGCGGCGTTCCCACGTTCCCGGCGGTGACCACGGGCTCGCCGGCCGTCCGGTACAGGTGGCCGAGCAGCTCGGTCGTGGTCGTCTTGCCGTTGGTGCCGGTCACGCCGATGAAGCGGTTGGGCAGCAGGCGCCAGGCCAGCTCGAGCTCGCCGATGACAGGAAGGCCGGCCGCATGGGCCGCAGCCACCACCGGCGCTTCGCGCGGAACGCCCGGGCTCTTGACCACCGCACGGACATCGTCGAGGAGATCGGTTCCCGGGCCATCCAGGTGGACTTCGACGCCGAGGGCCTCGAGCCTTTCCGCCCCGTCGGGATGCGCCGCGTCGCACGCCAGCACCCGCTCGCCCCGCCCGGCGAGCAGCCGGGCCGCCGCCTGGCCCGAGCGGGCGAGCCCGACGACCAGCCACGGCCCCGCGGGCAACGGCGGACGGTGGGCAGCAGCAGCCATTTCCCGCCATTGTCCCCCGCCCCCCGGCGGCCCGGCCACCACGCTCGCTGAACGATTCTCGGGCCTATGGCGCGGAGAACCGTTCAGCGAACGGGATGACCGCCCGCAGGCGGCCCGGTCAGGCGCCGGGTTCGGGGAACTGCGTGCGCATTGCCATGTCCCAGAGGCGGTCGGGGAGCAGCGTGCGTTGGGCGAGCAGGAGCTTGGCCGAGGGGGTCACCGTGTACCGGGCGCGGGGGTTCGATGTGGTGATCGCTTTCTCGATCACCTTCGCCACGTCGTCGGGGCCGCCGCCGAGCTTGGACATCGGGCCCTCGTAGGCCTCGGCCGTCGCGACGACGACTGCCGCGTTGAACGCGGCGTACGGATCGTCCCTGGACTCGTCGGGCTCGACCGAGCCCACGGCGGTGTCGGCAAACTCCGTGCGGATCAGCCCCGGTTCGACGAGCACGACGGCGACGCCGAAGGACCGGACCTCGAAGCGCAGGGCATCGGAGATCGCCTCCACCGCGTACTTGGACGCGTGGTAGTAGCCGCCGCCCGGAAAGGTCAGCTTGCCGCCCATCGAGCTGAGGTTGACGATCCTGCCCCAGCCTTGGCGGCGCATGCCGGGGAGGGCGAGCTGGGTCAGGCGTACGAGCCCGAAGACGTTGGTCTCGAACTGGCGGCGCACCTTGTCCATCGGCACGCTCTCGACGGCCCCCGACTGGCTGTAGCCGGCGTTGTTGACCAGCGCCCCGACGCCGCCACAGTCGGCTTCGACCGTCTCGACGGCAGCCCGCATGGAGTCCTCGTCGAGGACGTCGAGCTCCAGCGTCCGGCAGCCGCAGTCCTCCAGGCCGGCGAGGTCCTCCAGCGAGCGGGCCGTCGCGTAGACGGTGTGCCCCGCACGGCCCAGGCGCTCGGCGGTCGCGCGGCCGATCCCCGACGAGCATCCGGTGATCAGCACTGCCTTGGACTCGTCGGCCATGGTGCTCCTCAGGTCGGGGTGTCTTTCACCCTAGTCGCCGCGGGTGAAGATCCGCTTGATCCGCCCCCAGGCCACCAACCGACGTCCCTGTGAGCTGCTGATCGCTCCAGGCTCCTCACACCGACAGGCCCCCGTCGCGGTCGCCGGGGAATCGGGTCAAAAAGCACCGGTTTCCAGGCGGGACTCAGCGGATGATCGGCGCGCCGCGACGTTGTCACGCCGAAGAGGGCCCCGCTCGGCCGCCGGGCTCGTCAGGTGCCGATCGACTGCTGGTAGAGCACGAAACCGATGCCCGCGCCGACGGCGGCGATGATCCAGAAGCGGAGCATGATCTTCGTCTCCGACCAGGCCATCATCTCGAAGTGGTGGTGGATCGGGGCCATCAGCAGCACACGGCGGCGGAAGGCCTTGAAGCTGAAGACCTGCACCGCAACCGACACCGCCTCGACCACGAAGATGCCGCCGATGATCAGCAGCAGGACCTCGGTCTGGGTCATCACCGCGAGCGCACCGATGGCTCCGCCCAGGCCGAGCGACCCGGTGTCGCCCATGAAGATCGAGGCCGGGAAGGCGTTGAACCACAGAAAGCCGACGCAGGAGCCGACCAGCGCGGCGCTGAGCAGGGCGAGATCCTGCTGGCCGTTGGTCAAGAACGTGATGCCCGTGTAGGCGAGCAGGACGATCGCGCAGCAGCCGGCCGCGAGCCCGTCGAGCCCGTCGGTGAGGTTGACGCTGTTGGAAAAGCCGGCGTAGACGAGGAACACCAGGACCAGGTACAGCACCGGGCCGATGTCGAGACGCAGGTCGAAGATCCGGAAGTTGATGATCGTGTCGAGGCCCGCGTACTGGGTCGCGACGTACCAGAGCACCAGGGCCAGCACGATCTGGGCGCTGAGCTTCAGGCGGGCCGACAGGCCGAGCGAGCGCCGCTTGAGCAGCTTGAGGCTGTCGTCGGCGAACCCGAGCCCGGCGCTGCCCAGCGCGACGCCGAACACGGTGAGGCTCTCGAGCGTGCGATCCGACAGCACGAGGAACGGGACCGCGACGGCGGCGAAGATGATCAGACCGCCCATGGTGGGCGTCCCGGCCTTCGTTTGGTGTTCGGACGGCCCCTCGGCCCGGATCTGCTGGCCGAACTCGCGAACCCTCAGCCAGTCGATGAACTTCGGCCCCAGGAAGATGCAGATCAGCATGGAAGCCATGCCGGCGATGAGGATCTCCCCCATGGCGTGCGGGCTCAGCCGGCGCTGTCAGGGGCGGGGAACGCCTCAACGACCTCCTCCAGGCCGACGGAGCGTGAGCCCTTGACGAGCACGCGGTCACCGGCCTGCAGCTCCTCGCGGAGCACCGTCACCGCCTCGGAGGCGGTCTCGGCGTGCCGGTCGGCGTTGTAGCCCTGCGCCAGCTCCCCGACGCTGATCAGCAGATCGATTTCGCGCGCACGGACCTGATCGGCGAGTTCCGCGTGGTAGGCATCAGATTGATCACCCAGCTCGGCCATCCCGCCGAGCACGGCGATGCGCCGGCCCGCGACCTCGGCGGCGGCGAGATGGTCCACGGCAGCACGCATCGAGTCGGGGTTGGCGTTGTAGGAGTCGTCGACGATGACGACCCCGTCGTCGGTCGGGATCTCCCGGCCGCGGCCTTCGGCGAAGCGCACCTCGCCGGATCGTGAGGCCATCTCGGCGAGTGGCGCGCCGATGCCCGTCCCGATGGCGATCGCGCACAGCGCGTTCTCCAGCTGATGGGCCTCGGTGAACGGGAAGCTGAACTTCGCCGTGCCGTCCGGCGTGCGGACCATGGCGATCGTCTGGCCGCCCTCGACGCGGGCGCCCATCGCCCGTACGTCGCCCCCGGCCCCGAAGGACAGCACCTGGGGCGCCACCTCACGGTAGGGGTCGAGGTGCGGCGCGTGGTGCGGGAGCACGGCAAGCCCGGTGGGCGGAAGGGCGCCCAGCAGCTCGGCCTTGGTCTTGGCCACACCCTCCACGTCGCCGAACTGCTCGAGGTGGACGGGGCCGACGTTCACGATCACGCCGACGTCCGGCTCGGTCATCGCGCCGAGCTCGGCGATCTGTCCCTTGCCGCGCGCCGCCATCTCCAGCACGAGGACCTGCGTCCCGGCCGGCGCCGAGCAGATGGCCAGGGGCACGCCGATCTCGGTGTTGAGGTTGGCGGGGCTGGCGTGGGTGCGCCACGGCATCAGCGCCTTGCACAGCTCCTTGGTCGAGGTCTTGCCGGTGGACCCGGTGACGCCGACGGTGAGCGCGCCGAGCTCGGCGCGCCAGGCCCGGGCCAGGCCCTGCAGCGACAACAGCGGCATCGGGCTGGCGAGGACCCAGGCGTTCGAATCCGCGAGCTCCTCGGCATGCTCGGGGGTGACGATCACACCCCAGGCACCGGCCTCGATCGCGTGCGCGGCGTGGGAGCCTCCGTCGGTGGTGGCGCCGGGCAAGCCGACGAACAGCTGGCCGGGCTCGATCGAGCGGCTGTCGATCGAGACGCTCTCGGGATAGGTGTCCTCCCCCTCAGCGACGATCCGGGTGCCCGCCTCGGCGGCAATGCGCTGGGCGCTGAGTTCGATCATCGAACGGCCATCTCCTCATGCTGGTCTCGGAGGTGGGCGCGGGCCACCTCACGGTCGTCAAATGGCACGGTCCGCCCCGCGGCGAACTCCTGTCCCTGCTCATGTCCCTTGCCGGCGATCAGCACGACGTCCCCCGGCTGGGCCTGCCGCAGGCCGGCGGCAATCGCCGCTTCGCGGTCGGGTTCCACAAGGGGGTTGCTGCCGGACATGCCCGAGAGGATGTCATTGATGATCGCCTCGGGTTCCTCACCCCGGGGATTGTCGGAGGTCACGATGGCGACATCGGCGAGCGTGGCCGCTGCCCGTCCCATTTCCGGGCGTTTCGCGCGGTCGCGGTCGCCACCGCATCCGAACACGCAGACAAGCCGCCGCTCGGTGAGCGCGCGGGCAGCGCGCAGCACGTTGTCGAGGGAGTCAGGCGTGTGGGCGTAGTCGACGAGCACGCTGAACGGCTGTCCCTCGCGCACCGGCTCCAGCCGTCCGGGGACCCACTCGGCGCCGGCCAGCGAGGCGGCCGCCTCGGTGAGACCGATGCCCAGAGCGTCCGCGATGGCGAGGGCGGTCAGCGCGTTGGCGACGTTGAACGGCCCGGGCAGCGCGATGCGGACATCGGCGTGTCCGCCGGGGCCGATGGCGCGGAACCGGGATCCATCGGCGTTGAAGGTGACGTCCTCGGCCCGCCAGTCGGCGTCGGCTCCGCCGGCTGACAGCGTGGTGCACGCGAACTGCTCGGCCAGCCGCCGGCCGTAGGGATCGTCGATGTTGACCACGCGGTGGGCCGGATCGAGCTCGAACAGCCGGCGCTTGGCCGCGAAGTAGTCGTCCATGTCGGTGTGGAAATCGAGGTGGTCCTGCGTGAGGTTCGTGAAGGCGGCGACCTCGAAGTCGATGCCGTCGGCGCGCTTGAGCACGAGGGCATGCGAGCTGACCTCCATGACCGCGCATCGATCACCTCCGTCGGCCATCCGCCGGAAGGTGGCCTGGAGGTCGATCGCCTCCGGCGTGGTCCGCTTGACCGATTCGGTCTCGCCGCCGACGACCTGGCGCACCGTGCCGAGCAGCCCCGTCTGGCGGCCGGCCGCCTCGCAGATCGCACGCGTGAGAAACGCGGTCGTGGTCTTGCCGTTGGTGCCGGTGATCCCGACGACGTCGAGCTCGGCGGTCGGGTGGCCCCAGAACCGGTCGGCGATGATCGCCATGGCGCCGCGCACGTCGGCGACCAGTACCTGGGGGACATCGAGATCGAGTGGCCGCGCGACGATCAGCGCGGCGGCCCCGTGCTCGACCGCGTCGGCGGCGAAGTCGTGACCGTCGACGGTGAAGCCGGCCACGCAGAAGAACAGGGTGCCCTCGGAGACGAGGTCGCTGCGGAACGCAAGCCCGCGGATCTCGACATCCGTGTCGCCTCGCGCCAGCTCGGCCGCCATTCCTTCAGTCAGGGCACGGAGCTTCACAGGCGTTCGATTCTATGCCGACCTTCCGGCGGGACCCGACCGTGGTGGCCGCTCAGCGTGGGTCGATGCCGAGATGGGGCAGGGCGAACGAGGCGATCTCGCCGAAGGCGGGGGCGGCGACATCGCCACCGTAGATGCTGCCGCTGGGCTCGTCGACGACGACGGCCACGAGCAGCTCGGGGCGCTTGGCGGGAGCGAAACCGACGAACGAGGCGACGTACTTCGACTTCGAGTAGGCCCCGTCTACGACCTTTTCGGCGGTACCCGTCTTGCCGGCCAGCGTGTAGCCGGGGATCTGGACCTCCGCCGCGGTGCCGCCGGGCTTGAGCACGCCTGCGAGCATCTTCTGCAAGGAGCGGGCCGTCCGGCGGGAGATGATGCGCTTGCCTTCGGACTTCGGGTCGCTCTGGAGCATGCGGGCGGGGCGCAGGGTCCCACCGTTGGCGATCGCCGCGTAGGCGGTGAGCATCTGCAGCGGCGTGACCGACAGGCCCTGGCCGATCGGGAGGTTGCCGATTGTCGACCCGGAATAGTCGGCGTAGCGCGGGACGATGCCGACCTCCTCCCCGGGAATCGATGCGCCGGTGGTGCGGCCAAAACCGAACCGCTCGATCCAGCGATCGAGCTTGCGCGCGCCGAGCTTGAGCCCGATCTTTACCGAGCCGACGTTCGAGGACTGGGCGAGGATGTCACGCACCCGAAGGGTGACCGGGCCCCGCTCGTGGGCTTCCTCGATCTCGCGGTCGGCGACCTTGAGGATCGAGGGGAGATCGAAGCTCGTGTCGGGCGTCACCGCGTTCTCCTCCAGGGCAGCCGCGACGGTGAAGGCCTTGAACGTCGAGCCCGGCTCGTAGACGAAACCCGACGTGCGGTTGAGCAGCTCCTCCTTGGTCGCGTCCTCGGCGTCGCCGCTCTCCAGCCCGGGCCAGTTGGCCAGCGCGAGGATGTCGCTGGTGCGGGGGTCCATGACCACGGCGGTCGCGCCCGTCGGCTTGAACTTCTCGCCCACCTTGGCCAGGGCCGCCTCGGTGCGGGCCTGCAGCGCGGAGTCGAGGGTGAGCGACAGGTCCGACCCGTCCGTGGACTCTTCGACGGTCTGCAGGTCGATGGGATCTCCCCGCGCGTCCTTGACGATCGTCCGCTTGCCGTCGGTGCCGCCCAGCCGCGATTCGGCCGTCGCCTCGAGCCCGGAAAGCCCGTTGTTCTCGATACCCACGGTGCCGAGCAGCTGCGAGGCCATCTGGCCCTGCGGGTAGACGCGGCGGCTGTCCGGGAGCACCCCGACACCCTCGATGCCCAGGGCCTCGATCTCCGCGGCCTTCGAGGCGGCGAGCTTGCGCTTGAGGTAGGCAAAGCCGGAGCTGCGGTCTGCGAGCTTGGTCAGCACCTGCTGCTGGGTCATGCCCAGCACCGGCGCCAGCCGGGCTGCGGCGTTGACCGGCTCCTCGAGCTGGTACGGGGTCGCGAACACGGTCACGGCATCCTCGGAGACGGCCAGCGGCCGGCCTTCGCGGTCCCGGATCGTGCCACGGCTGCCCGGGACGGGAACGGTCTCGCTCTGCTGGCTCTGGGCCGAGGCGCTGAGCTCGGCGCCCTGGACCCCCTGCAGCCACACCGCGCGAGCGAACGTGACGACCAGCAGGATGAGAAAGCCGGCGAACAGCAGGCCGATGCGGCGCTCGATCAGACGCATGCCACCACGGCGCCGCGCAGGTCCACGCCCACGCTCACGGAGCGGATGCCGGCGGGGCCGGCGTGGGATTGACGGGCGACTGGGTGGCGGCCGGCGGCGTGGAGGGTGCGGCCTGGGCGCCCGGCGTCGGCGCCGGCTCCGCGGCCGGCGCGCCTGGCTCGCCCGGCGTGACGCCGCCAGGCTGTTCGGCTGCGGGTGCCGGGATCGCCGGTGCCGGCGGGTTGGGCGAGATTTCGTCCAGGCGCGAGGCGGCCCGCTTGGCGTCGGCGTCGCCGGCGCGCGTTCCCAGGTAGCGGATGTCGGAGATCTGGGGCACGACCATGCCGATCTCCGCCGCCGAGCTCTCGAGCTCAGAGAGCGACGTCTTGCTGGCCAGGCGGGCCCGGAGCTCGGACGTATGGCCGCGCAGCGCCTCGATCTCCTGGGTCGCCTTGCCCGCCCCGGCGCTGAGGCTGAGGGTGGCGACGTTGACCGCCACGATTCCGGCCAGCAGCAGGCCGAACACCGCGATCCACAGGCGGGTCTGGGTGAGCCGACAGACCAGCGACGTGTCGGGCATGCCCCGGATCGCACCGGGAAGGCCGCCGATGCGCGGTAGCCGCAGGGGCGGGATGCCGACGGAGATCGCACGCGGGGATGGGACCGTGACGGCGGGCACGACGGCACGCAGACGCGCGCCGGCTGCCCGGCCCGGGACGGCCGGCGGCCGGGGGGAGGGTGCGGTCCGAGCGGTCGCTCGGGCCGGCGAGGCGCCGGCCGCTGC
>JBPCPM010000113.1:0-12656 GCA_050999155.1 Solirubrobacterales bacterium
ATTGTTCGATGCCCCCCCGGGGGGAACGAGATCTTCCCCGAATGGAACCCCCTGTCGGGGTGCCCTTTGCCCCCCGGGCCACCGCCGGAGACGGGCGATTCGGGCGTCAGGTTGCCCGGTTCGCCGATCCCCGCCGGGTCGTCCCAGCCGCGCACGATCGCCTGGACCCGCACGAGGGCGATCAGCTCCAGGCCGGTGGGCAGCCAGTACACCAGCAGGCGGTAGGCGAGCACCGCGAGCACGGCCTCGGAGGTGGGCTCGCCCAGCGCAGCGAACGCCGCTACGAGGCCGGCCTCGACCGATCCGACCCCGCCAGGAAGCAGCGGCAGCAGGTTGGCCGACATGCCGATGAAGAAGCCGAGCACCAGCACGGCGAGCGGGACGGTCTCACCGAAGGCCAGGAAACACACCCACAACACGCCGATCTCGCCCGCCCAGTTGCCCACGGCGGCGACCACGGTCCAGACGCCGCGCGTCCCTGAGCGAGCCATGATCCAGGCCTGCTCGATGCCCCCACGCAGCGCGGCCGGACCTTCGAGCAGGCCGGCGGCGATCCGCCCCGCCCTCCCGCGGCGATCCGAGGCTTTCGAGAGAAAGCCCTCGAAGGCCGCCGGCAGCGCGGCCACCGCTACCACCAGGGCGATCACGCCAGCCGCGATTCCGGCCGGAACGAACGTCATCAGCGGAGGGTTGGGGCCCGGCAGCACCCCGAGCCCGAGCAGCAGACCGAACACCAGGATCGAGCCGAGGTAGACGCCGTACTGCAAGACGAACATCGCCGCCATGCGGCGGGCGGCATCGCGACCGTCCATCCCGGCACGGCGCAGCGCCCAGAAGGCGAACGCCATGGTGCCCGCCCCGGCGGCCGTGACCACCGTGCCCGCTCCCTGCGCGGCCAGGGCGAGCTGGCCCGCCCGCGAGCGTGACAGCCGCTCGGCCAGCCGCTCGTCCATGTGCGTGCGAACCGACAGGGCGAACGTCGCGGCGAAGCCAGCCAGCCCGACGGCGCTGAACAGCACGCCGAGGGCGATGTAGGCGGGCTTGATGCGGGTGAGCACGTCGAGCGTCCGCTCCAGCCCGCCGATGGCGGGGAGCACGAAGTGGACGGCCAGCGCGACGAGCGCCACGGCGACGATGCCGGCCAGCCCGCGGCGCGGCGTGATGCCGAAGCGGTCGGCCAGGCGGGAGAGTCGCGATGTGACGGCTGCCCCCACGGCCGACAGTGTCGCGGTTGGCGGCGGCGGAGTCGGCGGAAGCTCCCGCGACGCTCGCTCGCGCCCCCGGACCGCAGGCCGGCGGGCGCGCCTCTCTAGGGTGGCGCGGATGCTGACCGATGGCCGCAAGCTGCGCCTCATGGCCACGGTCACACCGCTGGCCTCGATCTTCGGAAGCGGCTTTCTGATCATCGTCCCCGTGCTCGAGCGGAGCCTGGGGGCGCTGTCGATCGTCGGCGCGGTTGCCGTGTGCGCGCTGGCCTGGTTCGTCGGTACCGCCGTCCGGCACCTCGTGCGAGAGGTCGAGCCCCTCCAGGCCTCAGGCGAGCTCGACCGGACCTCACGGTGGCTGGAGAAGGCCAGCGACATCGTGATCGTCGTGGCCTACGTCATCTCGGTCGCCCTGTACCTGCGGATCATGGCCCAGTACGTGGTGTCGTTTGCCGGCTCGGAGTCCGCGACCGCCGAGCGGCTGCTGGCCTCGGTCGCGGTCGCGGTCATCGTCGTCGTCGGCGTCACTCGTGGGTTCGGGGGTCTCGACAAGATGGAGCGGGTCGCCCTGGCCGCGGTGATTTTGCTCACGGCGGTGCTCGGGGTGGCCCTGCTGGTCGAGGACTCGCTGCTGGTCGCCCGGGGCACGTTCGAGCTGCCTCCCGTTCCGGCCACGGGCCTGCTCGACGTGCTGCTGGTGCTCGGTGGCGTGGTGATCACCGTGCAGGGGTTCGAGACCATCCGGTACCTCGGAGGCGAATACGACGCCCAGACCCGGATCTCGGCCTCGCGCATCGCCCAGGTCGTGGCCACGGCGATCTACGTGGGGCTGGTCGCCCTCTCGACGCCGCTGATGGGTATCGGCACCGACGCCGGCGTCGACCGGAACCTGATCTCCATCACCGACCGCGTGGCACCCCTTCTGGCCATCCCACTCGTCCTGGGAGCGGTGCTCAGCCAGTTCAGTGCCGCCACGGCCGACACCGTCGCCGCCGGGGGCAACCTCGGCGGCCTGCGCCGGTCGCTGAGCGGCGCGCCGGCCTACGTGCTCAGCGGCGTCGCCGCGGTGATCCTGCTGTGGACGGTCGGCACGCTGGAGATCATCGCCGTCGCCTCGCGCGCCTTCGCCGCCTACTATGCGCTGCAGTCGGTGATCGCGGTGCGAACGAGCGAGGGGGTGTGGCGCAAGGCGGGGTTCGCGGCGCTCGCCGTGGTCCTGGGCCTGATCACCCTGTTCGCGCGTCCCGCCGGGTAGGTGACCGCCTCACGAGCCCGTCGTCCGGAACGACGCTCGGGGCCCCGGATCTGCCGCGGGCCCCGAGCCTGGGGGGTGAGGTGGTGGTGTGGGGTGGCGGTCAGTCGCCGTCGCCGCCCGGTCCTCCGGGGCCTCGCCGTCATCGCGGATCGCCCGCATCGCTGTGCGCAGCTTGTCGACGGAGATTTGCCCGGGCCCCTCCGGTCCTCGGTCCTCTCGCTCTCGGTGGTGGTGTTGCCCCATCAGAGCAAGCTCGGTGGAACCTGAGAATCGTGTCAGAAGCCGGAAGGGACACGATTCGCGGGCAGGAACCATGGCGTGCCCACGGAACCCCTCGCCCATGGAACGGCAGGCCATCGCCTCTCGCCCGACGGGGATCGAGCTGTCGCCGAAGGCGGTCGCCCGCACGGTGATCACCGTGCTGGCCGTGCTCGGGGCGATCTACCTCGTCTACCTCCTGCGCAAGCCGATCGGATGGCTGATCCTGGCCGCGTTCCTGGCCGTGGCGATGACGGGCCCGGTGAACCTCTTCTCGCGGATCATGCCGCGGGGGCTGGCCATCGGCGCCGCCTACCTCGCCCTGATCCTCGTCCCCCTCCTGCTGGGCGCGGTGATCGTCGTGCCCGTCATCGACCAGGCCGACGACCTGGCGAGCAACGCTCCCGGCTACGCCGCCGACGTCCAGCGGTTCGTCAGCGACAACGGCACGCTCCAGGACCTCGAGCGCAAGTACGGCGTGGTGAGCAACCTCCAGACGAAGGCCCGCGAGCTTCCGGACCGGATCGGGGACGCGGCCTCGGCCCTGGGCTCGGTCGGCTCGGGTGTGGTCAACTCCGGCTTCGCCATCGTCAACATCCTCATCCTGTCGGTGTTCATGGTCGGCAGCGGCGGTAGGTGGACCCAGAGGCTGATCGCGATGCAGCCCGAGGCGCGGGCCGAGCCATTGCGGAGAGCCCTCGCCGGGATGGCAAACGCCGTCGGCAACTACGTGGCCGGCGCCGTCGTCCAGGCCACGATCGCCGGGCTGACCACGTTCATCGTGCTCGCGATCCTCGGCGTGCCCTTCGCGGCTCCGCTGGCGGTCGTCACCGCGCTGTTCGACCTGATCCCGCTGATCGGCGCGACGCTCGGCGCCGTCGTTGTCGGGGTGGTCACCGTGTTCACCGACTTTCCGACGGCGACCATCGTGTGGCTGATCTGGGCCGTCGTCTACCAGCAGATCGAGAACAACCTGATCCAGCCCCAGATCCAAAAACGCGCCTTGAGCGTCAACCCGTTCGTCGTGATCGTGGCCGTGCTGTTCGGCTCGACCCTGTTCGGGATCCTCGGCGCCCTGCTGGCGATTCCCGCTGCGGCATCGATCCAGGTCGCGGGCACCGAGTACCTGCAGTACCGGCGCGGGGTGAAGATCGACCCGCACGCCAACCCGGTTCCCGCCGGCTGAGACAATCGGGGGCGATGGAAGGCGCCGCACCCGAGCACAGCATCGCCGCCGCGACCCGGCCCGGGGCGGTCACGCTCACGGTGGCCGACCTGCCCCGGGTCGAGGAGTTCTACCGGCAGGCCATCGGCCTCGAGCTGCTCGATCGCTCCGGACGGGAGGTGGTGCTCGGCGCCGGCGGCCGCCCCCTCGTGCGCCTGCACGGCGACCCGGCCGCTCCGCCCCGCGGTCCCCGCGCGACCGGGCTGTTTCACCTCGCGCTCCTGGTCGAGGACCGCGGGGCGCTGGCCACCTCGATGGAGCGGGTGCTGGCCGCCGGACGTCGGTTCACGGGAGCAGCGGACCACCTGGTCAGCGACGCGCTGTACCTCGACGATCCCGAGGGCAACGGCATCGAGCTCTACCGCGACCGTCCTCGTGAGCGGTGGGAGCGCGACGACGAGGGCCGCATCGCGATGGACTCGCTTCCCCTCGACGTCGGCGCCCTGCGTGCCGAGGCGGGATCGGATCCGGCGGCGACGGTGCCCCCGACCACGATCATGGGCCACGTCCACCTGCGGGTCGCCGGCCTCGCGGCCGCCGAGCGGTTCTACGTGGGTGTCCTCGGGCTCGACATCACGGTTCGGGGCTACCCTGGCGCGCTGTTCGCCTCGGCCGGCGGCTACCACCACCACATCGGGCTCAACGTCTGGCACAGCGCCGGATCGGACCCGCCGCCCCCCGGATCACGCGGGCTGGCGTCCTACGAGCTGCTGCTGCCCGGCGGCGAGGAGCTCGAGCGCGTCGTCGCCCGGGCGCGGCGGTCCGGGATCGCCGTCGACACCCTCGACGGGCGGACCGCCCTGCGCGATCCGGCCGGCAACCAGGTGCTGCTGGCGCTCGCCTGACCGATCAGGGGCGCAGGCCGCGGCGCTTGGGCCCACGCGCGACATCCTGGGCGACGAGCTCGTGCGCGCGCTCGGCCCAGTCGCACAAAAACGGCCGGGTCTGGCTCGGGTCGATGATGTCCTCGACCGAGAACCGCTCGGCCGTGCGAAACGGCGAGCACACCGCGTTGAGCCGCTCGGTGATCTCGGTCCGCAGCGCCTCGGGATCCTCCGCCGCTTCGAGCTCGCGCCGGTAGGCGGCTTCGAGCCCGCCTTCGATGGGAAGCGACCCCCAGTCGCCCGAGGGCCAGGCGACCCGGACCTGGGCGCGCGAAGCGTCCGACTGACCGGCTCCCGCGACCCCGTAGGCCCTGCGCACCACGACCGAGGCGAACGGTACGGTCGCCTGGTAGATGCTGAACAGCCCGCGAGTCCCGCGGCGGATCGTGCCGCGCCGCTCGGCGTCGGTGCCGATGACGAAGCCCGGCTGGTCGATCAGGTTGCAGATCGGCAGCCGGAATTGGTCGCAGAGGTCGACGAAGCGGCCGAGCTTCTCGGCGGCGTCGGCGGTCATCCCGCCGCCGTAGATCTTCGGGTCGTTGGCCAGGACGCCAACGGGGCGGCCGCCGAGCCGGGCCAGGGCGGTGATCTGCGAGGGACCGAACCGGAGGCCGAGCTCGAACACCGACCCACGGTCGAAGACCAGCTCGAGGACCCGTCGCATGGCGTACGGCTTGCGGCGGTCGCGTGGCACGATCGACGTCAGCTCGGGTTTCGGCACGCTCGGCCGGATCGTCGGTGGCGGCGAGCGGGGGCGCCTCCCACACGCTGCCGGGCAGGTAGGAGAGAACGCGGCGGATCTGGTCGAGCGCGTCGGCCTCGTCGTTCGCCTCGTTGTCGACGGCGCCGGCCTTCGCCTGGGCCCGGGCGCCGCCGAGCTGCTGCTTGTCGGGGGCCTCGCCCATGGCCGCGGCCACGACGGGCGGCCCGGCCACGAACAGCTGGGCGCTGTCGCGGACGATCACCGAGAAGTGCGAGGCCACCACGCGGGCGGCGCCCAGGCCCGCGACGGGGCCCAGCGCCGCGGCGACGACGGGCACGGTCGAGAGGTTCTCCGCCGCCGTCTCGAACCCCGGCAGGAACGGCAGGTAGGTGAAGCCCATGTCCTCCAGCGACTTGACGCTGCCCCCGCCGCCGGTGCCGTCGACGAGCCGGACGATCGGCATCCGCCATTCAGCGGCGATCTTCTCGGCCCAGACCATCTTCTCCCAGATCGACGCGTCGGCCGCGCCACCGCGCACCGTGAAGTCGTCCCCCTGGACGGCCGCCCGCCGGCCGGCGATGCGTCCGTGCCCGACGACGGTGTTGGCGGGCAAAAAGCCGGTCAGCTCGCCCTCGTCGTAGCTCCCGCGCCCGGCCAGGCCGCCGACCTCGCGGAACGTCCCATCGTCGAACAGGGCGTCGATCCGTTCGCGCACGGTCTGGCGGCCGCTGGCGCGCTGGCGCTCGACCCGTTCGGGTCCTCCGAGCTGCGCGGCCAGTTCCCGGCGCCGCTTCAGCTCGGACAGCTCGGGATCCCAGCCGTCGGCCATCGGTGGCGATCCTATGGGACGCGGTCCGGCTCGCCTGCCGGGACGACGTGCAGGGTCAGTCCCTGGACCTCGACGACGGTGACCGGGTCGCCGGCATCGGCGCCGGGATCGCACCGGGCGCTCCAGATCTCGCCGCGGAGGCGAACCTGGCCGCTCGGCCGGCAAGCGCTCATGGCGAGCCCCTCGGTGCCCGGAAGCGACTCCGCTCCCACCGACGGCCGGCCGCGGCCCGAGAGCCTGATCATGAGCCAGATCTCGAAGATCTCGACGACGAGGGCCCCCGCGATCACCACAAACCCGAACGGGGGCTGCAGGACGAAGACCGCCAGGGCGATGGCGATGACGAGGATCACTGCAGCAACGCTACGGGGTGCGAAGGCCGGGCAGATCGCGCGCTTGCACGCGCGGGAGGCTCAGCGGGGGGGAGGCTGGGTGGGGATCTGCTCCCCACCGTCGTTCGGCGCCCCGGCGCTGTAGCCGGCGGGCTGGGCGTTGCCCGAGCGCCACGGCGAGGGGGCGGAGGCCATCGCGCGCTCGCCGGATGGGCGGGCGGAGCTTTCGCCCGAGATGGAGTCGAGGTACTCGTCGCTCATCGAGGGCGCGTCGGAGATCCGCTGGCCGCCGAGCTCGTAGACGAAGGCATCGACGAGATCGGGGTCGAACTGGGTGCCCGAGCTGAGCTGCAGCGCCGCAAGCGCTTCGCCCTCGGTCATCGTCCGCTTGTACGGACGCTCGGAGGTCATGGCGGTGAAGGCGGTGCAGATCAGCAGGATCCGGCTCTCGACGGGGATCTCCTCGCCGCGGAGACCGTCGGGGTAGCCGCCGCCGTCGAAGTGTTCGTGGCCGGAGCGCACGATGCGGGCGACGCGGGAGAGGTCGGGGACGGCGCTGAGGATGTGCTCGGCGATCTCGGTGTGCCGGCGCATCAGCTTCCACTCGGCCTCCTCGAGGCGCGAGGGCTTGTGCAGCACGTCATCGGGGATGGCCATCTTGCCGATGTCGTGCAGCTCGCAGGCGACCTCGATGTCGTCGAGCTGCTCCTCGGTCATCCCGATGCGGCGTCCGAGGCGGCGGCCGAGGGCGGCGATCTTGCGACCGCCGACCAGGCGCTCGGGCTCGCGGGCCTGGAGGATGCGGTTGATCAGCTCGCGCGTCTGGGTGCGGGTGGGGGAGGAGTAGGCCATTGCCTTCCTGTCATCGGCACCGGCCCCCACCGTCTTGACGGTCCGCGGGAAAAAGTTTTCGGGCGACCGCCCACCGGTACGCTTCCTGGCATGTCGCAGGGACCGACGGCGCCGGATGAGTCGAGCGCCAGGGCGCTCTCCGAGCGCGATCCCGGTGCCGGCGAGAAGACCTCCCGAAAGCCGTGGAAGGTGGATCCGGCGCCCGACGGCCGCGGCGAGCGATCGAGCCGCAGGCCGGCCTGGCTGCGTGCCGGGTGGCCGCTGTGGGCGATCGTCGCGGTGCTGCTCGCCGCCAACTTCGTCATCGCGAGCTCGCTCACCGGCACCGACCGGGCGCCCGTCCCGTACAGCCCGTTCTTCCTCGACCAGGTCCGCGACGGCAACGTCAAGGAGATCTCGACGCGCGCGGACACGATCGAGGGGACGTTCGTCAAGAAGATCGAGGTTCCCGAAGGCGACGAGCCCGAGGAG
The DNA here is from genome assembly GCA_050999155.1 of Solirubrobacterales bacterium. Taxonomy (GTDB): domain Bacteria; phylum Actinomycetota; class Thermoleophilia; order Solirubrobacterales; family 70-9; genus JBPCPM01. The sequence goes on from JBPCPM010000113.1 coordinate 8,015, forward strand.
CAGTTCGAGACCCAGATCCCGGCCTTCGCCGACGGCGACGCCCTGACCCGGCTGCTCGAGCGCGAAGACGTCACCGTCAACGCCCGGTCGACCAGCCGCACATTTCTCGAGACGGTGCTTTTCGGCTTCGGTCCGACCCTGCTGTTCGTCGGCCTGCTGTTCTTCGTCCTCACGAGGCTCGGCGGCGGGATGCTCGGCGGGTTCACGGGCTCCAAGGCCAAGCAGGTCAACCCGGACTCCCAGACGGTCGGCTTCGACGACGTCGCCGGCATCGAGGAGGCCAAGCACGAGCTGGCCGAGGTCGTGGACTTCCTGCGCCACCCGGAGAGGTATCGCAAGCTCGGGGCCCGGATCCCCCGGGGCGTCCTGCTCAGCGGCCTGCCGGGGACGGGCAAGACGCTGCTGGCCCGCGCCGTGGCGGGCGAGGCCGCCGCCCCGTTCTTCTCCGCGTCGGCGTCGGAGTTCATCGAGATGATCGTCGGGGTGGGCGCGTCGCGGGTGCGTGACCTGTTCACCCAGGCCAAGGAGGCCGCGCCGGCGATCATCTTCATCGACGAGCTCGACGCGATCGGCGGCCACCGCGGGGGCGGCAGCGGGATCGGCGGCCACAACGAGCGCGAGCAGACGCTCAACCAGATCCTCACCGAGATGGACGGCTTCGAGTCCTCCGACGAGGTGATCGTCCTCGGGGCGACCAACCGCCCGGACACGCTGGACTCCGCGCTGCTGCGGCCGGGGCGCTTCGACCGGCGCGTCACCGTCCAGGCGCCCGACGCCACCGGGCGGCGGGCGATCCTCGACGTGCACGCCCGCCACATCCCGTGCGACGACGATGTCGATTTCGAGGGTCTGGCGTCGTCGACGCCGGGGATGGTCGGGGCCGACCTGGCCAACCTCGTCAACGAGGCGGCCCTTGTGGCTGCCCGCCACCACCGCTCGGAGGTGCGCATGGCCGACTTCACCGCGGCCATGGAGCGGATCGTGCTCGGCGCCGAGCGCAAGATCCTCATGAGCGACGACGACCGCCGCCTGACCGCCTACCACGAGGCGGGCCACGCGATCGTCGGGATGCTGACTCCCGGGGCCGACCCGGTGCGCAAGGTCTCGATCATCCCGCGGGGTCTCGCGCTCGGCGTGACCTTCGCCGCGCCGGATACCGACCGCTTCAGCTACAGCCGCACCGACCTGCAGGCTCGCCTGATGGTCATGCTCGGTGGCCGGGTGGCGGAAGAGCTGGTCTTCGGGGAGATCACCAACGGCGCCGAGTCCGACATCGAGCAGCTGACCCAGATCGCCCGCAAGATGGTCGGTCGCTGGGGAATGAGCGAGCGGGTCGGACCGATCGCCGCCCTGGGCTCCGAGGCCCAGGGCCCCCTGCACCCGGGAGCCGACGAGACCAGCGAACGCACCCAGCAGCTCGTCGACGCGGAGGTGCAGCGGATCGTCAACGAGGCGCACGCGGCAACGACCGAGCTGCTGACCGCCAACCGCGAGCGGCTCGACGCACTGGCCGCGGCGCTGCTCTCCAGCGAGACGCTCGACCAGCCCGAGGCCTACGCGGCGGCCGGGGTGGAGGGCGGGCAGGCGGCGGTGGTCGGGGTGGAGCCTTTGTGACCAGCGGCTGCCGGGCTCCCCGCGGATCGCCCGGCGCGTGTCAGAGGATCAGGCTGATCACCAGCAGGGCAGGGAACCCGTAGACGATCGTGTTGGCGACGACCCGCGCGGCCGTCCCCCGGTTGCCGGCGGACTCGAAGAGCACGAGCGCCACCGCGTGCCAGATCCCGATGATGCTGGCTGCCGCGGCGATCAGCACCCGCGCCGCGCAGGTCCCGTCGATCGTGTCCTCGCCGACCGCACACGATGCGGCGAGTAGCACGAGGATGATCGGCACCACGAGCGCGAGGACGAGGGCCGCCCGTTCCTGCCAAGGCATGTCCAGCAGGCGCGCGAGGTTGCTGCGGTCGTCGTCGGGCACCTCGGTGTGCTGCGGCGCGAAGTGTTCGGCCTCGCCGACCGTGCCCTGCTCGATGTCGACGACCACGTGGGTGACCGGCATCTCGACCGCCTCGCGCATCCGCTCGACCACGCCGCGTTCGAGCCAGCTGGACCGTTCGGCCGGGTGGGTGGAGATCAGGATCTCGTCGGCCTCCCAGCGAGCCAACGTGTCGGTGGCGGCGGTGACAGGATCGGAGTCACCAGGCTCTCCTTCGGCGCTGATCCCCGATTCGCCGAGGTGGTTGAGCGAGGCCTGCAGGCGGGCGCTCGCTGCGTGCAGCGCCTCGTCCACGTCGCCCATCGCATGATCGAGGCGGGACTCCTGAAGCGCGGGGGTCACCACGTGCACTTCCGCGTCCCCGCTGCCGCAGCGCTCGCGGATCTCGTCCATGAGCTTGCGCCCGGTGACCGTCTCGTTGGCGACGACCAGCAACCGGTGGGGACGGCCGGATGACGATTCGGGACCCTGCGCAGCCAACGGACCCATCCTTTCGTTCGGGGCGGGGACCCATTCGTATCCGCTCTGCCCGTCGTCAAACGAGACTAACGCTGTAGCTGAGGTTGATTGTTGGCCGCGGGTGGGCTGCCGGACAGTTTCAAGGGGGCCCCGATCCCGAACCGGCCCGCGCCCGGGGCCCGGCCACGAGCCGGTGCTTCGGCGAGCTCGGCTCTGGACGGATGTTCGAGGAATCATGCGCGCAAAAAGGCGCCGTGGGGTTAAGCATCGGCGCTGGGAATCCGACACCCCTTCCATGCGCGCTCATCTCCGCACCTGGCTCGGCCGCGCGCCGAGCAACTCCCAACCCGGCTCTCCGAGGCGGATCCGCCCTGGCGGTTCCCCGGCGAGGCGGCTTGCGATCGTGGGCGCCGGCCTTGCTGCCGCGCTGGCCCTGGCCGGCGGTGCGCTCGCGGCCAGCGGCGACATCACGACGGTCGCGGGCACCGGCGTAAGTGGCGGCGCGGGCGACGGAGGGCCGGCGGCCTCGGCCCAGCTGGAGCGTCCGGTCAGCGTGACCTTCGACCCCGCGGGCAACTATTACATCGCCGACAAGAACCAGAAGAACGTCCGCAAGGTCAACACCTCAGGAACCATCTCGACGCTGGACATGGGCTCGTTCACGATGAGCCAGCCCCACGACGTCGAGGTCGACTCGTCGGGCAACGTCTACGTCGCAGACAAGGACAACCACCGGATCCTCCGCCGCACGCCTTCTGGCGCCGTCACGGTGTTCGGCGGCACCGGAGGCTCCAGCAACACCGGCGATGGGGGCCCGGCGACCAGCGCGGGAATCCAGAAGCCCGCCGGCCTGGAGATCTACGGCGGCTACCTCTACATCGCCTCGCTCGACGGCGCCATGGTGCGCAGGATCAACCTCTCGACAGGCACCATCTCCGCGGTCGCCGGCATCGCCGGAGCGGCCGGCAACAGCGGCGATGGCGGCGCCGCCACGTCGGCGAAGCTCAACAAGCCTGAGGACATCGCGGCGGACTCGGCCGGCAACATCTACATCGCCGATGGCGGCAACCACAAGGTCCGCAAGGTCAACACGTCGGGCGTCATCACCACCTACGCGGGCACGGGCAGCGCCGGCAGCAGCGGCGACGGCGGCGCGGCGACCTCGGCGCAGCTCAATGTTCCCGGGGGCATCGCCGTCGACGGGGCCAACTCGGTATTCGTTGCCGAGGGCACCGGCGACCGGATCCGCAAGATCCCCACGTCGGGAACCATCAGCACGATCGCAGGCACCGGCGCATCCGGCTTTTCCGGGGACGGCGGACCTGCCACCTCGGCCAAGCTCGACAAGCCGACGCGGATGGACGCCAACGCCGCCGGCGACCTCTACTACGCCAGCGAGAACAACCGCCGCGTCCGACGGGTCGAGGCCGCCATGGTCCCGCTGGCCACGGCGCCCACCGTGTCGGGCGTCATCCCGGCCTCGCCGGCCAACGACAACTCCCCGAAGATCACCGGCTCGGCCGCGAGCGGGTCGACGGTCAAGCTGTACACCAACTCCACCTGCACGAGCAGCGTCGCCGGCTCCGGGACCGCCGCCGCGTACTCGAGCCCCGGCGTCGCGGTCAGCGTCTCCGACGACTCGACCACCACCTTCTGGGCCACGGCCACGGTCAGCGGCACCGAATCGAGCTGCTCGTCGACGTCGGTGACCTACACCGAGGACTCCACCGCTCCGGCCTCACCGTCCCTCGGATCCGGGCCGGGGGCAACGGGTTCGAACCCGGTGGTCTCATGGTCGTTCAGCGGCGACGCCGGCGCGACGTTCGAGTGCCAGCTCACCCGCGGCTCCGACGTGGTCTCGGCGTGGGCGACGTGCACCAGCCCCAGGTCCTACAACCTCGTCTCCGAGATCGATGGCACCTACACCTTCTCGGTCCGCTCGAAGGACGCGGCGGGCAACCAGAGCTCGGCAACCACGTCCCAGTACATCCTGGACCGGGCGCCGCCGGCCGCTCCGTCGATCACGTCGAACCCGGGCAGCGTGGGCAAGGTCACGTCGCCGTCGTGGGCGTTCAGTGGCGAGTCGGGCGCGAGCTTCGAGTGCCGGGTGGTCGACAGCTCCAACAACGTGGAGTTCGACTGGGCGTCGTGCAGCTCGCCGAAGTCCTACAACCTCGCGTCCGCCGGCGA
>JBPCPM010000174.1:0-5357 GCA_050999155.1 Solirubrobacterales bacterium
GTCGGAGTGGGCCTCGATGGCGGCCAGCAGCAGGGCTGCCTTGCCCGTGAAGCGGCCGTAGATGACACCCGTGGTGCAGCCGACCCGGCGGGCGATCTTGGCGACGCCCGCCCCGTCGTATCCCTTCTCCGCGAACACCTCGGCCGCGGCCGACACCAGCTTGGCGCGGATCGGATCCTCGCCGCTGATCGTCTCGGGCACTGTCGCGGGCTGGAGTGCGGGCATCTCCACCCCAGGATAACGGACGTTATCGGCTCTGTCCAACCTCCCGTCGAGCCTCCGCCTGGGACACCTCTACCAGCCGCGCCAGCGCCGCCGCGGCCGCGCCCGAATCGAGCGATTCGCCGGCCGCCCGGATGCCCGCCGGCAGGTCCTCGGCCAGGCCTGCCGCCAGCAGGGCCGCCCCCGCGTTCAGCACCACGATGTCGCGATGTGGTCCGCTCCGACCCGCCAGCACGCTCTTGGCGAGCCGGGCGTTCTCCGCCGGGGCACCACCCACCAGCTCCTCACGCCGCGAGAGCCCGAACCCGAGCTGGGTGGGGTCGACGTCCCAGCCGGTCACGGCCCCGGCGTGGAGCTCCAGCACCGTGGAGGGCCCGGTGGTGGTCAGCTCGTCTAGCCCGTCGCCGCCGTGCACGATGAGCGCCCGCTCGATGCTGCGGGCCCGCAGCACCTCCACCATGCGCTGCGCCATCTGCTGGTCGGCGACGCCGATGAGCGCACGGCGCACCCGGCCCGGGTTGCAGAGCGGGCCGAGGACGTTGAAGGCGGTGGGGATGCCCAGATCCGCCCGGGCGGGACCGGCGTGTCTCATGGCGGGGTGGTAGCGGGGCGCGAAGCAGAAGCCGATCCCGGCCTCGGCCACACAGCGAGCCACCCCGTCCGGACCCAGCTCGATCGCCACGTCGAGCGCTTCGAGCAGGTCAGCGGCCCCGCAGGCCGATGAAGCGGCCCGGTTTCCGTGCTTGCACACCGTGGCGCCCGCACCGGCCGCGACGAGCGCGGCAAGCGTGCTCACGTTGATGGTGTGGGCCCGGTCGCCGCCCGTGCCCACCACGTCGATCACAGGGCCGGACGTGTCTATGTCCACGACGGTTGACGCCGCGAGCATGGCGTCCACCATGCCGAGCAACTCGTCGACGGTCTCGCCCTTCATCCGCAGTGCCACCACGAAGGCGGCTATCTGCGCCGGGCTGGCCGCACCGTCGAGGATCTCGGTCATCGCGGCCCGAGCAGCCTCCCGATCGAGGTCGCGGCCTTCCATGAGTCGGCCGAGCACCCCCGGCCAGCCTCCGTGCTCGGCGAAGGTGAGATCGGCCATGGGCAGCGACGCTACCGGGCGGGGCGTCGCTGCCGAACGTGCATCAGGGTGGGACTGAGCTCGACGTGCGGGTCAGCGCCTGGCGCGCCCTCGCCTCCAGCAGGGGCATGCCGAGAGCGCCATAGCACTCGATCGCCGAGGTCAGCAGATCCCGGGCGCGACCTTGGTCCTCCGGGCGGCCGCGGTCGACGAGCATCTCCCCGAACCAGTGCTCCACCTGCGGCATGTCCATCGTGTCGTCGATCTCCTCGGCCCTGCGCAACGCAGCGTCGAAGTGGCGGACGGCGTCGTCCCACTGCCCGCCGGCGGCAGCGGCCATGCCGGCGACGCGGTCCGTCAGCGCGAAGTCGAACCCTGTCACCGGCACGTCGTCGACCAACGCCGCGACGACCGGGTAGAGCGCCGCCGCCTCCGCTGGCAGGTCGGCCACGACACAGGCCTGGACCGTGGTCATCACCCGGAAGATCTGGCCGATCGGCGGACGGGCACCAGGCGCGGGCAAGGTCGATCGGCCGGCGTCGAGGAGCTGCCGACAGGTCTCCGTCTCTCCCCGCCAGGCGTGCACCAGCAGGTCGTAGCCCTGGCCGAGCCCAGTCCACGCGGACACCGGCTCGAGGTCGATCGCCTCGCGGACGTGCTCGGCTGCATCATCGAGGTCGCCTCTGAGCACGGACACGAGGGCGACGAAGATGTGGGACTGGGTGGACCAGGGAGACTCCACGCTGGAGAAGGCCTCCAGGTCGTCGCGACCAGCGCGTTCGAAGACGTCCAGGTCCGCGCCGAAGGCCCGCGACATCGCCACCCCGCGGAGGCACAGCACCTCTCCCCCGCGGTGTCCGAGGCGCCGTCCCAGCTCCATCCCCTCGGCGGCGAGCCGCCGGCCCTCCGCCATCTCGTCCGGCCGGCCGCTGAGGATGAGGGGGAACGAGGTCCAGGCCAGGGCGTCGACCAGGTACCACTGGTCGTTGGTCTTGCGCATCTCGTGGATCGCTGCTCGCCCTGATTCGAGCGCTTCACGGACCCAGCCGTTGCACCACTGAGAGATCGAGCGACCCCACAGCACCCGGCCCAGGGTGCGGTCGTCCCCGATGGACCGAGCGATCTCCTCGGCTTCGTCGAGCAGCGGGGCCGCTGCCTCGTAGAAGCCGGCCAGACCCAACATCCCACCGTTGAGGGCGAGCAGCAGCGATCGTGCCGCCGTGCGCTGGTCTCCGACGATCGCCAACCCGCGAGCGAAGGTGGCGAAAGCCTCCTCGAAGCGGTTGAGCCACACGAGCAGGTACCCCGCCTCGTAGCAGAGGTCCGCGGCGTCATCGACGAGATCCCTCTCGGCGAAGGTGGCGATCAGCTCGTCCCAGATCGTGATGCACTCGTCGAAGCGACCGAGGGCCCGCACCGCCGACCCCCGCCGCAGCAGGAGCTCCGAACGGCGGCCGTGATCATCCGGGTCCACGATCGAGAGGGCGTCGTCGACGGCGCTCAGGGCCTCCTCGAAGGCGGCGGCCTCCAACGCCCGCTCTGCCGCCAGCTCGAGGAACTCGAGCGTCCGCTCGCGGTCGGCGGCCGAACCCGCCGCGAGGAGGTGGTGGGCGATCTCTGACGGCCGATCGTGGCGGGCCCGACGATCTGTGCGCTCGATGGCGTCGGCCACCGCTAGGTGGAGCCGCTGGCGTCGCAGTACGGACAGGCCCGAGAGCAACGTCTGGCGGATCAGCTCGTGCCCGAACGAGTAGTGCACCTCGCCGCCCCGCTCCTCGGCGACGATCACTCGGGCCGCCTCGGCCGCCTCGACGACGTCGATGAGGCGGCCGCTGTCGACGTCGACGATCTCCTCCAGGAGATCGAACGGGAAGCCGCGCCCGACGACAGCTCCGGCGGCGAGGATCTTCCTCGCGTCGTCGCCCAGCCGTTCGAGGCGCCGCCCGACCACCAGGCGCACGCTCTCCGGCACATCGAGCTCGTCGACGTGGATGTCTGAGCGGAACTCTCCTCCGTCGAACAGCGTGCCGTCCTCGGCCAGGTGGCGGAACACCTCCTCGACGAAGAACGGGTTGCCCTCGGTCTCATCGAAGATGGCATCGACCACGACCGCGGGGGCGGTCTTGCCGGCCAGGCCCTCGATCATGGTGGCCACGGTGGCCCGGTCGAACCGCCGGACCGGAAGGCGCTCGACGAGCCGGTCTCGCGTCAGCCGCTCCAGCGCGACCGCGAGGGGTCGCGACACGTCGAGCTCCACGTCACGGTAGGTCCCCACACCCAGAACCCTCAGATCCGGCATCAGCGCCGCCATGTGCTCGATGAGCAGCAGGGTCGATTCGTCGGCCCAGTGGACGTCGTCCATCACTATCATCAGCGGGAAGCGGTGCGAGCCGCGCGAGACGAACGAGCCGACCGCGTTGAAGAAGTAGCGCTGTTGCTGCTCGGGCGGCAGGTCGAGTGGCTCGGGGATGTCGGGGAAGCGGCGGCGCAGCGCGGGAACCATCCGCGCCACCTCCGGGGCGTCGTCACCCATGTCCTCGCGCACGATCTCGGGCGGCATCAGGGCCAGCGCCTGCTCCAGCATCTCCACGAACGGCGAGTAGGGGACGGCGCCCTCCGACTCGTAGCAGCGGCCGAACAAAGCCAGCGCGCCCCGCTGCTCCGCCTCCCGGATGAGCTGCTTCACGAGCGTGGTCTTGCCCACTCCCGGCTCACCGCCGACCAGCACGAGGCCACCGCGCCCGTCGAGGGCGTCGAGGAGGCGCGAGCGGAGCACCTCGATCTCGCGGTCCCGCCCGACGAACACCTGCTCGGGCAGGGCCGTCGTCTCCCGCACCCGGATGACCTCCCAGAGTTGCCACGGTTGAGGGAACCCCTTGAGCTGGAACTCCCCGGCGTCGCGGAAGCTGACGTCGGGGACGGTGCCGGCGAGCTGGCGGGTCACATCCGAGACCAGGATCTGACCGCCCGAGCCGGCCGCGCATACCCGGGATGCGGCGTGGACTGCTTCGCCCGAGAGCTGCCCGTCCGCCCAGGCCACCTCTCCCGTGTTGAGGCCTATTCGGATGCTCAGCAACGCGCCGCTGCGGGCCTGGTTGAACCCGTCGAGAGCCTTCTGGATGCCGATGGCGCATGCCAGCGCCCGGCGGGTCGACACGAAGACGGCCAGGAACCCGTCGCCGAGAGCAGCCCCCTGGTCGAAGCCCTTGTTGGCTGCGATCTGACCGCGCACCAGCTCGTCGTGCAGACGGAACAGCTCGTCGGCAGCGCCGTCGCCGACCTTGGTCCGCAGCGCGGTGGAGCCCACGACGTCGGTGAACATCATCGTCACCGGACCCTCGGGCAATTCCGGCATTCCCCCCACCGGCAAAGCCTATGGCTCTACGAGCACCAACGCCTGCTAGCTGGCGCGGCGGCGCTGGCGGAGTATGCGGCGGCGTTCCTTCTCGGTCGCCCCGCCCCACACGCCGTCCTTCTCCCGGCCCTGCAAGGCGTACTCCAGGCAGGTCTCCTGCACGGAGCACTGGCGACACACCACCTTCGCCTCCGCGGCTTCCTCGTCGGAGGCCGGGTAGAAGATGTCGGGGTCGAGTCCACGGCAGGCCGACTGGCGGCGCCAAAGGAGTTCCATGGGTCGGGGGGCGGCTCTTCGTCTCGGGGGCGGGGCTTTGGCGCAGTCTCCGCGCGACAGCCGAGTCGATGCAAACGCGAAGGTTTACTCGCCCGCGTCGGCGCGGCGGAACAGCTCCCAAACCTCGTCCGCGGGGTAGCGGCGGTGGCCGCCGGGGGTTCGCACGGAGGGGATACGACCCCGCCGCGCCCAATCGGTGACCGCCCGCTCGGACACCTGGAACAGCAGCGCCACCTCACGGGTGCGCAGCAGACGACCCCGCATCCCGCTGGGCAGGACCCCGTTGTCGATCAGCTCATCCAGCAACTCCTCGCGATCCCGCACCTTCTCCACACCTGCCCCCCGGGGTTGCTCGGCTCGGCGCAGCGCCGACTGGCTCAGTGCGAGTGTGCCCGACCGCGGCCGTTCCGGCAACCGTCCGAAATC
>JBPCPM010000181.1:0-4562 GCA_050999155.1 Solirubrobacterales bacterium
GGCGAGGAACTTCTTTTCGGTCTGGTGGAACCGTTCGACCTTGCCGCAGGTCTGGGGGTGATAGGGGCTGGAGTGCTTGTAGGTCACCCCCAGGGCCTCGAGCAGGGTCTCCATCACGACCTTTCCCCCCCGGTAGGCGGCGGTGTAGATGGCTCCGTTGTCGGTCAGTGGCCGCCGCTCGCCCTTAGGTGGGGTCGGCTGGCCGAGCGCTACTCATCGCCGACGAGCAACTCGACGGGCCCACCGTCGGGGTACTGGACGACGATGTGCATCTCGCCGCCGGTGGCCAGCACGAAGCGCTTGAGCGTCGACAGAAGCATGTCGCTTCGGCGTTCGAGGCGGGACACCTCGGACTGGTCCATGTCGAGGAGTTCAGCCACGGTCGACTGTGTGAGCGCTCGAGCCTCTCGAAGCCGGCGGAGGGTTGCTTGGCGGCTGTTGATCTCGGCGAGGATGGCGTCGTAGCGGGCCTTGGCGCGTGGCTTCGTCTCCAGCAGCGCCTTGAACCGCTCGTGGGCGCCTTCGGCTCGTGCCCACTCCTCGTCGCTGATCGCGGTGTCGGCGGTCTTGGCGCTATCGGTTGGGATGGTGTGTGTGCTCATCGGTCACCTCGTTTGACGATGGGGTGCAGGTCCGTCAGCAATGCCATCACCTCCCCGAAGATCTCCTCGTCTTCGTCGGCGAGTTCAGTCAGCCACCGCTCGAATAACGGGTGATAGCGGACGTCCATCGGCATGCATCCTACCACATATGTGGTGGAGTGCATGCAAGCCCCAACGTCGGGCAATCCCTTGGCAATCTACGGGCCGCCACGGGGCCGGATTCGACGGCACTCGACGGACGGCGCACCGCACCTGACCTGGTAAAACGCCGGAGGTTCGCCGCGGAGGGAACGCTTGGCGGGTCAGGGCAGCGCTCGGGTTAGTTCGTTGGCCCGGCGCTCGACGGCACCGCACCCGTAGGTAGCGGCCGTGGTCGTTGCTTCGGCCAGCAGTTCGCGGGCGCGGCGGAGGTCGGTGTCGGTCCCACGGGTGCGGAGCAGGCGGGCCCACTCGACCTGGTTTCGGGCTTGCCAGAACGGGGCCCGGAGGGCGCGGAGCGCTGCGTCCGCCCGCTCGAAGAGGCCTGCCGCATCGTCGTGGCGGCCGAGCACGGTGGCGAGCCGGGCGAGGTACATCCCGACCGTGCCGTTGAAGGTCGAGCCCGAGGTGACGCCTTGAGCTTCGAAGGGCGAGAGCCGCTCGTAGAGGATGCCAGAGGCGGAGATGTCGCCGAGCCAGGCGACGGTGTCGGCCCAGACGGTCGTCGTGGTGAGCCAGACATAGTCGTAGGCCGCGTGGTGGAAGTCTGCGTCTCGGGCCGCTTCGAGCAGCGGCCTGGCTTCGTCGGCGCGCCCGCACTCGCACAGCATCATCGCGTGGGCGGCCTGGAATGCCGGGAGCCCGGGGTTGTCGGCGGCGGCCTGGGCGATGAGCGGCAGGATCTCGTCGAGGCGTCCCTGATGCCAGCGGATGCCGGCCAGGTTGGCGCCGAACAGCGCGAGTGCGTCGGGCTGGCCCGAGTCCGAGCCGATCTGCAGCGCCTCGGTGGCCAGGCGTTCGGCTTCGTCGGCGTCGCCGGTGAGCAGGACGTGCGGGCACCGCACCTGGCGCACCCACTCGGTCAGGAAGGGCTGCCCGATCTCCTGGGCCAACGAAACGGCCAGCTCCAGCGCGGCGTCGATGCCGCCGCGATCCGCGCTGGATGCCATGGCGGAGACACGGCGCTGAGCGGCCCAGAACCGGGCGACCGGATCGCCGACCCGGCCGGCCAGGGTGAGGGCTTCCTGCGACGCCGCGACGGTTCGGGCGAGGCCATCGGGCACCCAGAGCGGCAGGAACGTCAGGTTGAGGACACCAAGCAGCGTTGCGTCGTCGCCGAGGCGGCGGGCCATCGACTCTGCGTCGGCCGCCAACGCCCGCACCCGAGGCAGGTCCCGCCTGAAGGGGAGCTCAGCCGCCCGCGCCGCCAGCAACCGCGCCCTGGCTTGGCTGTCACCGTCATCGACGGCGGCCAGGGCCAGCTCAAGCATGGCGATCCGCTCCGCGTCGACCGCCCCGATGCTGCTGACCATCCCCCGGTGGTTGGCCAGCGCGGCGGCCACCAAGCGGTCGGGGTCGCCCAGCCGGGTCGCCTCCGCGGCGGCGGCGAGCAGCGTCTCGCGGTGCCCGGGGTCGCCGGCCTGACGTTGGGCATCCCCCAGGCCGATGAGGACGTCGAGACGCGGGAGGGGATCACCGGGCCGCTCGGCGTCCAAGAGCTCGGCCGCCTGGCGGAACCAGCGGATCGCCTCGTCGGGAGCGAGGGCGCCGAGCGCCCGCTCCCCGGCCCGGCGGGCGTACCCGGCCGCCTTACCCGCCTCGGCCGGCGTGGTGGCGGCGATCCAATGATGGGCCAGCTCGCCGATCCGGTCGCCGGGATCGTCGCCGCATTCGGCCTCGAGGAGCTCACCGATGCGGCGGTGGATGCGGGCGCGCCGGCTGGCTGACAGCTCCTCGTAGAGGGTGTGCTGGAACAGGGCATGGGTGAAGGTGAACCGCTCGGAGCGTCCGTCGACCTCGGCCACGATCTGGGTCGCCGCCGCTTCTTCGAGGGCGTCGAGCACGGCGTCCTCGTCGCGCTCGGCAATGCGGGCCAACAGACCAAGGTCGAAGTCGCGCCCGATGACCGACGCCAGCGCCAGGACCTGCTGCACGTCGCCGCCGAGGCGCCGCACCCGCTGGCCCACCACCTCGCGCACGCTCTCGGGCAACCCGATCTGGGACAGCTCGACCGCCCCCACCCAACGCCCGTCCTCTTGGCGGATGGCGTCCGTCTCCACCAGGTGCCGGAGCACCTCGGCCGTGAAGAACGGGTTGCCTCCGGTCTCGCGCCGCAACGCGTGAGCGAGCTCGATGCCGTCTCCGCCCAGCTCGTGGCCGGCCAAGCTCTCCAGCAACTCGAGTACACCGTTGTCGTCGAGGCCAGCGATGGCGATCCGCTCCACGTGGCTCTCTCGTCGCAGCCCTGCCAATCCCTCGATCAACGGGTGCCCGGCGGCGAGATCGCTGTCCCGGTAGGTCCCCACGACCAGCACCTCGGCTTGGTCGAGCGTGGCGACGAGGTGGCGGAGCAGCAGCACCGTCGGCTTGTCCGCCCAATGTAGATCGTCGATCACCAGCACCACCGGTGCCATCTCGGCCAGCCCCGCCAACACCGAGGTGATGGCCCCGAAGAGCAGGTACCGCTCGGCGTCAGCGTCGGTCTCCGGGGGCTCGGGGAGCCCGGCGATGCGGGCGCTGATCGAAGGTAGGAGCCGCGAGAGCTCGCTCAGGTACCGCTCGTCGAAGGCGAGCAGCGCGCTGTCGGGCGCGTTGGCGACGAAGCCGCCGAGCGCCTCCACGAACGGCTGGTAGGGGACGCCGAGGCCTTCGTCGCAGCGCCCGTACAGCACCGTCGCCCCGCCGTCGTGCGCCCGCTGGGCGATGTCACCGGCCAGGGTGGTCTTGCCGCTCCCCGCGTCCCCCGAGAGCAGAGCAACGCGATGTCCGTCGCGCGAACACGCGGCCTTCAGCGTGGTGAGCAAGCGGTCGCGCTCCAGCGCCCGTCCGACGACGCCCGTCACGGCCGCGACCTCGAGTCGACTGGGGAGGGGCACGAGGGCCGACGCCTTGGAGGGCGCCCAGGTCAACTCGAACGCCTCGACAGGCTCGGGCAGGCCCTTCAGCTCGACCGACCCGAGCGCGGCGAAGCGGTGGTCCGTGTGCCGAGCGAGCAGGTGCACCATCTCGGTGGTGACGATCTGGCCGCCCGTGGCCCTCGCGCACAGCCGGGCCGCCTCGACGACCGGCTCTCCGAAGTAGTCGCCCTCCTCCTCGTATGCGTCTCCGCTCGATACGCCGATCCGAACCCCGAGCGGGACCGGCGCCCATCGATTGTGCAGCTCGATGTTCTGTTGCATCGCCACCGCGCCGTCCAGGGCTGCGCTCAGGCTGGGGTACACCACCATCAGGCCATCACCGAGGTTCTTGACCTCCGACCCGCCGGTGGTGGCGACTGCGTCGCGCAGCAACCCGAAGTGGATCGAGCGGACCTCCTCGGTGCCCACCGGCCCGAGTCGGGATGCCAGCTCAGTGGAGCCGACGAGATCGGTGAACACCACCGAGGTCGTGACAGCCGTCAACGACCTGGAGACCTGCGCCTATCGGACATATCCACCCTTCCGCGCCGAAAGGCTACCCGTGGTAGCCCGGCGCCGTCTCGCCGCTGGAGCTGATCGTCAGGCGAGCGCTTGGGTGAGCTCGTTGGCGCGGCGCTCGATGCCGGCGCATCCGTAGGCCGCGGCGGTGGTCGTTGCTTCGGCCAGCAGCTCGCGGGCGTGGTGGAGGTCGGTGTCGGTGGCGCGTGTGCTGAGCAGGCGGGCCCACTCGACCCGGTTTCGGGCTTGCCAGAACGGGGCCTGGAGGGCGCGGAGCGCTGCGTCCGCCCGCTCGAAGAGGCCTGCCGCATCGTCGTGGCGGCCGAGCACGGTGGCGAGCCGGGCG
>JBPCPM010000028.1:0-9554 GCA_050999155.1 Solirubrobacterales bacterium
TTCTCCGGCGGCGGCGGCGGCGGCGGCTCGACGGTCTCCGGCGGCGGCGGCGGCTCGAGCAGCGTGGCGAGCGGCCGTCGGCAGAGCGCCAGCGGCTCCACGGGCGCCGGCCAGAGCAGCAGCTCTCGCGGTGTGACCAGTGCTGGCGGCTCCGGCAGCAGCTCCGCCAACCTGTTCTCCTCGGCCAGCCCCGAGGCCCTGTTCGCGGCCCGCGTCGCTGGCGCGACCGCAGGCGTGACCCGCAGCAGCAACGGCCAGTCCGTCTTTGCCAGCTCGGTCGCTCCGAAGGGTGCGGCGCAGAGTGCAGGCGGCGGCAGCGCTTCCGAGCGCAGCGCGGCTCGCGACCTCTGGGGTGGCTTCAGCTCCAAGGCATCGGCGCCTGGATCAGGCTCCGTCGCTTCCGCGGCGCCCGCGCAGGGTGCTGGCTCCTTCGGAATCGGCATGGGGATCCTGAGCCTTGGGCTCGCGGGTACCCTGGGTACGGCCCTGGTTGGCATGGCGCGTCGGCGCCGGGCGGAGGTCAAGCCCTCCTCGCGCTCCGGCGGCGAAGCTGGCGCTTAGGTAGCAGCGCTTGAATCGAGAAGTGGTGGACACGCGCGGCGGGCCCTCACAGGAGCCCGCCGCTGAGGCCCAACCCCACCAGTCGGTAGAGAGTCCGAGCCCCGATCGCCCTAAGCGGCGGCGGGGCTCGGGGCTTTTGGGGCTGCTCGGCGCGTCGCTCCTGCTCCTTGGAGTGGGGGCGGTGGTGATCTCCGGCGCTGCTGACCCGCCGCCCATGCTCAGCGTGGATGGTCCCGACGCGCCGGTCAACGTTGGAGCCCGCGACTCCAGCGACATCAGCTCCCACAACTCTGCGACGCTGGTGCGCAATCCGGTCAGGCCGCTCAACCTCGCCGTGTCGAGCCGCATCGACACGCCGTTCTTCTCCTGCGCTCTGCACGCATCGATGGACGGGGGCGAGACGTGGTTGCAGACGCCGATCCCGGCGCCGGAGGGAGAGGAGCCCAAGTGCTTTGCCCCGGACGTCGCCTTCTCCGCGGACGGCACGCTCTACCTGGTCTTCGTCACTTTGAAGGGGATGGGCAACGTGCCCAACGCCGTGTGGCTGTCGACCTCCAAGGACGGGGGCCGCACGCTCTCTGACCCGGTGAAGGTGGGTGGCCGCCTGCGTTTCCAGGTGCGACTCGCCACCGATCCGGTCCGGCCCGGGCGCCTCTACATGACCTGGCTTCAGGCCCCCCAGGTCGGCACCCTGAAGTTCACGAGCACGGGAAACCCCATCAACATCGCCCGCTCCGACGACGGCGGCGCCTCCTGGGAGGGGCCGGCGCGCGTGAGTGACGCGACGCGCCAGCGGGTGGTCACGCCCGCCCCCACGGTGGGTCGTGACGGCACCCTGTACGTCCTGTACCGCGACCTGGGAGAGGACAGGCTCGACTACAACGGGGCCCACAAGGGCAGAGGAGGCCCGCCCTATCCCGGGCCCACAGCGCTCGTGCTGGCACGCTCGCGTGACGCCGGAGCCACGTGGGAGGAGTCGGTGGTGGACGATCAGCTGAGTGCCATCCAGCGCTTCATCGTGTTCCTCGCTCCCTCCCCGTCGGTCGCCGTCGACCGCAGCGGGCGCATCTACGCCGCCTTCCACGACGATCGCGACGGTGACCCCGACGTCTGGCTGTGGTCGCTGGCGCCCGGAAGCGCCGACTGGCAGGGCCCCGTGCGCGTCAACGACACGGAGAAGGGCGACGGCACCTGGCAGTACCTCCCTAAGATCGCCGTGGCGCCGGATGGCCGGCTCGACGTCCTCTACTACGACCGCCGCGCAGACCCCAAGAACATCATGAACGAGGTGTCATTCCAGTCCTCCTTCGACGGCGGCAAGACCTTCACCTCCGCGCTTGATCTCACCACCCGCCCGTTTGACTCGAGGATCGGCTACGGCGCCAAGGAGGGCTTGCCCGACCTCGGCAGCCGCTTGGGGCTGGTCTCCGGCGAGGGGCGGGCGATCGGGCTGTGGACAGACACCCGCGCCGGCTCGCCGAGAACTCAGAAGCAGGACCTCGGGGCGGCGCAGGTGACGATTGTCCCGCAGCCTCCTCGCTTCTCCGAGTCGCTGCAGGCCGTGCTGCGCTACGGCGGCCTCGCCCTCGCGCTCCTGGGCCTTGCCCTCGCGGCGCTGTGGTTGAGGGGCCCGGATGGCCTGCCGTCTGCGTTGCGGCCCACACGGGCCACCTCGGGCTAGGGCTCGGTTCCGACGGGCTTCGTGCAGTGAGACGCTTGTTCCTCACGGTGCTGGCCGTCGCCGGCGTCGCGGCAGTTCTGGGAGCGCCGCTCGCGCAGGCTGCGAAGCCCGAGGCGGAGATCGTCCGGCTGCCGCTTCCCCAATACGACGGGACGCTCACCCCCTACACCTTCGAGTTTGCCTACCCGCTGGTCACCCTCGTCTATGACACGCTCCTGTGGCGCGACGCCGAAGGCATTCCGCAGCCTTGGCTTGCGCGCTCGGTGAAGCGCAGCAACGGCGGCAGGCGGCTGACGATAAGCCTTCAAGAGGGAGTGCGCTGGCACGACGGCCAGTCGCTGACCGCAGACGACGTGGCCTTCACACTGCAGTTCTTCGCCGCTCGCTTCCATCCCACGTTCACGCCTCAGCTCGCCGACGTCAGACGTGTCCAAGCCCTCGACCGGCTCACCGTGAGGATCGACCTGCGCCGGCCCTCTCTGGGCTTCGACGATCAACCGCTGTCGGACCTGCCGATCCTGCCCCAACACCTGTGGCAGGGCCTTGAAGACAGCGAGGCGACCCCCTCCGGCCTTGCGGTGGGCAGCGGCCCCTACCGGCTAGTGCGAGCGGCGCGGGACGGTGGTTATGATTTTCGCGCCAACAGCGAATACTTCTGGGGGGAACCACGGGTAGGGCGGATTCGGGTGCCGATCATCCGCGACGAGGAGCGCACCTACGATGCCCTGCGCCGTCGCAAGGTGGACATGCTCCCCGTGCCCCTACCGCGGGACATCGCGCGAGAGCTTCGCACCTCCTCGAGCATCACGGTCAAACGCGGGCTCTCCTACACGGGAACGGCGCTGGTGCTCAACCTCAGGCGCCCGCCGTTCGACCGCGCGGCGGCGCGCAGGGCGGTCGCCCGCGCCCTGAACCTGAGCCGGATCCTGAGGAACACGGGCCCGGGCGTGCCCGCTGTCCGGGGCCATATCCACCCGGCCTCCCCGTGGGCCTCCCCGGAGGTCCTGCTGCGCGACGACGTGTCGGCGGCCCGGCGCGCGCTGGCCAGGCTTGAGCTGGAACCCATCCGGGTCGTGGCGCCCGAGAACGACGGTGTGAGGCTCGAAGCGGGCCGCCAGGTGGTGCTGGCGCTGCGCCGCGCGGGCGCGACGGCAAGTCTCATAGAGCTCTCCAGAGACGAGCTGGGCGAGGCGATCGGCGAGGACGGCGCTACGCCTGATTTCGACGCCGCGATCATAAGCACCCCTGCACTGTCCTCCTTCGACCCAAACTTCCTGGCCCGGCAGTTCGGCTCCGATGAGGCGACCGCCCCGCTCAACTACTCCGGATACGAGAGCGCCGCCTTCGAGGCGCTCGCCGACCGCGTTGTCGTCGCCCCCGACCGTGAGGCGCGGCGGCGCGCAGTCGCCGAAGAGCTGAGCCTTCTGGCCACGGACCTGCCGTCGATCCCCCTGTTCTTCTCCGACGCGGCCTTCGCCTACCGCCCCGCCGCCTACGACGGCTGGATCTTCATCAAGGGCTCGGGGATCCTCGACAAACGCTCGTTCCTTCCCCGCCAGGCACGCCCGCAGAGCGCCGTCTCCCCGTCCCCGGCCCCCCAGGGCGGCGACTCGGACTCCGGGACCGTGGCCAACGCAGTCCGCTTCGCCGTTCTGGGAGTGCTGGGGATCGCGTTCTGCCTGGCGCTGATCGGGCTGGCGAGCCGGTGGAGAGCGCGCGAGAAGAGGTAGGACTAGCTGCTAGGCCGTCGTGAGGGGAGCAGCCGGACGTATCAGCGCCTTGAGCTCTTCGCCGCTGAGCGTCTCGCGCTCGAGCAAGGTGGTGGCGACCTTGTCCAGGGTGGGCCGAGAGTCGCTGAGCACCTGCAGGGCCAGCTTGTGGGCCTCGTCGACCAGCCGCCGGACCTCTTGACCGATCAGTCTGTTCTCCTCGGCCGAATAGGCCTCGCCGCCCGAGGCGCCGTGGGGCTGGTCGCGGTAGCTGACTCCTCCGAGCGCCTCGCTCATGCCCAGCTCGCGGACCATCTTGCGCGCGAGCGAGCTGGCCTTGGCCAGGTCGTCCGCTGCGCCCGACCCGGGCTCGCCGATGACCAGTTCCTCGGCGGCCCGGCCACCGAACCCCACAGCCATCTGGTTGATGAGCACCGAGCGGGAGTGAATCGTCCGGTCGTCCTCTTCGACCATCCACACATAGCCCCCCAACCGGCCGCGCGGCACGACCGTGACCTTGTGCGGGATGCTCACGCCGGACAGTGACAGCGCCACGAGGGCGTGGCCGGCCTCGTGGTAGGCGGTGATGCGACGCTCCTCCTCGGTCATGATGTGCTGTCGGGAGGAGACCCCGATCAGCACACGCTCGATGGCTTCGTCCATCACCGCGGCAGAGATCTCGGGGAGGCGCTTGCGCGTGGCGAGCAGTCCTGCCTCGTTGACGAGGTTGGCCAGGTCGGCTCCCGAGAAGCCTGGAGTCAAGCTGGCTACGACATCCAGGTCGACGTCGTCCGCCATCCGCTTGTCGCTGGCGTAGAGCTTGAGGATGGCCTTGCGTCCATCACGGTCCGGAGCCGAGATCCCGATCTGGCGGTCGAAGCGCCCGGGGCGCAGCAGCGCGTCGTCGAGCATGTCCGGGCGGTTGGTGGCCGCCATCACGATCACTCCCTCGCGCGGCTCGAAGCCGTCGAGCTCAACCAGCAGCTGGTTGAGGGTGTGCTCCTGCTCGCGGCGCCCGCTGTCGGCTTCCGCGTCTCCCCGCTGCCCGCCGAGGGCGTCCAGCTCGTCGATGAACACGATCGCCGGGGCCACCGCCCTGGCCTCCGCGAAGAGGTCGCGCACGCGCGCGGCGCCCAGGCCGACCCAGCGTTGCACGAAGTCGGTCCCCGAGACCGACAAGAAGGCCGCATTGGCCTCCCCGGCGACCGCCTTGGCCAGCATCGTCTTACCGCACCCGGGGGGGCCGTCCAGCAGGATCCCGCGCGGCATGTGGACTCCCATCGCGGCGAAGCGCTCGGGCTCGACCAGGAAGTCCCTCACCTCGGTGAGCTCCTCGAGTGCGTCGTCGACGCCGGCGACGTCCGCGAAGGTCACCCGTTCGTCTATCCCGGTGGCGCGCCTGCCGACGCTGCGGTGGCGCAGCGACAGGCGGCGCTGTCGCTCCGGGACCTCGAGCAGCCGCCTGACCGCCGCCTCGAAGTCGGCCTGGGAAAGGGTCTTCTTGTGAGCCCGGACGGCCATAAGGGCGGCCTCGTTGACCACGCTCGCCAGGTCCGCCCCCGCCATGCCGTGGGCGCGCTCGGCGATGGCGTCCAGGTCGACGCTCGCATCGAGGTGCCTGCTGCGGGCGTGCAGCTCGAGGATCTTGCGCCGGCCGTCGCGGTCGGGCAGCGAGATCCCGATTTGGCGGTCGAAACGCCCGGGGCGCAGCAGCGCCGGATCGAGCATGTCCGGGCGGTTGGTGGCCGCCATGACGATCACGCCGGTGCGCGGCTCGAAGCCATCCAGCTCTACCAGGATCTGGGTGAACGTCTGCTCCTGGTCACGAAGGGCGCTGTCCGCTGCCCCCTCACCCGAGGTGCCGACCCCGCGTCGGCCTCCGACGGCGTCGAGCTCGTCGATGAACACGATGGCCGGAGCGACCGCCTTCGCTTCGGCGAAGAGGTCACGCACGCGGGCAGCGCCCGAGCCGATATCGTCGCCGACGAACTCCGTGGCCGACACCGAGAAGAACGCCCCGTGGGCCTCGCCGGCCATCGCCCTCGCCAGCAGGCTCTTGCCACAACCGGGGGGCCCGTAGAGCAGGATCCCCCTGGGAATGACCGCGCCGACGTCCGCGTAGCGCTCCGGCTCGACCAGGAAGTCCTTGACCTCGGCCAGCTCCTGGATCGCGTCGTCGACCCCAGCGAGCTGGGCGAAGGTGACCCGCTCGTCGAGCCCCTCGGCGCGCTTGCCGATGCTGCGCTGGCGCAGCGCCAGGCGCCGCTGGCGCTCGGGGGCCTGCAGGACGCGGTCGAGAGCCTCCTCGAGCTCGGCCTGGCTGATGGCGCTCTTGCCGGCCCCTCCGGCCAGCAGCGCGGCCTCGTTGACGACGTTGGCCAGGTCCGCACCCGTCATCCCGTAGGCACGCTTGGCGATCTTGGGCAGGTCGACCGATGGATCCAGGACCCTGCTGCGGGCGTGCACCTTGAGGATCTCCAGCCGGTCAGCCTCGCCCGGGCGCTCCAGCCCGACCGACCGATCGAAGCGGCCGGGACGGAGGAGCGCGGGATCGAGCACGTCCGGCCGGTTGGTCGCCGCCAGCACGATCACGCCCTCGGACTGGGAAAAGCCGTCCATCTCGGTCAGAATCTGGTTCAGCGCCTGCTCCTGCTCGCCGCCCGCTCCCGTGCCACGGCTGCGCCCCACCGCGTCGATCTCGTCGATGAAGATCACCGACGGCGCCTCCTCCCTGGCCTCCCTGAAGAGGTCGCGCACCCGCGCCGCCCCCACGCCGTAGTAGAGCTCCACGAAGTCCGACCCGGAGATCGAGAAGAACGATGCGCCGATCTCCCCCGCGAACGCGCGCGCCAGCAGGGTCTTGCCGCACCCCGGCGCCCCGTAGAGTAGGAGTCCCCTGGGAAGCCGCGCCCCGATCTCGTCGAAGCGCTGCGGATCGGACAGCGCAGCAGCCAGTTCGCGCATCGCCGCAACCGCCTCGGCCTGGCCGGCCACTTCGGCGAAGGTCTCGCGACGCTCGTTGCTCTCGAACTTGCGCGCGCCGCTGCGCACGGAAAACAGGCCGGTCGAGCGGCGGTAGGACAGCACCAGGTAGACGAAGATGGTGACCATGATGAGCGCGGGGAGGACGTAGTACCCCGGCTGCACGAGGCTCTTTGCGAACTGCTGGTCGATGGGCGCCTGGATGTCGTTCTCGAGAAGGAGCTCGAGCAGGTTCAGGCGCGAGTCCGCCGTCTTGAGGTAGGGGAGGTTGAAGTCCGCGGTCGCGCCACCGCTGGTCCTATAGCGCCCAACGACGTACGAGTCGGCGTCCAGGATGCGGGCGCTCTCGATGCGCCCGTTCTCTGCCAGCTCCACGAACCGGGTGTAGTTGAGCTCCTTTCCACTGACCTGCGGTCGCGTGGAGAGGACCAGCAGCAGGAACGTGGAGATCAGGATGACGATCACCAGGCTTGTCCAGAAGCCGGCCCCGAAGAAGCTCTTTGTTCGCTCCTTCTTGCGGGTGGAGGGCTTGTTCTGGCGGGAGGACTTGTCCTTGGTCCTATCAGCGATCGTGTTCACGACGCAAGTCTATCGGCAAGACGCAACGACGTGCCAGCGAAGTGGATGCTTCCCCTCACTCCTCGTCGCACGAGCCGGTGTCCACGGGAGGGCCGGTGCGCCGCAGAGCGCTCTTCACGATCGGGGTCGGGACCGCGTAGGAGGTGTAGCCCCCGCCCCTCCTGTGCGCGAAGACCATGCCCACCACGCGGCCCTGCAGGTCGACGACCGGGCCTCCGGAGTTGCCCGGCCGGGCACGCGAGATCATCCTCATCACCTCCCGCCTCTCGGGCCTGAAATCGCTTCCCTCCGTGCGAAAGCCGGGGATGGTGGAGATGACGCCAAGCCGCGCGGGCTTGACCACGTAGGGGCCGCCGCCAGGGAAGCCGAGCAGTGCCGCCGCCGTGCCCGGCTTGGCTTTGGTATTGATCTCAAGGGCGCGCTCCCCCCTCACCCCGGGTGTGCGGAGGATGGCGACGTCGTTGAGGTCGTCGTACCAGATCGCCTGCGCGGCATGGAGCTTGCCCTTGCCCTCCATCTGCACGCCGATCTGCTCCGCGTTCTCCACCACGTGGGCGTTGGTCACGACGATCCCGTCTGCTGCGATCCAGCCGCTCCCCCCGCTCATGCCCTCGCAGCCGACGACCTGGATCTTCGCGACGCTCGCTGCCGTGGCCAGCACCTGCGGGTCGGTCTTGACGTGCGCGCCGGCGGGCCGCCCGCGTGCCGCCGGGCCCTCGATGACCGGAAGCTCGTAGGAAACCTTCTCTGAGCCCAGCAATGGTCCCGGCGACGGCACGACCGCGTTGAGGCCCTCGACGATCCCCGAGTCGTTGATCGAACCTCTCAGGTCGTCGATGCGCACCACGAGCGTCGCGACGATCCACACCATGATCAGGCCGAGAACGCCCGTCAGCAGCGCGCCCCCCGCCGCGTTGAGCCTGTCGCGACCGCGCGACAGGCGTCGCAGGGCAAATCCCACGCGCTCGAGGGCGGCCGCCACCAAGGCGCCGCAGAGCAGCGCGCCAGGGACCGCGAGCACAGGCGCGAGAGCGTCGTTCAGGCCGTCCTCGAGGACCAGCGGCGCCACGCGCGATCCCAGCAGTGCGCCGGCGAAAAAGCCGATCAGGATCAGCGCGTTGGTCATCAGGCCCCGCCGGTAGCCCCAGACGGCGAGGGCGAGGGTCAGCGCGACGATGAGGAGGTCGACGATCGGCATGGCAGCCCGCTAGAGCCTACGCCTATGCCGCGCCCGGCGCTGGATGGGCGGCCCACCTCACGCCACAGGCCTCATGCCGCCCCGGGACGGGCCCGCGCGTCCGCCCTCCGACCGTGCGTCATGCCCGAGAGTATAGGTCGCCAACCGGGCCGCCGCGCCGCACCAGCGCCACCGCCATGCAGGCGATCCGTCTCTAGTCACACCCATAGCCGACAAGCATCCTCACCTGGTCTTCACGCTGACGGTCTGGGAGCGTGGTCCTTGTTGGCCGGCGTCGTTGCGCGCGGCGACGGCGTAGTAGTAGGTGGTGTTGGGACGCAGGTCGGTGATCGTCAGGTCCAGGCGCTGGCCCACCCCCGGTGCGTCAAAGCCACAGCCCTGGCTGCCACACAGCGTCTGGGCGTCTTTGAAGTCCCCGGCGTCGGCGATGGGCTTGAGCGACTGCTTGACCACATAGCGCGACGCGGGCGGGGGGCTGGTCCCGTTGCTGCCCGCCGCCAAGAAGCCGAGGACCACCTCGGTCGGCGAGGTCGCCTGGGCGCTGAGGCCCTCCACCGCCCCGGGCGCACCATCACCCGCGGGGGCCTGGTCGCCCGGGCCAAAGGCCACCTGGTAGGACTGCATCTCCCCGCGGATACGCCGCGGGTAGTAGCCGGTAAACAGCGTGTAGGAATGCACCGGGCCTTCGCGGGCCAAAAGCCCCAACAGCACCTCGGTAGACAGCGCCTCGTCGATCTTCCAACGCCCCTCGTCGATGCGCCCGCGCAACTTGACCGTCTCAGTCTGCCCAGCCACGACGTATTGCACCTGCAAGCGCACCACGCCCCGCGCACGGTCGCTGATG
>JBPCPM010000035.1:0-8321 GCA_050999155.1 Solirubrobacterales bacterium
GTGAAGTATCGGCCCGTCGCTGGTCATCTTCACGAGGATCGCGATCACCGCGAGCAGCGGAGACCGCACGGTCCGGATGAGAGGGCGGCGGCGCGGTCGAAATCCCCCTTTAGCGACTGCGACGGGCCGTCGTGGGAAGAGCACTCCACGCTGACCGCGGAAGACCCCCGACATGCCGAGTGCGGCTGCGCACCCCTGACCTCGAACACCGCGGATCGCGCTCATCTCGCTCGAGGGCGTCGAGGTCGATAAACCCGACCGGGCTCCAAGCCCAGGGCGGGGCGCTCCGCAAGCCGCCCGGGCGGCCGCCCGGCCGACCTCGCCGGCCGCGGCGCCCCTTCTCGGACGCGCTCTCATGATCCTCTCAGCGACTTAATCTGCACCGCCGCGCCGGGAACTCCGCCCGGGCACGGTGCGAAGGCTTCTCTTCACGGTTCGGCGAGCCCGACCCGCCCTCGCTCGCCAGCTGTGAGGATCGCGGTGGTAGGAGCGGGGCGGAAGGCCGCGCGCTCGGAGCGCTCGACGGCTAGCGCGGTGGTCGTAGGGCAGCGCTCGGAAATCGGCGCGGCGGCGCTCAAGATCGAGGACGAGATAGCGCGCCAGAACCCGGCGCTCACGAGCCTGCCCGACGCTGCCGGGATTAACCAGGACTCGCTCACCCTGCCCGAGGACAGCCACGTCGCTGCGCGCCGCGAGAAGATCTCCGCTACGCCTGCCGCGGGCGAGCGGATGGTGGGTGTGTCCCAGGACCAGGACAGTGGCGTCGGGCCGGGTTTCCGCGAGGCGGTCAAGCTCCTCGTCCGCGCGAGCCTGGGTGACGTAGACCCGCGGGTCTTCGAGCGAGCCATGAGTCACCACCACCGGTCCCACCGTCGCCGCGAGAGGGAGCCCTGCCAGAAAGGCCCGTTGGGCGTCGCCGAGCTCGGCGCCCGTCCAGGCGAGGCTCTCGCGCGCGAGTCGCCCGATGCCCTCGGGTGAGAGCCGACCGGACACGATGAGGTCGTGGTTCCCGGCGACACAGAGGGCTCCCAGCTCGACGATGCGCTCAACACACTCGTTCGGGGTCGCTCCGTAGCCGACGACGTCGCCTGCGCAGACGTAGGCGTCCACGCGCTCACGCGCGAGCGCGTCGAGGACCGCCTCGAGAGCCGGCAGGTTCGCGTGGATGTCCGAGATAACGCCGAGGCGCATCCCGACTCAGCGCCACTTGAGCGACGGGACGACGCCACGCGCGCGACGCGACGCCCTAGGCCAGACCCAGCCACGCAGAAACGGCATGGGGTCGTCCCAGGACAAGTTCGTCTTGGCCTCGCTGGCGAGGGCGAAGCGCAGCCAAACATGCCACGGAATTCCACGCGCCCGAGCCGCGGCGGCGTCGGGCCGAGGCCAGCACCAGCGTACCCCGGCGCGCGCTCGGCTCGACGGAGGGCAGGGCCGCCCGGTGAGATCAGCGTGGACGAGGGCCGGGAGGTTGACGCCCGCCAGTGCACCGAGATGCGCCCATAGGCTGAAGCGAGGATTGACCTCGAGCAGATGAAGCCGGCCGTCGAGGCCGCGCTTGAAATCGAGCTTCGCAACGCCTCTGAGCCCCAGGCGCTCGACGATCTCTCGACCGATGGCCGTCACATCCGGCATATCCGTGCTCTCGAGAGCGGTGCTGCGCCCGAACTCGGTCGGGTGAGTGCGGATCTTGCGGCCGGTGAACTCTCCAGCCACGCGTCCCGCCGCGTCCACGTACACGTGGTAGCTCTCGGTGCGCTGCTCAGGTCCGGGGATAAGCTCCTGGGCCAAGAAGCGCAGACGCGTTTCGACCAGCCGGGGCCAGAGCACCCGCAGGGATACCGGCGAGTCAACCCGGAGCACCTTCGCAAAGGAAACGAGCCGATACCAGTCGTGGTTCCGATAGGGAAGGGGCTTCAGGACAAGAGGGAAGTCCAGGTCGAGGTCTTCCGACGGGTCGTCCGCCTCGGGCGTGAGCTGCTGGGATCGCGGGACGGGCAAGTCCGCGCGACGCGCCAGTTCAACGAAGCGTTCCTTGTCAAGGAGGTCGTGGACCAGCTCGACCGGCGAGAGCAGGAACCTGAAGGCCTCAGCGAGAGCCGTCCGGTGCTCGGAGACCAACTCGATGTCGTCGTCGGACTCGTAGAAGAGCGTCGGCGCCTCGGGCTGGGCACGACCGAAGGCCAGCAGGCGATCGACCAGCGAGTCCCTCTCCGCGTCGATGGCGGCGTGGACGAACCGGGAAAAACGGACGGGATCGCCCGGCCGGGAGACGGTCGCACACGGGATGCCGGCCAGGCCTAGTGGCCGAACGAGATCGAGGTTTCCGAGGACGCACGCCACCGGCTCCTCGACCCCGGACAGCGCCTGTCGCGCCACCGGCCGAGCGCTCACGGCATCACTCGCCGCGCGCTCGCCGACGGGGCCGCCGCGTCTGGTCTCCGTTGCGGGTCGGGCCGTCGGCTGAGGGCGCTGAGCCGCTTGCGCCGGCGACCGTTGAGGGCCGTGGCCATGAGGAGAGGTCCGGGCAAGGGATCGTCGGACGCCCACATCGGACCGACGGCCGGTCGAGCGGGCCGCTGAACCAGCCTCTGGGGAGTGCCGTGGGCCAGGGCGGCGAGGTCGGCCTCGAGCCATCGGTACGTGACTCCGCAGCGGTAGGGACCGGGCGTGGGCACCCGATCGCCGCGTGCCGTGGCGTGCCAGATCGCGGGCAGGTTGACCCCACAGGCAAGAGGCAGTGCGAGGCCCCCGTAGAACCGGGTGTTCACATCGATGAGAACCGGGCCCCGAGAGCTCGCGAGGTAGTCCATCTCGGCGAGCCCCCAGTAGCCGCTTTCGCTGAGGAGGCGGGCGGACCGTCGAATTAGGGACTCGTCGGGCGAGACGCTGACCGCCAAGGCGCTCGATCCCGCCCTGGGCGGCCACGTCCGCCGGGCAACGTGCTGAAAGCTGGCACAGAGTTGTCCCTCTCGCGACACGACGAGGGCGACTGAGAGGAGCGGACCGCGGATGCGCTCTTGAACGAACAAAGGCGTCTCCGGCTCGATCACGTTGAGCAGCTCTTGGAGCTCCCGCCTCGTCTCGACCACACGCGTCGATTTGAGTGCACCGATGGGCTCAACGGACTTCACCGCGCACGGAAGCGAGGGCGGATGGCGCAAAAGCTCAGCGGCTGTACCCTCAGCGACCGTGTGGGGGGTGCCGAGATTCACCTCCGCGGCGAGGTCGGCGAGGGCCGGCTTGCAGCGGAGTTGCTGGAGCGCCGCGCGGGGGAAGGGAGCATGGACGAGCGGCTCTGAGGCCTCGGCGTCGAGGATGGCCTCGATCCCTTCCTCGCGGCCCGGGTATGCGAAGAACGGACCGCGCTCGCGCGCGAGGCGCGCCAGCTCGGTGACGAAACCCCGGCGGTCCGCGACGGGGTCGGGGAGGACGGGGGTGCCCGTGGCATAGCGCGACCAGCGCCCGGCGGAGGTCTGTGTCGGGCCGACGGCGAGGGCGGCAACCCCGGCGCGACCGAGGCCGCGCAGCCCAGCCACCGAGCTGCGGATATGGACGTCGACGACCAGCGCATCGACAGGCGACCCAGAAACCTCCGGAGCGGGTTGACCGCGGTTCACGGCTCCTCGGCCGAGGCGCGACTCGCCGCGTCGCCAGAGACAGAGGGGTCCGCGTCGAGGGTCGCGATGCCGCGAGCACTCATCGGCCCGCGCTCGCCCGCCCCCCAGTCGACAGGTAGGCATCGAAGACCATGCTGCACTACCTCCAGCTGGAACCAGGCGGCGCTGCGCGGATTTATGGGCAAGGCGCCCCGCATGAGAACCTACTATGACACGCCGTCGGAGAAGAGAAGCTCGAAGCTGCCGTCGAACCGCTGCGCGCGCATGGCCCCGACCGTGTCGCGGATATGGTCGCCCTCGTCGAGCACCGGCACGAGCACGCTCACGTCGACACGTTCCCGGCCATCGAATGACCGCGTCTCTTGATGGCTCCCTGCAGCCTGGGTCATGGCGGGAAAGCACGGGGGTGTTCTGCGGCGTCTGGCATCGCGACACGGTGCTTCGCTACGGAGGCTGGGACGAAAGGTGGCCTTCGAACGAGGACTCCGAGATGGCGGCCCGGTTCCTACACGAGGGCAACATCCTGGTTTGCGTGCCCGCCATGGGAGCCCGGTACGTCCCGCGCGCCTCGCTGCGGGCCCTCGCACGTCAGTACCGGCGGTACGGGCTCTACCGGGCCAGCACCGCTCGGCAGCATCCCGAGAGCCTCAGGCGCTCGCACCTCCTTTCGCCCGCGCTCATAATCACCGCCGCCGCGGCCGTGAAGGCACCGGGGGTCGTGCGCAGAGAGTCACGTGCGGCGCTGTCCGTGTACGGGGCGGTCGTGCTCGCGGTGAGCCTCAAGGCGGGCGCCCGTGGCAGCCGTCCAGAAGCGATGCTCACGCCGGCGGTCTTCGTAACCATGAACGGCGCACACGGACTCGGCTTCCTGCAGGGATTCATACCGTTCGGCGTCCCCTGGGCGGCCTTCCTTCGCTCCGCCGGACTCTCATGCATGGCCGAGTCGAAATCAACGACTCGCACTGCCCGTCTAGGCACCCTCGCTGACCGGCGGATGTTGACCCGCGGACATGGGCCTGCTGGTCCTCAGCGTCCACGGCCCGACTCGGGCCTGGCACGGTAGGCTGTGGCCTTGGCCAGGGCCTCGACGGATCGACGACGACCAGCCAGGCAGCGCGGTGCCAGCGCACTGCGACGTCTCGTTGATGCCAATCGGGTTCTGTCAAAGCGCCTGCGCTCCCATCTGCCACAAGCCGTGGACGACCCGAGAAAGGCCTATAGCGCAGTCGTAGCCACTCACATGAACGAGCCGCGCGACGCGGCGGTCGTCGTGGACGTCGGCGGCGGTAAGAGGTGCGACTTCGCGGGCCTGAGGGCGCCGGGTAGGGACATCAGGATCGTCGCCGTCGATATCGCGCCGGAACAGCTCGAACACAACGATGACGTCGACGAGAAGCGCGTCGCCGACGTGACGAAGGGTCTGCCGTTCGGCGACGAGGAGGCCGATGTGATCGCCTCCCGCTCGGTCCTTGAGCACCTCCGCGACATCGAGGCCTTCGTGATGGAGGCCAATCGTGTACTCAAGCCCGGCGGGTACTTCATTCACCTCCTCCCCTCGAAGTTCTCACCCGTTTCGATCGCCAACCAGCTGCTCCCGAATGCGGCCGCCAAGGCGATTTTGCATTTCGCTATCCCCGGGAGCCGGGGCAAGCTGGGGTTCCCCGCGTTCTACGACAGATGCTACCCGTCCGCGATGGAGCGGGTCCTCGTCGGGAACGGACTTGAGGTCGAGGCGATGCACCTCGGGTTCCACCAGCGGGACTACTTCGACTTCGCTTTTCCGCTCTTCGCCGTGAATTCACTTTATGAGCTCATCGTCTTTAGCCTCGGGCTACGCGACCTATGCGCCGTCATGCTGATCGTCGCGCGGAAGCCCTCGGCCGACTGACGCCCGCGCCGGCGACCTCTGCCAGTGTCGCCAGAACGTCGTTCGCCAGCACCCTCGGCGGCCGCAGGCCATCGAGAATATGCACGCCGGCCCCCGCCACCGCGAGCGCCGAAGCGTACGTCTCGAGCTGGTGCGCTATGGCATAGGCCCCGAAGACATCGTCGTGCTTGCGCGCACGCGCGACGTCGGCCGGCACCTCCAGGTAGAAGCTGGCGAAGGCGTTTGGCAGCAGGCGACGGGCGACCGCCTCGTGCAGGCGCGTGTCAACACCACCGTACGCCAAGCGCAATGTCGCGAGCGCGTCGAGGACATGACGGTCGTAGAAGAGGATGCCTCGGCCAGCCAGTTGGCGCCGTCGCACGTCGATCAAGAAGGAGCACGTGACGAGGAAGCTCCAGGCCCAGCCGGCGAGCCCACGGCGCGATCGCAACATCGCCGGCGACTCGCCCTGTGCGACGCGCTGGACCGTCGGCCGTGGATCTTCGCCGAGGACGTGCTTGACGGCGATGCCCACCCGCTCCAAGACGCCGATCCGCAGGCCAGGGCGTGTCCAGATCCGGTCGGCCGGGATACCGGCGCGATGAAGATCGTCGACGACGATCTGGGACAGCGTCGATTTGCCGGCTCCGTCGACGCCGCTGATCGCGACGCCGAGGCGTGGGCGCAGCGATCGCCGCAGCCGGCCGGTAGCGGCCCGGGCCCGCACCAGCTTCCTCCCGACGCCCGACCTGAGGACGATGGGCAGGGACGCGGCGTCCGCCCCCGCGGGAAAGCGGAGGGCGACCCGCACCACCGGGTCGTCTGCCGGAAGCTGTTGTCCCTCATCCGACAGCGCCAGGAGTTCGAGGACCTCGCGGAGTCGCACTTCGCCGCGTCTGTGTGCGCGGCGGAGAACAGCCGACACCGGCTCAGGTGGGACGCCGACGTGGAGATGGACGATGGCGAGCGGGTCCTCCCCGTCCATCACGAGCCAGCGACCGCGCCCCGGACTGCCGATCCGCGCGAGGAGGCCGTCGAGCGGCAACCAGCCGGCCTCCTCGAGCCGAGGAGTCGGTATGTCCTGGTCGAGGTACACATCGACGTCCGTCGACCATGCGGCCCCCAACGGCGAAACCGACAGCGCGCCCCCCAACCGAAGATCCGACAGCAATTGCTGTACAAGTGCGGCCGCGCGTTCGCGCGCCTGCGCTCGGTCTGCGGCGGGGACGCCGTTGATGTCGTAGCGGTCGCTGGCCAGCCGGGAGAGGAGGAGGCTGGTGTCCGGGCACATCGACGTCGTCGTCACGTCGGTCCCTCCCTCACGGCCTCGATCGAGCCCGCCGGGGGTCCGTGCCCTCAGCGCACGGTGGAACGCCGAAACCGTAACGGTTGCCCACCACCCGGACAACACCGCGCCAGAAACCGAGCCCCCACCCCAAATGCATGGCGAAGAAAGCCGGCGGCAGGAGCGCCTTGGCTGCACGATCGTCGAGCTGTCGGCCAGCTACGGCGCTTGCGGCCGCAACCGCGACAGCGTAGGGCACTATGACAAGGAGAACCAAGCGGGAGCGCCAAGGCACGAGGGCTAGTGCGACCGCTGAGGCCGCCACCAAGGCGGGCGGAGCGAAGTGACGGAGGCGCGTCGAGCGAGGGTGCAGCCGCATCACCGCCAACTTCCCGGAGCCGTACCGGTGGTACTGCCGGAACAATGCCCGCACGGACTGGCGGCAGTGCCAGTCGATCCGCAGTGCCGGGTCGAAAAGGATGGTGTTTCCGTGTTCGTGCAGCCGGCGGTCGAACTCGAAGTCCTGATTGACCGCAAGGCGCTCGTCCCAGCCGCCGATCTCGCGGGCGAGCGCGGTCGGGTACGCGCCGAACGGAACGTGGTCCACGATGCGGGTGTCCGTGCCGTAGTGATAAACCGAGCCGCCGACCCCGAACCGCGACCCCATGGCGGCGGCTATGGCGCGTCCGGCGGCGGTTACCCCGACTCCGTCCTTCCGGCCACCGACGGCGCCCCAGCGCCCGGTGCGCAGGTGAGCGACAGCCCGGCTCACGTAGTCCGGCGGCACGGTCGCGTGAGCGTCCACTCGAACGAGCCACGTGCCGCGCGCCGCCGTTAGGGCGAGGTTGAGTGCGGTGGGAATGATGACAGCCTCGTTCACCAGCAGCTCGACTCGCGGGTCGCCACGGCTGTACTCCAGCACGATCTCTACGGTCTGATCGGTGGAGCACCCATCGACAACGAGCACCTGAAGGTTCTGCTCGTCCTGCGCAAGGATCGACTCAAGGCATGGACCGATGAAATCCTCCTCGTTACGCGCCGGGATGACGACCGTGACGAGGTCGGCGTCCAGCGAATCGCGAGTTGCCGCGGCAGAGGCGTCGAATGGTGCGTCCTGCATCGGTCAGCTGCGCGCGCCGCAACCGTTGCGCCCATAGCGCCACGCGCGGGCGCGAGGGGTTCGGTCTCGTGAAAGCATCGCCGCATCATAGGAGCGGGAGCGCCTTCGGCTCCAACTCTCGTTCCGCACTTCTCGGGCGTTATTTCTCCCCCCATCCTTCGGCGTGTTCGGCGGCTTGGATCGCGAGCGTTTCGAGGTCGCGAGCGAGGGCGTGTAGGCGCTTGTCGTTCTGTAGCCAGGGGCGGTAGCGGTCGGCCTGTTGTGGGCTGAGTAGTCGGCTGGCGGTCTTGCCGGCGATCTTTCTGGTCCAGTAGTGGTAGGGGCCGTGGCGCTGGTCTGCGTCGGGGTCGCGGCAGCGGCAGCGCGGGTTGCCGCAGCGCAGC
The DNA here is from genome assembly GCA_050999155.1 of Solirubrobacterales bacterium. Classification (GTDB taxonomy): domain Bacteria; phylum Actinomycetota; class Thermoleophilia; order Solirubrobacterales; family 70-9; genus JBPCPM01. Next base: position 8,276 of record JBPCPM010000035.1, read on the forward strand.
AGGCGCGTGCTGATCGTGCCGGGCAGGCAGGGGCCGAGCGCCGCGA
>JBPCPM010000057.1:0-3417 GCA_050999155.1 Solirubrobacterales bacterium
CGACCAGTACCTTGTCGATCGCCCGACCCGCCCTGATGCGCCCGACGATCTCTGACCCGGCGCGAGCCTTCGAGGCCTTTGGTGTGCGCTTCGCGGTGAAGGCACCCGTCGACGACGAGACCCTCCGTGCCTACCTCCCGCCGGCCAGCCGCCGGGTACGACAACGGTCCGACGATCGGATCTTCGCTGTGGTCCCGACCGGCGTCGCCCGGTACGACGTCTTCGACGGGCCCACGCCGTCAGGTCTCGGCCAACTACTGCCCGCGGCATTATCCACCGTGGCGGCCGACCTCCGCCGGACCCTGGCCGAGCAGTCGCCTGCGCTCCTGTTCGTTCACGCGGGCGTAGTCGGACTGGCGGGTCGGGCGGTCGTCCTTCCCGGCCGGAGCGAGGCGGGCAAGTCGTCGCTGGTGGCTGCGCTCGTCCAAGCCGGCACCGAGTACCTGTCCGACGAGTATGCACCGCTCGACGTCCACGGGCTGGCGCATCCCTACCCGCAGGACATTCGCTTGCGGGTCGACGGCGACAGCGTGGCGGTCGCACCCCGACAGCTGGGCGGTTCGACAGCCGTTGGACTGGTGCCGGTCGGCGCGATCGTGGTCACCTCCTTCTACCGGCCGTCGACGCGCTGGCGCCGCCGCTCGGCGACGGCGGCGGAGGGCGCGATCCTGCTGCTACAGCACGCACCCGCAGCCCGGGTCCGGCCGGACCATGCATTGGCGGCGGTGGCGGCCGCGACTCGAGATGCGATCGTCCTGGTCGGCCGTCGCGGCGACGCTGCCGTCGCCGCCACGAGCATCATGCGAAAGCTGGCGGCGGCATGGGCATGACCGGCCGGCGCCGACACCGGGGCGAGGTGATCGCGAAGGTGCTCGCCGGGTCTTGGAGGGCCGACCCGCCGGCGACGGCCGTGAGTCCCGACCAGCTCGCGCTGGTGGCGCCTCTGCTCATGGCCACCGGAGCGGCCGGGCTGGCGTGGCGGACGGCGAAGTTGCGAGTCGATCTCCTCCCCGTCGCCGAACAACTTCGCCAGGCATGGCTGTTGGAGGTTGGTCGCGAGCGACTTCGGGACGAGTTGGTGGCCGAGCTTGCAGCCGCGGCGGAGGCCAAGGGGATCGAGGTCCTGATCTACAAGGGATGGGCGGCCGCTCGGTACTACCCCGGCCCGGGGCTGCGGCCGTCCGGCGACATCGACGTGATCGTGGCCGCCGAGGACGCGTCAGGCGCACACGAGATCGCCGCGAGGATCCCACGCATCGTCCTCGACGTCCATAGCTCGCCGCCTCCCGGCCTCGGAACGGCGCCGGCGCTTCTCGCTCGAGCCGACCGGGTCACGATCGAGGGTGCGACGGTCGCGGTGCCCGCGCTCGGCGACCACGTGCTGATGACCGCGTGGCACATGTTCAAGCATGGAGCCTGGCGACCGGTCTGGCTCTGCGACGTCGCCGCCATGCTGGAGGCAGCGCTCTCCCTTGGCGTGGCGCCGCCCGCCGACGAGCCGTACGACAGCTACTGGGCGGTCGCCGCTGGCCTGGCGGCGACGATGCTCGGGGCCCGGACCGAGCCCCGGGTGGCGCCAGTGTGGGTCAGGCGCACGCTGGGGATGGTCGCGGTTCCGCGCCTACGGTCCGTTGGCCGCGTCGTTTCGCACGTCTGCGGTGCGGGCGGTGGTGGAGCTACCGGGACGGCCCCCGAACCGGCTTGCAGCCGTGGTGGATCTCGGACTTCCCATCGGTGTCCAGCCCCACCGAATGGCGCCCTATCGGTTGATCGCCGGTCGGTTGGCCGGAGAAGCACGTCGAGCTCGGAAGGTCACCGCCGCTAAAGAGGCAGACACACCATAATCGGATTGCCACAACACCTCAGCCCGACACAGCAGCTGCCTTGCTCAGGACTGGAGTTGCAATTGTTCTTGCCGCCGGTGCAGGTCTGGCCAGCCGTCCTGCAGGTGACCGCGACCTGAGCGTCGGCCGCGGCGACGGAGAGGATGGTCGGGACGGCGAACCCGATGGCGCCGCCGATGGCGACCTTCTTGAGAAGGGCTCGACGCGCCATCCGGCGATCGTGGGTTCCCGAGGGCAGCGGCGGCGCCAACAGGCCCCGTCGGTCCAATTCGCTCAACCCGTACCAGACAACGTCCAGGTCGATCGTGAGCCGGCGCCCGAGCTCCGAGACGTCGGCCGTCCCGTCGCACGCCCGCCAGCGCCAACGCCGCCGCATTGAGGGCATGGACGCGATCGCGCTCCACGTCGTACAGCACCAGCTCGTCGTCCACCTGGCTCTCGAGGAGCCCTGCAGTACGAGCCACGGGCACGAAGGAGTCGGTCATCGGGGGCTTGTCGCCGCTCACATGAGCATCCATGGGAGCCTCAGTCTAGCGAACGTTGGCAGTGGCCTCATGGTTTGGTGAGGTACTCGGATGCCTTGGTGATCAACGCGCCGAGCTCGGGCTCGACCACCACGAGCAGCCGGTGAAGGAGCGCGTCGACGTCGGCGAGCAGCGCCGCGTTCTTGGGGCGGGCGACGGCAGAAGCGGCGAGGGCCAACGAGGTGGCGGTGACGCCCGCCTCGGGATCGGGATCGGGGAACATCCAAGCCGCCAGCGGGTAGCGCCCGGGCGCCGCCGGGGGCAACTCGGTCGTACGGACCCAGACCGGGCCCAGCCTGCTCGCCACCTCGGCGTCGTGTGGGGTCGTCGGCTGTGGGATGACGAGCTCCGTCGTTCTGGTGTCGACGATCGCCGTGGGGAGGTCCACCATCGACAGTCCTGCCTTCGTCAGGCGGGGCTGGACGTGGGCAAGGCTGGACCGGAGCTCGTCGGGGAGCAGCACGGCTCGCCCGTCTTTCACGACCGGAAACGCGGCGATGCGCCAGACATCGTGCTCCTCGGCTGTGACGTGGGTGGCCAAGTACGCGAGGAGAGCGTCGACGACGCGGCGCGCTGATCGGCTCCGAACGACCACGACATCGCCCCGCAACAGCAGGCTCAGCTCCCGGCTGGCCGCGTCGTCGAGGCCCGGCAGGACGATTGAGTAGTTCGGCTGCCGATATCTGCCGTCGTCCGCGGAGCTGGCGAGGAGCTGGCGGATCAGCTTGCCCGGCGGCCGACGAGGCGGCTCGTATACCGACGACGAGATCACCGATCCTGAACGTGTCGATGCCGGCCCACGTGCGGACGGGCTTCGACCCGGACGGCGCGCAGACCCCCGCCGACGGTGGGAGGGCGAGGTAGCGCTGTCCTTCCTCGTCCCCGTCGGGCTCCCCGATCGCGGCCGGGTGGTCGACCGGTACCGGCGCGAGACCGGCGTGCCTGCGTAGCGCGGCGGGCACCTCGGCGCCGCCGAACGCGAGCGGCTCTTCGACGATGCCGTCGCCGTCCACGAAGTACGCGACCGGCGTACCGAGGTCGTGAAAGGG
>JBPCPM010000070.1:0-11628 GCA_050999155.1 Solirubrobacterales bacterium
CGGGCACCCCGGCGAGCAGGTCAAGGGCATGGCGGCGGGCGTCCTGGGCCGCCGGGTCGGCGAGCGCGCCGGCCCGGTCCGGGTCGCGGGGGCGCGGGGACGCCAGGACGTCGAGCACCCGCGTCGGGCGCCGGTCGAGCACGGCGACGCGGTCGCACAGGTACAGGGCCTCTTCGATGTCGTGGGTGACGAACACGACGGTGCGCCCGGCCTCGGCCAGGCGCGAGGCCAGCCACCGCTGCATCTCCCCGCGGGTGATGGCGTCCAGGGCGGCGAACGGCTCGTCGAGCAGCAGGACGGGCTTGTCGGCCAGCAGCGTGCGCAGGAAGGCGACCCGCTGGCGCATGCCTCCGGACATCTCGCGGGGCCAGGCGTTCTCGAAGCTCGCCAGCCCGACCGCCGCGAACCGCTCGGCCGCGTGGTCTCGGGCCTGCGCGCGGCCGATCCCCCGGTTGGTCAGGGCCAGCGCGGCGTTGTCGGCCGCGTCGAGCCAGGGCAGCAGGCAGTCGCGCTGGGGCATCAGGGCACAGCGCCGCAGCCGTCGGTCGGCGCTCGTCGCGTCGCCGACGGAGATCTCGCCGCCCGCGGGCTCGGCGAGGCCGCCGATCAGGTCGAGCAGCGTCGATTTCCCGCACCCCGAGGGCCCGACCAGCCCGAGGACCTCGCCGGCGCCGACCTCGCAGTGCAGCCCGTCAATGACGCTGAGCGCGCCGAAACGGTGCTCCACCGCTCGCAGCGCGACCGGAGGGGTGGGTGGGGAGGGGGTTTGGGTGCTCGTCGGCTTCATGCTCCCTGACGCGCGCATTACCGCACAGGTTCGAAGGGTCAGCGCCGGTGGCTGTGCCGAAGGCGCTCTCTCAGCCCGCTGTCCCGCGAGCTCCCCTGGGGACCGGGAGTGTACTGGCCGGGGTGTGTCGCCTCAGCGGCTGGAGGCCGACGAGTCGAGCAGCGATCGGCTTTCGACGACCGAGCACGCGAGGTCGACCACACGCCGTCGCTGCTGGCGGGACTCGCCGCGCAGCATCTCGAAGGCCTCGCCCGAGCCCACCCCGTGACGCTCCATCAGGATCCCCTTGGCCTGCTCGATCATGGCCCGGCGCTCCATCGCGCTCGAGATCTGGTCGCGTTCGCGGATCAGCGAGGTCAGCTGCTGCTGGCGCTCGCGCGCCAGGTCGAGGCCGCTGCGCAGGGCGGAGCTGTCCTCGGGGGACACGAAGGCGGTGACGCCCGCCGCGATCGCCTTGTTCACGAACTCCGGCCGGTGCTCCCCGAGCATGGCCACGACCGGCGCCTCGGCCACCTCGTTGAGCTCGACGATCATCTCCAGGGCGTGCGCGAGGTCGTGGTGGACCACGAGCAGCGACACGTCGGGCGGGTCGTTGACGATGTCGTTGGCCGCCTCCATCGGGGCGACGGCCAGCGCGGTGACGTCATGGCCCAGCTCGCGCACGAGAGTGGCGACGCGCTCGAGCTCGTCCTTGTCCTCGTTGGCGAGCATGACCTTCAGGGGTCCGGACGTGTCGGGATTCGCCATGGTGCAGGGAATATACGAGCCCTTTGGCCGTTCTGGGCCACGAGGGCCCGTCGGGGTGGCCCCTACCGGGGCTGGGGTTCGGGCGCCTGGCCGGCGAGCAGGCCGACGAACTGCTCGAGGTGCTGGGTCGTCCAGCACTCGAAGACGCCATCGACGAACGGCTCGTACGCGGAGATCACAGAGTCGCCGTAGTTCCAGTACAGCCGCGGCTCGGGATTGAGCCAGAACGTCCGCCCGGCGCGGGCGGTGACCGCACCCAGCGCGGGGGCGTGGGGGGCGCGGCCGTTGGTTCGGGCGTCGCCGAGGACGATGATCGTGGACCGCGGGCCGAGGTCGCGAGCGACCTGCTCTCCGAACTCCAGCCACACCCGGCCGTAGTCCGTGTAGCCGGACACATCGGCCACCCCGCCGTCGGAGGAGATCTTGCGCGAGATCTCGGTGAAGTCCCGCTCGCGGGCGAAAACCTCGGTGACCTCCGAGATCCGCTCGATGAACACGAAGCTGCGCAGCTTGCGGAAGGCGTCGTGGAGCGCGTGCAGCACCGAGAGGAAGAACAGGCTGGCCGACGTGACCGAGGTCGAGACGTCGCACAGGACGAAGATCTCGGGCCGGCGGGGGCGGCGGGGGCGGTAGCGAAGCCGCAGAGGCACGCCGCCGGTCTCCAACGCGGTGCGCATGGTCCGCCGGACGTCGACGACGGAGCTGTGCCGGCGCCCCCGGTGCTCGTGGCCGACGGTGGCCAGGCGGCGCTTGAGCATCTTCACCGAGCGGTGGACGGCCGCGAGGTCCTGCGCCGGGTTGCTGGGCAGCGCCCGGTCGAGGTCGGCCAGGGGGCGGGCCGGAGGCAGCGTCCCGGTGCGCTCGATCAGGCGCCGCTCGAGCTCCCGGCGCAGGTGACGCTCGAAGGCGTTGATCGACTCGCGGTCCAGCGTCGGGCCCTCGTCGGGATCCGGCTCGTCGTCGCGGCGCCCGGCATGGGTCTGGAGGCCGAGCGCGCGGCGGATCCGCTGCACGTCGACGCCGACGACGCCGACGCCCTCGCCCTGGCGGCCGAGAGCGGCGACGGCCAGCCGTGCGAGATCGCGCATCTGGGGGTCGGTGCCCTCGGCGACGGCTTCGCGCACCGCCTGGGCCAGGGCCTCGAGATCGATGTCCTGCTCGTCGCCCGGCGTGGCCCCCGCCTCGGCTTCGGTGGCCGCGAGGTCCTGGCGGATCGCCTCGGCCTCCGCCGCGCGAAAGAAGAACCGGCCGAACACGAGGTCGAACACGCGCCGGTCCTCCGGCGACTTGGCCAGCGTGGCGGCCAGCGCCTCGCGGAACGCCGTCTCCGAGCTCCAGGTCACCGACGATGTCGCTTCGAGCGCGTCGAGGATCTCCGACGTGCCGACCCGCAGGCCCTCCTCGCGCAGGGCCCCGACGAGCTCCAGCAGGCGGGCGGTGAGGCCTGGGGGTCCGGCCTCGGGCACCGACCCGAACGGCCCGGGGCCCGGGCTCATTTCCCGTCGACGCCCAGCCTGGACCGGGCCTCGAGCGAGACCCCGACCCGCTGGGCCACGAGCTCGAGGTCGGTCTGGTGCTTGATCAGGATGCCGAGCGTCTTGGTGAACGTTTCGCGGTCGATGTCCTGGGCGCCGATCAGCAGCAGCGTGCGCGCCCAGTCGATGGACTCGGCGATGCTCGGCGCCTTGTGCAGGTCGAGCGCCCGAATCTCGTGCACCACCTCGAGCATCCGGCGGGCAAGCCGCTCGTCCATCTCGGGCGTGTGCAGGCGGACGATCTCCAGCTCGCGCTCGAGGTCGGGGTAGTCGATCCACAGGTACAGGCAGCGGCGCTTGAGCGCCTCGGTCAGCTCCCGGGCGTTGTTGGACGTCAAGAAGACGATCGGCTCCGAGCGTGCGGCGATCGGGCCGAGCTCGGGGATCGAGATCTGGAACTCCGAGAGGACCTCGAGCAGCATCGCCTCGAACTCCTGGTCGGTCTTGTCGATCTCGTCGATCAGCAACACCACGGGCTCGGGGCTGGCGATGGCCTGCAACAACGGCCGGGCAAGCAGGAACTCCTCGGCGAAGATGTCGTCATGGACCGAGCTCCAGCCGTCGCGGTCGTCCCCGCCGGCCTGGATGCGCAGCAGCTGCTTGCGGTAGTTCCACTCGTACAGCGCCTTGGCCTCATCGAGGCCCTCGTAGCACTGCAACCGCACCAGCGGCCGGCCCGTGGCCCGGGCGGTCGCCTTCGCGAGCTCGGTCTTTCCCACCCCGGCCGGGCCCTCGACGAGCACCGGCTTGCCCAGGCGCTGGGCGAGGAAGCAGACCAGCGCGGAGGCGTCGTCAGCGAGATAGCCGGCGCCGGCGAGGGCGCTGGCCACCACCTCGGCCGAGGCGGGTGGAGCGGATGCGGCGGGCGTCGACACCGTCTCGATCATACTTGCGGCCCGTGTCTGTTCTCGCCGTCATGCCCGCACCGGCCACGCTGCTCGAGGCCCTGCCGCTCGCCCTGTTGCCCGAAGGGGCCGCCTTCTACGCGGGCCTGATGGCGTTCGGCTTTCTCGTGGGGGTCTACGGGCACGTGATCAAGGTGCAGGCGCTTGTCATCCTGGGGATCGTGCTGATCTTCGCCGCGGTGGTGGCCTTTCCGATCGTCGCGCGGGTCTTCGACGGCGGCTCGGCGATCCCGCCGGGCTGAGCGGCGCCGCTGCCGGGCGAGGCGGCTGGGGACCGGACCCGGTTGCTCGGGTGCCCGGGCGGTGCGAGGATCGGTCGATGGCGACGCTCGAATCGGCGGATCTCAGCCTCCACGTCGACAAGAAGACCGAGCGCAAGCGGCTCGACGCGCTCCAGCCGCGACTCGCCGCGTTGCGGCTCGCCCTTGGCGGCCAGCTCGACGGCTACGAGCCGGGTCCGCCCGTCTGCGTCGTGTTCGAGGGCTGGGACGCCTCGGGCAAGGGCGGCACGATCAAGCGGATGGTCGCGCCGCTCGATCCGCGGCACGTCCGCGTGACGCAGATCGCGGCGCCGACCGCCGACGAGGCCCGCCACCACTTCCTGTGGCGGTTCTGGCCGGCCCTGCCGGGCTGGGGAGGAATGACCATCTTTGATCGCTCTTGGTACGGCCGCGTCCTGGTGGAACGGGTGGAGGGCTTCGCCTCTCCCGAGCAGTGGGAGCGCGCCTACGAGGAGATCGTCGAATTCGAGACGACCCTGGCCGCCGAGGGCATGATCATCTGCAAGCTGTGGCTCCACGTCTCGCCCGAAGAGCAGCTGGCCCGATTCCGCCACCGTGAGAACAAGCCGCTGAAGCACTGGAAGCTCACCGATGAGGACTGGCGCAACCGGGGCCGCCGTCCGGACTACGAAACCGCCGTCGAGGAGATGCTCGGCCGCACCGACCACGAGGCCGGCCCGTGGCACGTGATTCCGGCCGACTCCAAGCGCCACGCGCGGATCGCCTGCATCGAGACCGTGATCGCGGCCATCGAGGCGGGCATGGGCCGCCACGGCATCGAACCCCCGGATATCTCCGAGGACGACTAGCCCGGGCCCCCACCCGCTCGCTGAACGATCGGTGCTGCCAGAGCGCGGAGAATCGTTCAGCGAGCGTGGGGGTGGTGGGGCGCGCCGCCGGGGATACGATGCGTCGCGGATGAGCGAGCCCGTCCACACCGAGCGCCGCGACCACGCCCTGGTCATCACCATCGATCGCCCCGAGGCGCGCAACGCGGTCAACGCCGCCGTGGCCGAGGGCATCGCCGCGGCCGTCGCCGAGCTCGACGGCGATCCGCAGCTGCGGGCCGGCGTGATCACCGGCGCGGGGGGCACGTTCTGCGCCGGCATGGACCTCAAGGCCTTCGTCGAGGGTGAACGTCCCTACGCCGGAGACCGGGGGTTTGCCGGGATCTGCCAGCGCCCACCCGACACGCCGCTGATCGCCGCCGTCGAGGGGTACGCCCTGGCCGGCGGGTTCGAGGTCGCGCTGTCCTGCGATCTCGTGGTTGCCGCCTCGGACGCGTCGTTCGGGATCCCCGAGGTCCAGCGCGGCCTCGTCGCCGCGGCGGGCGCGCTGTTGCGCCTGCCCCGCCGCATCCCCTACCACCAGGCGATGGAGCTGGCCCTGACCGGGGAGCGGATCACCGCCGCGCGGGCCGCCGAGCTGGGCGTGGTCAACCGCATCACCGACCCCGGCGGCGCGCTGGAGGCGGCCCTGGAGCTGGCCGCGACCGTTGCGGCCAACGCCCCGCTGGCCGTGGAGGCGTCCAAGCAGATCGTCCGCCACGCCCAGGACTGGGAGGGAGACGAGGCGTGGGAGCGTCAAGGGGAGATCGCCGGGCCCGTCTTCGTCTCCGACGACGCCCGCGAGGGAGCCAAGGCGTTCGCCGAAAAGCGCGACCCCGAGTGGTCGGGAAGCTAGACGGGCCCCCGGGCGTTCGCCGGGTGAGGGCCTGCAGCCGGCTCGGCCGGGCCGCTGGCGTAGGAGGGCTGCCGGATCAACGCGCGGCCGGGGCGCCGGCGATCTCGCGGTGCAGCAGGGCCCGGTCGCCCTCGCCCACCGTGCGCAGCTGCCCCTGGAAGGCGAGGTGCCAGTGCTCGCGCGGCCACTTGTCGACGTGCTCGAGCTCGCCGAGCAGGTCCTCGGCCGGGACGAAATCCTGCTCGTCGAGCACCGCGACCGGTTCGCCGGACACACGCCACGGGTAGTCCTCGGGCTTCTTTTTCTTGCCCTGCGGCCAGATCGGCGTCCGGTCCTCGAAGACCTCGGACGTGACCCGGGCGATCCCGCCGAACGCCTGCACGCCGGTGACGTAGAAGACGATGTCGTCGCCGATCTCCATCTCCTCGGCCTGGCGGCGGCGCCGCTCCTTGAACCCGATCACGTCGAAGCCCCGCTCGACGTTGATCAGGAAGTTCTCCAGCGACCCGGTGAGGATCCACGTGGCCATGGGCGGATCCTACTGCCCGCGGCTCCGCTCCTTCTGGTGCACCTCCACGCGGGTCAGCTCCTGGAAAGGGCCGCCCGCGGTGGTCGAGCAGGAGCTCGCCGGCGGTTTGGTGCACGCGAAGGAGCCGGGCGGCTCAGTCGATCGGGATGTCCTCGACCTGGACTTCGGCGTCGGGCGGCGGCTGCCGGGTGAGGTAGTGGTCGAGCGCGGCGCGCAGTACGAACGCCATCTCGCGCTGCAACGATTGCCAGTGCTCTTGGGCCTCGGGCGGGAGCGCCGTGCGCAACGCGTCGGCCGCGCGGCAGATCGGGCAGAAATCCAGGCACTGCTGCTCGCCGCCGTGGCCCGCGCCGGCGGAACCGAGCGCGTCGCGCAGCTCGCGGAAGCCGGCGTGCGGGGCGCCCGGGCCGGGGCCCGGGTCGTCAGCCCAGCCGGGCGGCGGCTGCCGGGGCTCGTCCATCGTCGAAGCTGACGTCGAGGTGGCCGTCGGCGAAGTGCGCGCCGGCGGGGGTCATGGCCGAAAGGGTGGAGGGGAGGATGATGGTGCGCTTCTCGTGTCCGACACGGACGATCAGCTCCGCGCCGATCTTCTGCAGGGACACATCATCGCGGGTGGCGAACGGCATGCGCAGCCGCAGGGTCGGTACGCCGTCGGCCAGCAGGACCTCGTGGCTGAATCCCTCGTGCAGCACGGCCGCCGGATCGTGCTCGGCGAACACCTCGGCGCCGAGGCGGGCGAGCATCTCCGGCCCGACAACCTCCTCCTCGAAATAGCGCGCGGTGAGGATCGGCACCGGGGCGAAGCCCTGCTCGATCGCCTCGAGCTGGTCCTGCTGGCGCCGGCGCCAGGGGCCGAAGTAGCCACCGTCCAGATCGGGGGGAAAGACGCGGTTGACGACCACTGCGTCGGTTGCGTAGCCGTAGAGGTTGAGGTAGGTGAAGGTGCGCTGGGCCTCGGTGACGACCATCCGGTCCGGCGTCATCACCAGGCGGATCGAGGTGTGGCCACTGGTCCGCAGGATCTCGTCGACCGCCGAGAGGTTGCGGACCAGGGCCTGGACCTCGCCGAACACGTCGTCGGGGGGCAGCGGGGCGTCGGCGAACGTCCGGGCGAAGGGCCGCGCGGCGGCGACGAGCCGTCGCTCCCACGGCAGCACCTTCTCCAGCCACCACTGGGCGACGTCGGGGAACGACAGCAGCCGCAGCGTCTCGCCGGTCGGCGCGCAGTCGACGATGACGACGTCGTAGGCCTGCTCGTCGTGGTGGCGGCGGATCTCCAGCAGCGAGACCAGCTCGTCCATCCCGGGCGGGACCGTCAGTTCCTCGGCGGCGATCCGGTCCAGGCCGCGGCCCACCAGCATCGAGGCCAGCCACTCACGGACTGCGCCCCAGTGTTCTTCCATGGCCCGCTGGGCCTCGACCTCCTGGGCCCAGAGGTGCTCGGCCACGGGGGTGGGGGTGGGGCCGATCGGCTGTTCGAGCGAGTCGGAGAGGCTGTGGGCCGGATCGGTGGAAAGGACGATCGTGCGCAGGCCCTGCTCCGCGCAGGCTCGCGCGCTGGCCGCCGCGACGCTGGTCTTGCCGACTCCTCCCTTGCCCGTGTAGAGGATCGTCCTGGGGATCACCCTCGCGAGCGTACCGGCGCTCGCCTCGCCGGGCTCCGACCGCCGAGTCAGCCGCCGCGGACCGTCGAGGTCGGCTTGGTGGGCTCCGTGCGCTCCCGGGCTTCGCGCCGCTCGCGGGCTCGCTTGCGCCGCTGCGCTGCGCGCCGCTCGGCGCGTTCGCGGGCGGTGGCCCTGCGGGCCTTGGTCCTCGCGGACTCGCGGACGTCGAAGTGCACGGCCTCCCGACCCACGTTGCCGGCGAGGTCGGTCGCCCGGATGTCGATGCGGTAGCGCCCCGGTGTCGTCGGGGCGCGGAAGGTCAGCCGGCGGCGGCCGCGCGTCAGGGGGGCTCCCACCCGCCGCAGCACCCGGGCCCCGGCCCGGCGCTTGACGTACACCTGCACGGTGCCGACCTTCGAGAGCGTGAAGTTCACGCCGGTGCTGCGGCCCTCGATCGGGCGGCCGGTACGCACGCGGGTCAGGAGGGGCGCCTCGGTGCGGTAGCGGGTAAATCGCCGGCTCGCGTCGCAGATGGCCGCCCGCTTGGACCGGCGGCACAGTCCGGACAGCACGTCGGTGTTGAGCTGGTGGTAGTTGAGGGTCGCTTCGCGGCCGGGGGAGGCGTACAGGGACCACGCCCCGGTGTCGAACTGCGTGATCCGGCGGCGGGCCGCACGTTCACCCTCCTGGTAGAGGCGCCGCGCCTGATCGCTGGAGCCGTGAACCGCCAGGTCGTTGAGGCCGTTGAGCGCCTGCACGTGGGCGTTGAGCACCCGCAGGCCCGGGGCGAAGCTGTAGAGCGCGTACCAGTTGCCGTCGCGGCCGACCGGGACCCGGACGCCCACGGGTGTCCGCTTGGCAAACAGGGGCAGCGCCGCACGGGCGAGCTCGAGCAGCTCGGGCCGGTCGAGGGTGCGCCCGCCGCGGGCCAGCGCCTGGATCGCGGTTCCCTGGGAGATCGCGCTCGTCCAGGGGGCCTGGCCGCCGCCGAAGGGGAAGTAGTACTCCCAGGTGACGGCGCCACCGCGGACCGAGCGCAGGGCGCTGAGCTCGTCGAGCAGCTCGCCGAGCCCCTCGCGGCCCGCGGCGTCGTGGCGGCTCCACAGCGCGTTGGCCCGCCCGAAGCTCGCCAGCGGCTGGAACTGCATGCCCCGGCCCGGGTAGTACTGCCAGATCACCCGGCTGCCCTTGAAGCTGACCCGCTGGGAGGTCTTCGGGAAGGCACGCTCGGTCCAGAACGCGCGGTTGCGCCGCACCGTCTCGAAGACGGCCGGCATCCGGTGGCCGTGCAGGGCCTTGCGGGCGGTGATGAGCCGGACGGTGCCCAGCACCGAGGCCAGCTCGCGGCCACGCGCCCCCTTCAGCGTCCGCGCGGTTCGGCGGGCGTTGCGCCAGATCTTGCGGTACCGCAGCGACTCCGCCGAGCTGATCGCGTCCTTGCGTGCGGCCCGCAGGATGGCCTGGCGGACCGGATCGGACTGCGCGGCCGAACGGGCGCCGGGCCGGCCGGCCCCGGGCTGGACCTGGGGTGCCCCTTCGCCGCCCGCGGCGGCCAGGGGAGCGGAAACCGGCGGCAGCAGCTGCTGGAAGGCCGGATCGTCGAGAACCCCGGCCGTCTGAGCGGCCGCACCAGCCGGGCCGGCCGCTGACACGGCGACGGTTGCGACGGCGACGAGGATCGAGCTGAGCGCGTGGCGAAGCGGCACGGCCCCCAAGTGTGGCGCGTGCAGGGCGGAACCTGGGCGCCGATCCGTCCAACGGCCGCGCCGAGCGGCTCGCTGAGCTACCGTTTCCGTACCACCGCAACCAGCTCGGAGCCTTCCTACGTGCACCGCTCTCGTTTCATCGTCGTTCTGCTCGCCCTCGCCCTCGCCGCCATCCTCGGCGCGTGTGGAGGTGACGACCTGCCCGATGACCCCCAGGCGATCATCGACAAGACCTTCGAAGGCGCCAAGCCGATCGAGAGCGGCAAGCTCAACCTCCGCCTGAGTATCAAGAGCGAAGGCGGCAACCAGGCGGGCAACGTCGACATCACCGCTGGCGGGCCCTTTGTCAACCAGGGGGAGAACAAGCTCCCGAAGTTCGACCTCAACCTCGCCGTCAAGGGCAGCGGGGGCGGGAGCGCCCAGATCCCGAACATCGAGGCCGGGGCAACCTCGACGGGCGACAAGGGCTTCTTGAGCTTCCGCGGCAGCGACTACGAGATCGACGAGCCCACCTTCAACTTCTTGAAGTCGTCGGTCGAGTCTCAGGCGGGACAGCAGACGGGGACGAACGGTTCGGCCAACCAGCTGAGCCTCGAGGCGCTCGGCCTATCACCGAAGAAGTGGCTGACCGACCTCAAGCGTGAGGACGACAAGGAGATCGGAGGAGCCGAGACGGCCCACGTCAGCGGGAAGGTGGATGTCGCCGCGCTGTTCGACGACCTCAACAAGCTGCGCGAGCGCGCAGGCGGATCCCTGCCCCAGGGCGGCCAGCTGCCGGACGAGAAGGCGGTCGAAGAGGTCAAGAAGTCTGTCAAGTCCGCGACATTCGACCTGTTCACGGGCAAAGACGACTCGATCATCCGCAACCTCAAGCTCAACGTGGCGCTCGAGGACCCGGCCGGTGGCGGCGCCGACACGCCCCAGTCGGCCGCGCTCGCCCTCGAGTTCGGTTTCGCGGACGTCAACAAGGACCAGGAGATCACCGCGCCTGCGAACGCCAAGCCGTTCTCCGAGCTCACCGGCGGCCTCGGAGGGTTCGGCGGCCTGGGCGGCCTGGGCGGCGGGGGCTCGGACGGCTCCTCCGGTTCGGGATCCGGGCCCGAGCCTGCGGATCCGGGTTCCGGTTCGGGCTCGGATTCCGGCAGCGCCGGGTCCGGCGGCTCGGGTTCGTCGGACGCCCAGCGCGAGCAGTCCGAGAAGTACCTGGAGTGCGTGCAGAAGGCCAAGGGCCAGTCGGACCTCCAGAAGTGCGCGCAGATCCTGCAGAACTGAGCCCTCGCTGATACGGGGCACCCGCCTCCTGAAGATCAGGTTGGGGGGGTGGTCGCGAGCCTAGCCCGGCAAGGAATGCGCCCTCGGCGCGCGCTCAGTCCTCGCGGCCCGGCTCCTGACCTTCCTCACCCTCGTTCTTCGAGTCGTCGCCCTGTTCGAGCGCCGGCTCGGAGATCGAGCCCATGGCACCGCCGTGGTAGTGCGTCTGGAAGGCCTCCATCAGCTCGTCGCGCCGGCGCTCGTCGACCGGGACCTCGTCGGCGATGCGGACCCAGTCGGCACCCTCGTAGGCCTCCATGTTGAAGATCTCGGCGTCGATGGTGCTGGAGTCGTCCACGACCACCAGGACCTCGGTCTGCGGGTTGAAGTAGGAGCCGGGGCGAACCAGGAGGTCCTCGAGCTCCACGATGCGTTGGCGTGCGTCGTCTTTGGTCATGGCCTGAGCTGTTTCCAGAATCGGGCCGATCAAACCCGGCGCGGGGGAGGGCGGGTCCCGCCCGTCAGGCGGGCCCGTGCGCGTCGCGCAGCTGCCGCTCGACCTCGGTGTCGACGTCGAGCGGCTGCTCGCCGCGCCGGGCC
>JBPCPM010000106.1:0-7810 GCA_050999155.1 Solirubrobacterales bacterium
TGGCCAAGCTCGTGGCCTCGGAGACCGGCAAGGAGGTCGTCGAGGAGTCCTTCCGCATCCACGGCGGCTACGGCTACTCCAAGGAGTACGAGATCGAGCGCCTGTACCGCGACGCGCCGCTGCTGCTGATCGGCGAGGGCACGTCGGAGATCCAGCGGATGGTCATCGGGAAGAAGCTGCTGGAGCGCAACAAGATCTAGCGGCGGCGGCGGGCAGCCGTCGGCGACGGTGCGGTGACCCAGGTACGCGGCACCTTCGGCCAGCGGTTCGGGTCCCGCGGTCCCCGGGCCTGGCGGGGGAGGTACAGTGACCGCGTGGCATCAACAGCGGATCTCGTCGCGCAGGCCGTCACGCAGTTCCAGGAGCGGCTGCCCGCGCTGCGCAACCTCAAGCTCATCTTCGGTCTCGACCTGCGCGGCCGCGGGGACCTGCAGCAATTCCGCGTGGAGCTGCCCGGCCCGAGGGTCACCCGCGGTGCCGCCGCCGACGGTCGCGTGACGGTGATGATGCCCCGGGCGACCTTCAACGACCTGGCCGACGGCTCGATCGCCGCCTACCGCCGGGCGTGGGAGCACGGCGACATCAAGGTCGAAGGGGACCCGCGGGTCCAGAAGCTCGTGGCCTCGGTGATCGAGCGACACGAGGCGCGAACGAAGATGCGCAAGGCGCGCTGAGTCGTCCGATGCGGGGCCGGGTCCTCGTCACCGAGGACGACGCGATCATGCGCAAGCAGCTCATCGTGGTCAGCGGCCGGACCACCGAAGCCGATCGGGTACTCGGCCTGGAGCTGGGCGCCGATGACTACCTGACCAAGCCCGTCTCGCCCCGTGAGCTGGTCGCGCGCACCAAGTCGGTGCTGCGGCGCACCCGCCCGGACCCGGGCGATCAGCTGCGCTTCGACGGGCTCGTCATCGACCAGGCCGGGCGCACGGTCACCGTGCACGACGCGTCGGTCCAGCTGCGCCCGCGCGAGTTCGAGCTGCTCGCCTTCATGGCCGCCAACGACGGCCGGGCCTTCTCCCGCGAGCACCTGCTGCGCCAGGTGTGGGGATCGGGAGCCGGGATGCAGGACTCGTCGACCGTCACCGAGCACGTCCGGCGGATCCGGCAACGGCTCGAGCCGGACCCCGAGCGCCCGCGGTGGATCCACACTGTCCGAGGGGTCGGATACGCCTTCCGGTCGTGAGGAGCGCGTTGTGCGGATGTTGTCCTGCCGTTGACTGGTCGCGGAGGGCGTCCCGTGATCCTGCTCACAGTCGGTTGATGGCATGGAACGCCGTGGGAAGCACCGGGTGACGTGGGAAGCACCGGGTGAGGTCAAGGAGGATCGCTTCGCCGGCCGCGCGCAGACCGCCGCGGCGCTGGTGGACTCGACGCTGGGCATCGGCCGCGACCTGCAGGCCCGCGACGCCGAAGGCCAGCTCGGCGGCGACAAGCCGACGGCCGCGGTGCGCGCCTACCGCCGGACCTCCGGCTCGTCGGTTGCCCTGCTGCTCGGCGGCGACGGCCGGGTCCTCGGCTCGTCACCGCGGCTGAGCGGCGCCGAGCGCCGCACCATTACCGAATCGGCGCCCGTGCGGCGCGCGCGCTCCGGCGAGCTCGGCGTGTCGCCCGTCATGGAGTTCCGGGACCGCCAGCAGCTGCTCGTCGCCGTCCCCTTTGCCGGCCAGGACGGGCGGCGGATCATCGTGACCTTCGGCCGCCCCGAGATCGTCGAACTCTTCGTCCGCGACGCCTTCGAGGAGACCTCCTCGTCGACACGCGGGAAGCTGCTGATGGTCGACCGCAACGGCCGGGTCCTGGCCGGGCAGGAGTCGATCGGTGAGTCGCTCGAGAACGCGTCGCTGCTCAACGCGGTGCGCTCGGGCGCCGAGCAGGGCGAGTTCCGCAACGGCGACGCCGACTGGTGGTACGCCCGTAGCGGTACCGCGGGCGGCGCCTGGCAGATCCTCGCCACGGCGCCGATCGGCGACGCCCTCGGGTCCGGCGGGGCGTCCTCGCTGCTGATCTGGGCGACGTTCGCCGCCTTCGCCCTCGCACTCATGGCCGTGTTCTTGCTGCTGTACCGCCAGCTCACCTCGTCGCGTGAGCTTTCCCGCGCCAACGCGGCGCTCGCGTCGCGCAGCACCGAGATCCAGCGTGCCAACCAGGCCAAGAGCGAGTTTTTGGCCAACATGTCCCACGAACTGCGAACCCCGCTCAACGGGATCATCGGGTTTGCCGAGCTGATGCACGACGGTCGCGTCGGCGACGTCTCCGCGAAGCACCGCGAGTACCTCGGCGACATCCTCACCAGCTCCCGTCACCTGCTGGAGCTCGACAACGCGCCGCACAGCGTGACCCTCGACGCCGCCAAGCTGCGTCAGGTGCTGTTCAACTACCTCTCCAACGCGCTGAAGTTCACCCCCGAGGGCGGCGCCGTCACCGTTCGCGTGGCCGACGCGGCCGGCACGAGCTTCCGCGTCGAGGTGGTCGACACGGGCATCGGGATCGCCGAGGAGGACCGGGTCCGGGTGTTCGACGCCTTCGAGCAGCTCGATCGCGGCACCGGCAAGCGCTACCAGGGCACCGGGCTGGGCCTGGCGCTCACCAAGCGCGTCGTGGAAGCCCAGGGTGGGGTCGTCGGCGTCGAGAGCAAGCAGGGCGCCGGAAGCGTGTTCTACGCGCAGATGCCCTGCGCCCTCGGCGCCGGATCCGGCCGCACCGTCCTCGAACGTCCGCAGCCCGAGGGGAAGGAGGCGCCCGATGGCCGGTGAACCCGTCTTGGTGGTCGATGACCATCCCACCAACCTCAAGCTGGTCCAGACGCTGCTCGAGGCGGAGGGCTACGACGTCCGCACCGCGGCCGACGCCGAGCAGGCGCGCAGCGCGCTTGCCGAGTTCCAGCCGCGCATGATCCTCATGGACATCCAACTTCCCGGCGTCGACGGACTCGAGCTCACCCGCGAGCTCAAAAGCCAGGACCGTCATCGCGACATCCGGGTGATCGCGGTGAGCTCCTACGCCATGGCAGCCGACGAGCAGCGGGCGCTGGCCGCCGGATGCGACGGCTTCATCGCCAAGCCCATCAACACCCGCTCGCTTCCGGGCACGCTGCGTGCGGCCCTCGCGGAGGAGGTCGCGTGATGGGCGCCCGGATCCTCCTGGTCGAGGCCGAGCCGCTCACGCGCCGGGTTGCCCTGCTGGCCCTGCGCCGCGCCGGCCACATCGTCCAGAGCGCCGAGGACGCCGATTCGGCGCTGCGGATCGCCGGCCAGACCGACCCCGACGTCGTCATCTCCTCGACCGACATTCCCGGGGCGCGGCCCGACGAGCTGGTTCTCGGGCTGCGTGCGCGCTGCCGCCGGTCGCTTCCGGTTGTCGGGCTCCTCGGGTTCCGCGAGGACGTGTGCACCGACACGGCTGCCGGGTTCGACTCCGTGCTCATCAAGCCGCTGGATCCGGCGCGGCTGCTGCACACGGTGTCCGATTCGCTGTTCGCCGCCCCCGAGGAGACACGAGCCCCCGGCACGCCCGAACCCCGTGGCTCGGGCCGTTCCGCCCGCCCGGCCCGTGCCCACGCCGTTGCCGGGCCGTCGCCCGAGCCGCCGACGGCCCCCTCCGAGGTGCCCCCGGACCTCGAGCTGGCGGTCGAGCTCACCCGCCTGGCCGACCTGGCCGGGGAGGCGGGCCGCCACGAGAGGCCTGCCGACGAGATCGCCGCGATGCTGGCGCACTGCAGCGAGCTGCCAGGCGTCGAGATCGGCCTCGTCTATCGCCTGGCAGGAGCCAAGCCCGAGCTGCTGGCCTCTACCGACGCCGACACGGTCCTGCCCGGCCTGCTGCATGGCACCGAGCTGCTCGAGCAGGTGGCCGGATCCGGCACCGCTCTGGCCGTCGTCCAGGAGGGTCACGACAGGGGATCGGTCCTGCTGCGATCGGTCGGGCTGTCGACGGCCGTACTCGCCCCGATCGCGGCCGGGGGCCGGATTCTCGGCGCCCTCGTCCTTGGCTTCCTCGACGGCCGCCGCACCGAGGATCGGATCGCGCTCGGCCGCTCGGCGGCGGGGATGCTCGGCTCGGCGCTGGCCGTCCTCGAGCGCGGACCCAACGGCGAGGCCCACTCGCCCCGCCGCGCCATCGAGCGGCTGTCGCACATCGCTGCGCTGCGCGACGAGGGCAGCGATCGCCACAACGCACGTGTCGGCCGCTACGCCGAGGTGATCGCGATCCAGGCCGGCCTCGACCGCCGCCGCGCCGAGCGGATCGGCCAGGCTGCCGCCTGGCACGACATCGGCAAGCTCCAGGTCCCGGAGGCCATCCTGCGCAAGGAAGGACCGCTCAACGCCGAGGAGTTCTCCGGGGTACGCGAGCACCCGTCCGCGGGCCACCGGCTGCTGTCGGGCCTCGGTGACCCGATCCTCGAGCTCGCCGCGACCATCGCCCTGACCCACCACGAGAGGGTCGACGGCAGCGGGTACCCGAACGGACTCCAGGGGGACGAGATCCCTCTCGAGGGCAGGATCACCGCGATCTCCGACGTCTTCGATGCCTTGACCAGCGAGCGGTCCTATCGGCCTGCCCTGGCGATCAGCGAGGCGGCCGCCATCATGCGGATGTCCGGCGACCGCCACTTCGACTCCGAGCTGCTCGGGCCGTTTTTGGCGCTTGTCGAGCGCGGCAGCGTCATGCAAGGCGTGTAGCCGCCTGCCGCAGAAGGAGGGGTAGCCGGACAACGGCCGGACGGCGGGATCGGCACACTGTTGCCCCTTCCGTCAGCTACTTCAGGAGCAACGCAGAGATGAGCGAATCGAGCGTTCCCACCGATCAGGCCACTCGCGAGGCCTCCGGCGCGCGGCCCTACGGCCGCTACCTCGAGGACTTCGAAGAGGGAGCCGTCTATAAGCATTGGCCCGCCAAGACCGTTACCGAGGGTGACGACCACCTTTTCTGCCTGCTGACCATGAACCACCATCCGCTGCACATCAACGACCACTACGCCGCGCAGTCCCAGCAGGGGCGCAACGTCGTCGTGGGCCCGTACGTGTACTCGGTGGCGCTGGGCATGTCCGTCGGCGACATCTCCGGCAAGGCGATCGCCAACCTCGCCACCGAGGAGCTCACTCACCCGGCGCCCGTCTTCCACGGCGACACGCTGTTCTGCGAGTCCGAGGTGCTGTCGGTCCGCGAGTCGAAGTCCAAGCCTGACCGTGGCATCGTCAAGGTCCACACGCGCGTTCACAACCAGGACAGCACCCTCGTGGCCGAGTTCAAGCGCGCCGTGCTGATCCCCAAGCGCGAGCCCGGGTCCTGACGTCATGATTGCGACCGGTCCCGCCGCCGGAGCGGTAGAATCCCCGGCCACTTCGAGGGTCCCTACGGAATTCCTCTTCCGCGGCCCCCGGTCGCCCCATCTCGCCGTATCCCTCCTCATCGAACCCGACGCCTCCAGGGAGCTGATCGAGCAATGGCCAAGCAGATGACTGCGCTACCCGACGCCAAGTCCCTCGTCGCCAACCCCTCGGAATCCGAGCTCCGCGAGCTCGCCGAGAAGATGCCGAACGCGCGCACCACCGAGTACGACAACCTCAACGTCCAGACCGAGGTCGTCTCCCGGTCCAAGGCATCGACGTACGTGATCGACGACGATGGCTCGACGGCCCAGCAGGCGGTCACCCGCGCCGAGGGCGAACGCGTCGCCCGCCTCCAAGACGACTACATCGCCGACCAGGACATGATCATCGTCGACGGCTTCATCGGCAACGATCCGGGGTTCCGGACCGCCACCCGCCTGTACATCGAGGCCGCCAACGCCAACATCGCCGGCATGCAGCGCCAGCTGTACTTCGACGTCGACGATCCCGACAGCTTCGAGCCGGAGCTGACCGTGATCTACACGCCGAACCTCGCGATTGACGACTACCCCTCCGAGCGGGCGATCATCGTCGACCTCGAGGCGGGCGTCACGCGCGTCATGAACTCCGACTACTTCGGTGAGTCCAAGAAGGGCGGCCTGCGCATGTGGAACCGCCTGGTCTACGACCGGGGCGGGCTGCCGTTGCACGCCGGCTGCAAGGTCATCCCGACCGACGACGGCGACAAGGTCGGCCTCATCGTCGGCCTGTCCGGGACCGGCAAGACCACGACCACGTTCACCAAGCAAAACGGGTCGCTCCCTGTCCAGGACGACTTCGTGGCCATGATGCCCGGCGGCAAGGTCTACGCCACCGAGGCGGGCTGCTTCGCCAAGACGTTCGGCCTCAACCCCGAGGACGAGCCGACCATCCACGGCGCGGTCATGGAGTCGGGCGCCTACCTGGAGAACGTCTCCCAGGAGGGCGAGAAGGTCGACTTCTTCGACACCGACTACACCGAGAACGGCCGGGCGACGTTCGAGTTCTCCATGATCGACGCGGCCGATGCCCGCGATCTCGACTCGGCGCACTTCCTGCTGATCCTCAACCGCAACGAGAACATCATCCCCGCCGTGGCCAAGCTGGACGCCACCCGGGCCGCCGCGTACTTCATGCTCGGCGAGACCCAGGGGACGTCGGCCGGCGGCAAGGAGGAAGCCGGCAAGTTCCTCCGCGTCCCGGGCACGAACCCGTTCTGGCCCGCCCCCCACGGCCTCCAGGGCAACCGCTTCCTGGAGCTCATGGGCGAGCATCAACTCGACGTGTACCTGCTCAACACCGGCCGCGTCGGCGGCAGCCCCGGCGACGAGCGCTCGCGCAAGGTGCGGATCCCGCACTCCTCGGCGATCGTCAAGGGCGTCGCCGAAGGCACGATCACCTGGGAGGACGACCCGGACTTCGGGTACCAGGTCGCCACCGAGGTCCCCGGTCTCGGCAAGCAGGACGACGAGCTACTGCGTCCCCGCGAGATGTACGCGGAGCAGGGGCGCGAGGACGAGTACGCCAAGCTCGTCGATCGCCTCAAGAGCGACCGGCGTGAGTTCCTCGAGAAGTTCCCGCGGCTCGACGCCGAGATCGTCAACGCCGTCGGCAAGTAGTCAGGCCCACCAGGGCTTGTAGCACCTCGGGGCGTCCTCCACGAGGGCGCCCCGCGTGCGTTCCCGTGGGCCGCTCGGGCTCGCGGTCTCTGCCCGGCGTCGGGACCCCCGTTCGGGTCGGCTAGTGGGCTTCGTCGGAGGCGTGCGCCGGCGGCCGTGATTCCTCGGCGAGCGAGGTGATCTCCAGCGGGCCCCGGGCCGCATCGGCCAGGACCTCGGAGGCCTCTTCGGCCGCGCGGGCGTAGAGCTCGACGAGCAGGTGGATGACGATCTCGTCGTCGTCGTGCTTGTGGAACCGCACGTGGGTGAAGAACTCGCGGGTGCCGGCGTCGCCGAACGCGGCGAAGGTGAGGTGGTCGGCTGCCTCGGGGCCCGTGCACGTCTCGACCTCGTCCTTGTCGACGGTGACGGTGCAGGAGGCGACCCATGGCGTCCCGGTGACCATCCGCTCCCAGCGCTCCTCGATCTGGACCACCCGGTCGTTGCGCAAGGTCAGATGCGGCTGGTCGTGCATGCAGTCGAGACACTGCACCACGGAGTCCTGCACCTCCTCGATGCGGTCGGCCGGTTTGCCGGTCGCCGGATCCACCCTCAGGATGGCGTCGTAGTGCACCTGAACTTCGAGGTTCTGCGACCAGCAGCGGTAGCACCGCAGCCACGTCGTGTTCTCGCTCATCGAGTCTTCCAATGCCAGATCCCTCCGAACCCCAAGACTACCCTGGCCCGCGAGCCGCAGGCGTCCATCTGAACCGCAGGACCGTCGGGGTGGTGGGGAGGGATAGCGCGGAAGTCCCTCCCTCACCCATGCTCTTACGGTGG
>JBPCPM010000130.1:0-22286 GCA_050999155.1 Solirubrobacterales bacterium
TCGCCCGTCTCCGGCGGTGGCCCGGGCGGCCGAGGCCGCCCGGCCGGCGTGTCCCGTTAGAGCGAGCCGCCGTCGCCTCGGGGGCGCCGCGCGCTGGTTGGGGCGGCTGACGCGCGTCAGCCGCCGCCGTGGAACACGCTGTCGGCCTCGATGCGCACGATCACGCGAACCTCGCCCTCCTGGCGGAAGGGGTAGGCCTCCTCCCCGAGGTACTGCTGGGCCATCGCGTCGATGTGCTCGTCGGCGCCCTCCTCGGTGAGCTCGACAGCCTGCCCCTGGACGGAGACCGACTCGTAGGGGTTCTCCTGGTCGTGGATCGAGATCCCGACCCGCGGGTCGCGCTGGAGGTTCTTGTCCTTCTCGCGCCCCCGGGCCGTGTTGAAGATCACCGTGTCGCCGTCGATGTCGATCCACACGGGCGTCACCTGGGGCGTCCCGTCCGGCGACAGCGTCGCCACGTGGGCAAAGTTCGGCTTCTCGAACAGGTGACGCGCAGCGTCAGGAATGGACTCGGCCATGGGGATCCTTTCGGTCGGCGGTAGCGGCCCTCCCAACCGCATACCCGCCGCCACCGAGCCGAACCCAACGAACCACCCCCTATGACGAGGTGTTCGTCGGGTTCGGCCCGCATCCTAGTAGCGGTACGTGTCGGGCTTGTACGGACCCTCGACGGGGACGCCGATGTAGGCGGCCTGGTCCTCGGAGAGCTCGGTGAGGTTGACGCCGAGCGCGTCGAGGTGGGCGCGGGCGACCTTCTCGTCGAGGTGCTTGGGCAGCACGTAGACCTGCTTGTCGTAGTCGTCGGTCTTCGTGAACAGCTCGATCTGGGCGATCGTCTGGTTGGTGAACGAGTTCGACATCACGAACGACGGGTGGCCGGTCGCGTTGCCGAGGTTCAGCAGCCGTCCCTCGGAGAGCACGATGATCGCGTGCCCGTCGGGGAAGACCCACTTGTCGACCTGGGGCTTGATGTTGACGTGCTCGATGCCCTCGGTCTTCATCAGGCCGGCCATGTCGATCTCGTTGTCGAAGTGGCCGATGTTGCCGACGACCGCCTGGTGCTTCATGCGGGCCATGTGGTCGGCGGTGATGATGTCCTTGTTGCCCGTGGCGGTGATGAAGATGTCCGCCGTGTCGATGACGTCTTCGAGCGTGCGGACCTCGTAGCCCTCCATCGCCGCCTGCAGGGCGCAGATCGGATCGATCTCGGTGATGATGACCCGGGCGCCCTGACCCCGTAGCGAGTCGGCGCAGCCCTTGCCCACGTCGCCGTAGCCGCAGATGACGCTCACCTTGCCGCCGATCATCACGTCGGTGGCGCGGTTGATGCCGTCGACCAGCGAGTGCCGGCAGCCGTAGAGGTTGTCGAACTTCGACTTGGTGACGGAGTCGTTGACGTTGATCGCCGGGAACAGCAGCTCACCGGTCTCGGCCATCTGGACAAGGCGGTTGACGCCAGTCGTGGTTTCTTCGGTGACGCCCTTGATGTCGGCGGCGATCCGGGTCCACTTCTGGTCGTCCTCGCCCAGCGTGCGCTCGAGCAGGCCCAGGAAGACCTGGAACTCCTCGGACTCGGCGTCGGCGGGGTTCGGGACGGCTCCGGCCTTCTCGTACTCGACGCCCTTGTGGATGAGCAGGGTGGCGTCGCCACCGTCGTCAAGGATCATGTTCGGGCCGCCGTCAGGCCACACCAGCGCCTGCTCGGTGCACCACCAGTACTCCTCGAGCGTCTCGCCCTTCCAGGCGAAAACCGGCACACCGGTCGGCTCATCGGGGGTGCCGCCGGGGCCGACGACCACGGCGGCCGCGGCGTGGTCCTGGGTGGAGAAGATGTTGCAGCTGGCCCACCGGACCTCGGCGCCGAGCTCGACGAGCGTCTCGATCAGCACGGCGGTCTGGATGGTCATGTGCAGCGAGCCGGTAATGCGGGCGCCGGCCAGCGGCTTCTTGTCGCCGAACTCCTCACGCATCTCCATCAGGCCCGGCATCTCGTGCTGGGCGAGGAGGATCTCCTCACGGCCGTAGGCGGCCTGCTGCAGATCGGCGACCTTGAAGTCGTCCTTCGTCAACGTGGCAGTGCTCATCGTGTCTCCTGTGGGGTTGTTTCAGGTTCGGCCAGCCGGCGGGGCCAGCGGGAGGTGTGGCGGTCGCGCTCCCAGGCCAGCCATTCCGGCGGCTCGATGTGCGCGGGACGGGTCGGGCGGGATTCGAACCACCGCTCGACTGCGCTCTGGAGCCTCGGCTCTGCCCGTATCCGACCGGCAAAGGCCAGGTCGGACAGCGAGCAGGAAAACCCGTCGAGCAGCTCGCGCAGGGTACGCAGCCGCTGCAGCTCCTGGGCGCGGAAGAGGCGGTAGCCGCCGGCGGAACGGGGCGGCTCGACCAAGCCTTGCTGGTCGATGTAGCGCAGCATCCGCGGGGACCATCCGGTCACCTCGGATGCTTCGTTGATCGTGAGAGTCGCCTCCGTCACCGAGGACAACGTTAGCGCAACTATGTGAAGGTTGGCGAGCCGCCGTGCTCGTCGCTTGTTGCGACCATGCGCTTCAGGAACTGGGTCGGCCGGCATTCGGCCGGCCGTTCGAACATCTTGTCGCCCACCACCTCGGCCAAGCGGCGCATCAGCGACTCGAGCTCGCCGAAATCGTCCGGTTCCAACGGCTCCTCGTAGCGCACGTACAGCTGACGACCCTTCCGGCCCATGAAGGCAGGGACGATGGGGGCACCTGTCTCCAGTGCAAGCCGAGCAGCACCGGTTCGCACCCCCACTGGCCTTCCGGCGAACTCAAGCTTGTATTTCCCGACGACGTCGAAGCTCAGTGCGCAGACCTCACCGCGCTCCAGGGACCTGCGGCAAGCCGAATACGCCTCCCCGACCGGCAGCAGGTCACCACCGCGGAATTCGACGCGCTGCCGGGTGACAAGGGCGCGCCGGCCCCGGTAACCCCTGTAGCGCCTACTGACCACGCGGGGGTTGGCGGCGACCAAACGGCGTAGCCGCGACCCAGCAGGGGAGCAATGCTGTGCAGAGACATGTGAGCTGAGACGATGATCGCCCCACTGCCGCCCTGGAGCGCGCGGTCGAGTCGATCGAGGTGGATCTGCTGCGCAGCGTCCATCATCCACGGTCGCCAAAACATGATCTGTGAAATCGACAGTTCGATGAGATGATCCCGAGCGACGCTTTCGACCTCCTGGGGAGTGGCACCCGGCGGCATGAGCACCCTCATCAGCTCCGTCGCTGACCTGCGACGAGCGGGAGCGCGTAGCCACCACAGCCGCCCTCGGATCTTCCCGGCAGCAACGGCGACGCTGTCTGGCACCAATCGGTGGAGTCGGCGATCGGTGCTCAATGCGGTGACCGTAGAAATTTCTTCTGCGTGTAGACCGACTGACCCCATTTCTGCTGTCACCACCCGCAAACATATGGTCTCCTCCGGCGAAACGTAGACTCCAGCCATGCCCGCCGCGCTGATCCTCGGAGCCGCCCATCTCGGCGGCGCCGTGGCCGAGCGTCTCGCCGGGCGGGGGTACGACGTCGCGACCCTCTCGCGCAGCGACGAGACAGCCGCACGCGTCACCGAACGGCTGCCCGCTGCCATGGCCCTGACCGGTGACGCGACCGACCAGCACCGCCTGGAAGAGATCGTCGGTGCCGTCCGCGAGCGGTTCGGCTCCATCGACGTCGCCGTCAACGCGATCAGCCCGCCCCGCGGCGGGCCCGCCGACGGCGGCGAGCTCACCGACAGCGATCCTGCATCGATGGACCGGTACACCACGGGATTGCTGCCGGCCGTCGTCGCCTTCCACTCGGCCTGCGGCTCGGCCATGCGCGAGCAGGGCTCGGGCACGATGGTGCAGGTCACCGGCGGGTCCGCGCTGCGCGCCCGGGCCGGGAGCGGCCAGTGGGCGGCGGCCGCCGCGGCCGTGCGCGCGCTCACGCACGCCTCGGCCCTGGAGCTCCGCGAGCACGGCGTCCATGTGGCGCTGCTGGTCGTCGACGCGGTGATCGAGTCCGACAAGACCCGTGAGCACCTCGCCGGGCGTGAGCCCGACGAGTCGACGACGCACGCACACGTGGCCAACGCCGTGGAGTTCCTGGCCGACCAGGACGTTCGCGGCCTGACACACGAGCTGCAGATCACCCCCGCCGGCGACCGCTGGGTCCCCTGACGAACAAAGGACGACGATGAAGGCAGTGCAGATCACGGAGCTGACCGGTCCCGACTCGGCGCTGACGCTCGTCGATATCGACGAGCCGGAAGCCGACCACATGCTCACCCCCGGCTCCGGCGTGATCGTCGACGTCCACGCCGCCGGGGTGTCGTTCCCCGAGGTGCTGCAGACCCGCGGCGAGTACCAGCTCAAGCCCGACACCCCGTTCGTGCCGGGCAGCGAGGTCGCGGGCGTCGTGCGAAGCGCGCCCGACGACGCGCCCGTCTCCGAGGGCGACCGCGTCGCGGCCTTCTGCGCACTCGGCGGGTTCGCGGAGGTCGCCGTCGCCCCGGCGTTCATGTGCTTCGCCGTGCCCGAGAAGCTGAGCTTCGCCCAAGGGGCCGGCCTGATCCTCAACTACCACACGGCCTACTTCGCGCTGAAGATGCGCGGGGGGCTGACCGAGGGCGAGACGGTCCTGGTCCACGGGGCGGCCGGCGGGATCGGCACGGCCACGCTCCAGGTCGCCCGCGGGCTGGGCGCGCGCTCGATCGCGGTCGTCTCGACCGACGAGAAGGAGCAGGTGGCCCGGGACGCCGGAGCCGACGAGGTCGTGCGGTCGGACGGCGACTGGCGCGACGAGGCCAAGGAGCTGTCCGGCGGCGGGGTCGACGTCGTCCTCGACCCGGTCGGGGGCGACCGGTTCACCGACAGCCTCCGTTCGCTGGCCGAGGGCGGGCGGGTCGTCGTGCTGGGATTCACGGGAGGCGACATCCCGACGGTGAAGGTCAACCGGCTCCTGCTCAACAACACCTCGGTCGTGGGCGCCGGGTGGGGCGGCTACGTGATGGGCAAGCCCAAGGTCAACCGCGAGATCGGCGAGGCGCTGGACGCGATGATCGACGACGGGACCATCGATCCGGTCGTCGGCTCGACCCACGCGCTCGAGGATGCCGCCGACGCCCTGAACGAGATCGACGACCGGCGAGCCACGGGCAAGGTCGTGCTCGAGGTCCGCACGGACTGACCGCTCGCGCGGCTGCTGTGAGACGGCCGCTCGTCCGCCTGCTTGCCCTGCCCGCCGTCCTCGGGTTGGCGTTCCTGATCACGGTGCTGATCCTGGGCCGCTCAGCCGAGGACCTGCGTGACGCCGTGGGGTCGATCGGCCCGCTCGGGTTCGTGGCGGTGCTCGCCGCGCTGACCGTGGTGCTGTTCCCCTATCCGGTCGGAGCGGGCGTCGCCGGCGTGCTCTTTGGCGCCGGCACGGGCACGGCGGTTGCCGTGGCGGGCGGGACGATCGGTGCGGTGCTCGCCTTCGGCATCGCCCGCGCCACCGGCCGCGCCCCGCTCGAGCTGATCGCCTCCGAGCGCCTGAAACACGCACTCGAGACGGTCGGGCGCCGGGGGTTCGGCGCGGTGCTGATCCTCCGGGCTGCTCCCGGCGTCCCGCGTGACGCGACCAACTACGCGCTGGGCCTCACTCCGGTCGGTCTGATCCCCTTCGGCGCCGCGACGCTGATCGGTATCGGTCCCCGCGCGTTCGCTTACGCGTCGCTCGGCGGGTCGCTCGGCAACCTGGGAAGCCCGGAGTCGCTGTTGGCCGTCGGCCTGCTGGTCGCCTTCGGCATCTTCGGCCTTGCGCTCGTGGCCCGCGATCCCGAGCTGCGCTCGTTGGTGCGCCGACCGGAGCGCAACGCTCGGCGACCGGACCGCTGACCGCGGAGCGCTGTTCAGCGAGCGGTTGCGTCGGTTTCGGGTCCCACCCGGAGCCGCTTGATCAACGGGCGGCTGGCGACCACGAGCACGATCAGGCCGCCAAGCGTTCCCCACAGCAGCGGGTCGGTCAGGCTCGGCTCCTGCAGCCGCGCACCGAAGATCGTCGAGATCGTCATCAGCGGGATGATCCCGACGAAGGTCGTCCAGGCGAACCGCCACAGCGGAACGTGCACCGCGCCGCAGGCGAACGAGATCAGGGTGAAGGGGAAGAACGGTACGAGCCGCGCGACGATGAGCCCGGCGATCCCCGCACGCTCGACACGCACCTCGGCCCAGCGCAGGCGCTCGGCGCCGATGAAGCGCTCGATAACCGGCCGCCCGGCGACGATCGCCAGCACGTAGCCCAGCAGCGCCGAGGCGACCCAAGCGCCGAGCATCAGCGGCAGGCCCACCGTGACGCCGAACACGAAGCCGGCCACCGCCGTCGGCAGCTCGGCCGGGAACGGAACGATGGCGTGGACGAGCACCAGGCCGACGAGCACCACCGCCGCCATGGCGCCCATCGCGTCGGTCTCCCGGCGCAGCTCCCCGAGGTCGCCGCGGATCGCGTACCCGAGAGCCTCGCGCACCGAAGGGAGGGCCAGCAGCGCGGCCAGGACCGCGATGCCCACCGCGAAGGCGACGAGGGCGTGGGCGCGGCGCATCGGCAGTTCGCTGATCGGCGTGTCAGCGGCGTCCGGGCTCGCGACGGCGTCGTCTTCGGCGGTCGAGGCCACCGGTACAGGCTAGAAGGGTCACGAAGCCGGCCTCGGATGCGCGGCGCGAACGGCGGCGCCGCCGGGACGCGCCCTCCGCGACAATGACTCGGTGATCGACTTCTCCCTCACCGACGAGCAGCAGCTCATCCGCGACACTGCGCGCGAGTTCACCGATAACGAGATCGTGCCCCGCGCCCGGGACATGGACCGGGCCGAGCAGCTGGACCCCGAGCTGATCCGCGCCGTGGCCGGCATGGGGTACCTCGGGGCGATCGTCGACGAGCGCCACGGCGGGCGAGGGCTCGATTACCGCTCCTACGCGCTGATCGTCGAGGAGATCGGGCGGGGCTGTTCCTCGGTGCGCACCGTCGTCTCGGTCCAGACGTCGCTGGTCTGCTCGACGATCGACCGCTGGGGCACCGACGAGCAGAAACAGCGGTGGCTGCCGGGGCTGTGCTCCGGGGAGCTGCTCGGCTGCTTCGGGCTCACCGAACCCGACACCGGCTCGGACGCGGCCAACCTCAAGACCCGGGCAGAGCGAACCGGCGACGGGTGGCGGATCACCGGCGGCAAGCAGTGGATCTCGCTGGGCACCGTGGCCGACGTGGCGCTCGTGTTCGCCCAGACCGACCCCGAGCAGGGCCACCGCGGACTCGCCGCCTTCCTCGTGCCGACCGCGACCGACGGCTTCTCCTCCCGGGCGGTGCACGGCAAGCTCGGCCTCAAGGCGGCCGACACCGCGGAGCTGTCGCTCGACGGGGTCGAGGTCGAGGCCGCCGCGCTGCTCGGCGAGGTGGGCGAGGGCTTCAAGGTGGCGATGTCCGCGCTGGACTCGGGGCGCTACTCGGTCGCCGCGGGGTGCGTGGGCATCTGCCAGGGATCGGTCGACGCCTCGGTGGCCTACGCGAACGAGCGCGAGCAGTTCGGCCGGCCGATCGCGACCTTCCAGCTGGTCCAGGAGATGATCGCCGACATGGTCGTCGACACCGAAGCGTCCCGGGCGCTGGTGTGGCGCGCCGGCGCGGCCAAGGACGCCGGGGGCCCATCGACGACCGAGACGTCGGTGGCCAAGCTGTACGCGACCGAGGCCGCGGTGCGATCGGCCAACACGGCCATCCAGGTCCACGGCGGCTCGGGGTACGTCGACGACTACCCGGTCGAGCGCTACCTCCGCGACGCCCGCGTGACCACGCTGTACGAGGGCACCTCGCAGATCCAGAAGCTGATCATCGGCCGCGCGGCCACCGGCCACAACGCCATGACTTGAGCGCCACCTCGCAGGCGGCCACCGAGCGGTCGGCCGGACGCAGCGGGCGCCGGGCGCTGCTGGCACTCGGGGCGGCCGACGCCGCGTTCGCCTTCCAGCAGACGGCGGTCATCCCCGCCCTGCCCACCATCGAGCGCGAGCTCGAGTCCACCGCCCAGGCGTCGGCCTACCTGCTCAGCGCCTATCTCGTGCTCGCGTCGGTGGCCACCCCGCTGCTGGGAAAGCTCGCGGACCGCTACGGCAAGCGGCGCCTGATCGTGGGAGCGCTGGGATGCTTTCTCACGGGCTCGATCGGCGCGGCCCTCGCCCCGACCATCGAGACCCTGATCGGCTTCCGCGCCCTGCAGGGCATCGGCGGCGCCGTGTTCCCGCTCACCCAATCGATGGTGCGCGACGAGCTCCCCGACGACGGCGTGGGCTCGGGGATGGGCTGGCTGACGGGTGCGTTCGGGATCGGCGCGGTGGCCGGCCTCGGCAGCTCCGGGCTGCTGATCGAGATCGCGTCCTGGCGGCTGATCTTCGTGGTCGGGGCCGTGGTGACGCTGCTCGCCGCCCTGAGCGTGGGCAGGTTCGTGGCCCGTTCCACCGTGCGCAACGACCGCCGGCTCGATCTGCCCGGAGCCATCCTGCTGGCGGGCGGCCTCGGCGCGTTGATCATCGGCATCACCGAGGCCGAGAGAGTCGGCCCCGGTGAGCCGGGCGTGATCGGCTTGCTGCTCGGCTCGGTCGTGCTGCTCGGCGGCTGGGTGTGGCACGAGATCCGCACGCCCGAGCCCCTGGTCGAGCTGGCCGCGCTGACGGCACGGCCGGTGCTGTACGCCAATCTCGCCACGGCGATGCTCGGCTTCGCGCTCTTCGGCGTGCTGTTTCTCGTGCCCCACCTGGCCGAGACACCCGCCAGCGGGGCGACGGCCGGCTTCGGGCTCGGGCTGACGCCGATCCAGAGTGGCCTGCTGCTGGTCCCCAACGCGTTCGGGCAGCTGCTCGGCGGCCCGGTCGCCGGATGGCTGGAGTCCCGCCACGGCGCCCGGCTGCCGCTGGCCGCCGGGATGGCGTTGATGGTGGCCGGGAGCGTCGCCCTGGTGGCCCTGCACGACAGCGCCTGGCAGCTCGCCGCGGGTGCGGCTTTGGTCGGCGTCGGGATCGGCTTCGTCCTCGGCCCGGCCGCGAGCATCGTCGCCCGCGGCGTCCGCTCCACCGAGACGGGGATCTCGACCGCGCTCAACGCGGTCGCCCGCCGCGTCGCCGGCGCCGTCGGGAGCCAGCTCGCCGCCGTCGCGCTGGCGGTGTTCGCGGTCGGCGGCACGCCGACGGAGACCGGCTACGTCGTCGGGTTTGCTGTCTGCGCGGTGGTCGCCGGGATTGGAACGGTGCTCGCGCTGCGGATTCCGCAACCCGCGGGAACGACCGCCTGACGCCAGCGCCGTGGTGCAGTCCTTTGCCGACGACATCCTGATGAACACGATCGCCGCCCTCGCCGGCGAGCCGGATTTCACCGACCTCAGCTTCACGCTGGGCGAGGGCCAGATCGCCTACGGGAAGTTCCTCACGGTGCTGGTCAACTTCCTGATCGTCGGCGCCGCGCTGTTCGCCATCGTGCGGCTCTACGAGCGGTTCGAGCGCGAGACGCCGATGACCCACGACTGCCCCCACTGCCTGTCGGCCATCCCGCGCAGCGCCTCGGCCTGCCCGGCCTGCACCCGCGACGTCGTGCCCGCGAGCTGACAGACGCACGAAACGCCCACCCATGGGGGGCGAAACGTTGGGTTCGCCGCTCGACCAGTCGGTGCCGTCGGCGAACCCTGCGTTTGCCGCACCCACAGGGCGCGGTTCGTTGGGTTCGGCCACGGCGTGAGACTTGAGCCCTAGCTGCGGGGCGGGGTGATCCGCAGGATGCGGTCGTCCTCGTCGGTGGGCGAGCCGCGGCCGTCGCGGTTGCTCGTCAGCACGTAGAGGTCGCCGTCGGGGCCCTGGGTGACCAGGCGCAGACGGCCGAAGTCCCCTTCGAACAGCGCCTCGTCGGTCGAGACGTCCCGGCCGTCGAGGGCGACGCGCCGGATCTGGCGGCCGCGCAATGCCGCCACGAGGTAGTCCCCGTCCCAGGCGGAGCCCTTGCGGTCGACGAAGGTCGCGCCCGACGGAGCGATCGATGGGGTGTAGGTGCTCAACGGCGCGACGAATCCGTCGTGATCGTCGCCTCGGGCCTCGGGCCAGCCGTAATTGCCGCCCTTCTCCAGCAGGTTGACCTCGTCGTCGCCGTCGGGACCGTGCTCGTTCTCGTACAGCCGATCGGTGCCGGGCTGCCAGTCGAACCCCTGGGGGTTGCGGTGCCCGAGGCTGAAGACCTCAGGCCGTCCTCCGTCCTTGCGGGCCTTGGCTGCGTCGAGGCGCAAAATCTTGCCGGCCAGCGAATCGGGGTCCTGGGCCGAGGGCTGGTCTGAGGCGTCGCCGGTGGAGATGTAGAGGTCGTCGTCGGGCCCGAAGGCGATCCGCCCGCCGTCGTGGATCGCCGCCGAGGGGATCCCCTCGACAATCGTGGTCGGTGCGCCGAGCTTCCCGCCGGAGAACGTGGCGCGAACAACCTCGTTGCCGCCCGAGGTCGTGCGGTAGAGATAGACGAACGCGTTGTCGTCGAAGTCCGGGTCGGCGGCGATCCCGAGCAGGCCCCCCTCCCCCGTGTCGTCGACGTTGATCTCACCCACGGGATCGCCGGCGAGCCGGTCGCCGTCGCGCAACAGGCGAACCCGGCCCGCCCGTTCGGTGACCAGGGCGTCGCCGCCGGGCAGGAAGGTCATCCCCCACGGGATCTCCAGGCCGGTGGCAACCGTCGTCACCTTCGGTTCTGCCGGCAGCTGGTCGTCGGGCTCGGCGGACGTCGAGTCCGTGCCGGTTGCCTCGGTGCTCTCGGCCGTCGTGGCCGGGTCGGAGTCGGCGGCCTGCTCCCCGCCCGAGCCGCAGGCGCCGACCGCCACCCCCGCCAGGACCGTCGCTACCGCTGCTCGAACACGCATCGCCTAACGGTACCGAGCCGCTTTCCCCCGCCCCCGACCACGCTCGCTGAACGATTCGCCGTGCCCTGGTACGGAAGACCGTTCAGCGAGCGTGATGGGGCGTACCCTGGGACCATGAGCGAGGTGGACGAGGTGGACGAGGTGGACGAGGTGGACGAGGTGGACGAGGGGGACGAGGGGGAAACCGGGGAAACGGGGGCCATGGGGACCGCGGACCGCGACCGGGCACGAGAGCGGAAGGGCGGCGATACCCAAGCGGTGGGGGATCCGCCATGCCAGTGCGCCGCCTGCCGCATCGAGCGCGACGAGGTGCCCGATGCCATCGCCTACGCCGAGCCTGATGCGCTTTCCGACCCGACCGCCGCAGCCCTGGAGATCGTTGCCCACGCCTACCGGTGGACGGTCCTGATGGGCGAGGCCCCCTACCCCGAGGACTGGGAGGTCGCAGCGGTGACCCAGCGCGGCTGGCCGCGCGCCAGCGAGGTCGAGCAGCTGTTCGGGTCCTTCGACGAGATGCTCGCCTACCTCGGCCTCGAGGGATCCGAGCTCGCCGAGACCCTCCAGCGCCTCGACGGCGAGCGGCGCCAGATGGAAACGGCCGAGCGGCGGGCCGAGGGCGAGCGACAGACCGCCGCCCGAGCCAAGAAGTCGGCCGAGCGCGAACGTGACCGGGCCAAGGAGCTCAAGCGCCAGCTCGAGTCGACCCGCGAGACGGTGGCCGAGGCGCGGCGCGAACGCACCGCCGAGCGGGGACGCCGCGAACGGGCCGAGGCCGAGATGGCTTCCCTGCGTGACGACCAGCAGGCGGCCGCGGCGCGCGCCGAGGAGCTGGCCGCGCAGCTGCGCGAGGTCGAGGGAGAACGCGACGAGCTTCAGAGCCGGACCGCGCGGCCCGCCCCCAGCGCCCCCGACCGGCCACCGGCCGAAGGCGCGCTGCTCGAGGAACTCGAGGCGGCCCTCGCCCGGGCCGAACAGGCCGAGCGCGACCGGGAGCGCAAGGTCCGCGAGGTCGAGCACCTCGGCACCGAGCTGCGGGCACTCTCACGGCACCTGGCCCGGCGCGAGGCCGAGCGGCGCGAGGACGATCCTTCTGCCGGGGCCCCGGCAGACGCATTCGACGACGCCCCGCCGGCGTCGGTGCTCGAGGCGGTCGACCGAGCGGCATCAGAGGCCGAGCATCTGCGCTTCGCGCCACGGGCCCGCGAGTCGGCGGCCGACAGCCCGTTCTCCGACCCGGGACAGGTGCTCGACGTCCTGCGCCGCCTGGATCGCCTCGCCGCCCGCTACGAGGCGGGCTCGATGGGACAGTCGCTGCGCGACGCGGCCGAGTCCGAGGGCATCCTCGACTGGGCGGCCGACATCTCGGAATTCGCCCGCACCAACTACGCCGAGCACTACCGCACCCAGCTCGCCGACGGGACCGCGATCGAGCTCGGGCCGCACGTCGGCCTGGGCGCCGGGCGCGGCGCCGGGCAGGTCGCGCGGATCTACCTGCACGTCGCCGACGGCAACGGCGGGCTGCGCCGCGGCTTCATCGTCGGGCACGTCGGACGCCACCTGCCCGGCCGCCGCGACACCTGACCGCCCCGCGGAGCGATCGGTCCCCGATTGGTCACCGACCGCGGCGGGTACGCATCCTGCGGGTACGGCAACGACAAACGGGGAGAAGGCAAATGGCGGACGAGCGGTACGACTACGTGATCGTGGGAGCAGGGTCGGCGGGGTGCGTGCTGGCCAACCGGCTGAGCGCCGACCCGTCCACCAGCGTCCTGCTGCTCGAAGCCGGGCCGAAGGACTCCAAGCGCGAGATCAAGATCCCGGCCGCGTTCCCGAAGATCTTCAAGACCGAGTTCGACTGGGCCTACGAGACCACGCCCCAGCGCCACGTCGACGACCGGGTCATGTACTGGCCGCGCGGCAAGACCCTCGGTGGCTCGTCGGCGATCAACGCGATGATGTGGGTCCGCGGCAACCCGCTGGACTTCGACGAGTGGGAGCAGCGCGGCTGCAAGGGCTGGGGCTGGGACGAGGTCCTCCCCTACTTCCGCAAGGCCGAGCGCCACCACCTGGGCTCCAGCCCCGACCGGGGCGGGGACGGTCCCCAGTCTGTGCAGGCGCTGCGCTCACCCAACCCCTACCGCGAGGCGTTCTTCCAGGCGGCGGCCGACCACGGTCTGCCGGTCCGCGACGACATCAACGTCACCTCGCAGGAGGGCGTCGCCCCGACACCTGTGACCCAGGACGGCGGCAGGCGGGCGAGCGCCGCCCACAGCTACCTGCATCCGGTCAACGACCGCGACAACCTCACCGTGCAGACCGGTGCCCTGGTGACGCGCGTCGTGCTGGCCGACCGGCGCGCCGTCGGCGTCTCCTACCGGACCGGCGACGGCGAGCACACGGTCGCGGCGGGCCGCGAGGTGATCCTCAGCGGCGGGGCGATCAACTCCCCGCAGGTGCTGATGCTCTCGGGCATCGGGCCGGCCGAGCAGCTGCACAAGCACGACATCGAGCCGGTCCACGAGCTGCCCGGCGTGGGCCAGACCCTCAAGGACCATCTGGCGTACTTCGTCATCCAGGGCACGCACGGCGTCAAGACGCTGGTCGACGCCGAGTCGCCGGCGAACCTGCTGCGCTACCTGTTCGGCCACAAGGGGATGCTGACTTCCAACGTCGGCGAGGCCTGCGGCTTCTTCCGCGCGATGCCCGACGCGCCCGCCCCCGACTGCGAGCTGATCTTCGCCCCCGTGCCGTTCATGGGCCACGGCCTGATCGACCCTCCGGGTCCTGGGCTGACCATCGGCCCGGTGCTCCAGCGGCCCCGCAGCGTCGGCGAGCTGACCCTGCGCTCGGCGGACCCCGCCGACCCCCCGGTGATCGACCCGCGCTACCTCAGCGACCCCGCAGGCCACGACCTCTCGGTCCTGGTGGCCGGGGCCAAGCTCGCCAGGCAGCTGTTCGCCCACGAGGCCTTCGACGGCATCCGCGACGACGAGATCTGGCCGGGCGACGACGTCACGTCCGACGACGGGATCCGCGACAGCATCCGCGAGCACTGCCAGACGCTCTACCACCCGATCGCCACCTGCCGGATGGGGGCGGCCGACGACGCCGATGCGGTCGTCGACCCGCAGCTGCGGGTCCGGGGCATCGCGGGGCTGCGCGTCGTCGACGCCTCGATCATGCCGGAGCTGGTGCGCGGTCACACCCACGCCCCGACGACGATGATCGCCGAGCGGGCGTCGAAACTCATCGCCGGCGCGCACGCGCGGGAGGGCGCCGTCGTCGCCTGACCGCAGCCGGTCCAGCGCTCCGGGCAGAGGAGCACCGTTGCGTAGCATGGCCGCCGATGACACCAGCGGTCGAGCTCGAGCAGGTACGCAAGCGCTTCGGGGACACGGTGGCCCTCCTGTTCCTCGACGAGCCGACGACCGGCCTCGACCCGCGCAGCCGATCATGTTCGTGCTGCTGTTCGCCTACCCTCACCGGTAACGAAGATATTCTCCCCCACCCAAACCGCTCTCAAACAGGAATCCTTTCGAAGTTCCTGCCGAGCGGGACGGGCGCTCGCGGGAAGCACCCACGGGTCGGCGACGGAGGCCGGCGGCCGTGAGCCGAGCCCTAGGCCGAGGCGAGGGCGGCGACGGCCTCGGCCGCCGGCGTGTCTCCCGCCAAGACCTCGAAGCTGACGCCGGCGGTCTGCGGCTCGGCCAGCACGGCCGCCAACACGGCGGCGACATCGGCCCGGGAGATCTCCCCTCGCCGGCCCAGGCTCGGCGCGGCGGCGTCGACGGTGCCCGCCGGGTCATCGTCGGTGAGGCTCCCCGGCCGCACGATCGTCCACTGCAGCTCCGAGCGGCGCAGGCGGGCGTCGGCGCCCGCCTTGGCCACGAGGTAGGCCTGCATCGACTCGGGGCCCTCGGAGGGGTCGTCGGCGCCCATGGTGCTGACCATCACGTAGCGGTCGACGCCGTGGCGCTCGCACCCTTCGATCAGCTTCACGGCGCCCTCGAGATCGACGGTCACCTTCGGCCCGGCACCGCTGCCGGGGCCCGCGCCGGCGGAGAAGATGACCGCGTCGGCTCCTTCGACGACGTCGCCGACCCCATCGTCGGAAAGGTCGGCAAGGCGGGGCTCGGCTCCGAGCTCGCGCAGCTCGGCGGCCTGGCCCTCGTCGCGGATCAGCGCGATAGGCGTGTGCCCCGCGTCGACGAGCTCGGTGAGCAGGTGGCGTCCGATTGCTCCGTTGGCTCCGGCGACCACGACATGCATGGGTGCACCCTACCGCCCGTGCATCGGGGCCAACGGCCGCCGCCTGAGTTTGTGCAGCGGTCCAAGGACCGGCGGGCTCGCGCACGGCACCCTGGAAGACAATGCACGACAAACAACCACAGATCGTCGCCTTCGGCGGCGGGGGATTCTCCATGGAGGAGGGCAACCCGCTGCTCGACGACTACGTGCTCTCCCTGGCGGGGGTGGAACGACCCAAGGTCTGCTTTTTGGCCACGGCTTCCGGCGACGCGGACCACTACATCGTGCGCTTCTACCGGGCCTTCGGCTCGGACCGCTGCCGCCCCTCGCACATCTCCTTCTTCCGGCGCGAGCGCGGCGTGCGCAACGTCACCGAGCACCTGCTCGACCAGGACGTGATCTACGTGGGCGGCGGCAGCGTGGTCAGCATGCTCGGGGTGTGGCGGGCATGGGGCGTGGACGAGACGCTGCGCGAGGCGTGGCGCCGCGGCGTGGTCCTCTGCGGTCTGTCGGCCGGGTCGTTGTGCTGGTTCGAGTCCGGCGTCACCGCCTACTACGGGCCGCCCGAGCCGGTCGAGGGTCTGGGCATGCTCCCCTACTCCAACGCCGTCCACTACGGCGATCCCCCGTCCACGCGGACCGTCTACCACGACCTCGTGGCCGACGGGATGGCCACGGGGTTCGGCGTCGAGGACGGAGCCGCCCTGCACTTCGTCGACGGCCGCCTCGAAGCGTGCGTGAGCTCGCGGCCCGACTCCCGCGTGTGGCGCACCCGCCGGCTGCTCGGCCGGCGCGTCGTCGAGGAGCCGGTGGACGTCCGCCACCTCGGCGCCGACGCGCCCGCCGCGGCGGCCCGATCCCGGCTGTGGCGCGTCTCGGGCGCCCCGGCCGGGGCGAGCCGGCCGGTCTCGGCACCCGGGGCCTGAGCGTGCGCGACACACCCGTCCCCCTCGCCGAGCGGCGGATCTTCGGGTTCGGCGGCCACGAGTTCGGGCGCCGGCCCGAGGACGAGGCCCTCACCGATTTCGCCCTGGGCCTGGCCGGCACCCCGAGTCCCCGGATCTGCCTGCTGCCCACGGCCAGCGGTGACCCGACCGAGCAGATCGCCGGGTTCTACCGCGCGATGGAGCGGCGCCGCGCCCAGCCGACCCACATCAGCCTGTTCCGGCGCGAAGGCGAGCCGCCGCTGCGCGATGCGCTGCTCTCGCAGGACATCATCTACGTGGGCGGCGGCAGCATGATGAACCTCCTTGCCCTGTGGTCGGCGCACGGCCTCGACGAGATCCTCCGCGAAGCCTGGGAGTTCGGGATCCCGGTCGGCGGGGTCAGCGCCGGCTGCATGTGCTGGTTTCAGTGGGGCATCACACGCTCCACGGGCGCCCCCGAGCTGCGGCAGGGTCTCGGACTGATCGACGGCAGCGCCTGCGTCCACTACCACGGGGACCTCGACCGCCGGACGCAGTACCTGCGGCTGGTCGGCCAGGGCGCGCCGGAGGGGTGGGCTCTCGACGATCATGCGGGCGTGCTGTTCGCCGGCAGCGAGATGTCGGCCGCCGTCGCGGGGCGGCCCGACGCGCGCGTGTGGCGCGTCCACCGC
This sequence comes from Solirubrobacterales bacterium, assembly GCA_050999155.1. Taxonomy (GTDB): domain Bacteria; phylum Actinomycetota; class Thermoleophilia; order Solirubrobacterales; family 70-9; genus JBPCPM01. The sequence continues at coordinate 16,753 of JBPCPM010000130.1, forward strand.
GAGGACACCCAGGCGGTCGAGTCGACGATCAGCCGGGTGGTCCTGCGCACGGCGGGGTCGGCCACCGAGCTGTCGGACACCGACGAGTACCGGCTGACCGTTGCCCGTCGCGCGGGCCAGCGCGCGCCCGGCGGGCCACTGCGCGGCGCACGCGTGCGCTGACCGTCGGCCCGAGCACGTCATTTCTGGCGTGCGGAGGGCCTCCGCTGGGTACGCCCCCAGTCCGTGGCGGTGTCGGCCGATCACGGATCCTCGAGGGAGCACCATGGCGGCGACAACCGAGTCGACATCCGCGACAGCGGGCGACAAGCAGGCAGGCGAGGAGCGCATCGCGCAGCTCGAGCGTCAGGTCGAGCTGTTGCGCGATGGCGAGCGCGATCGCCGGACCGTCTCGGTCGACCTGCGCAACGTCCTGCACATCGCGCTGCTCGGCCTGGTCATCGCCCTGACCCTCGCCTTCATCTACGTGGCGTGGGCCGGAATCACGTTGCTGCTGATGTCGCTGCTCGTGGCGCTCGCGCTCGATCCGGGGGTGACCGTGCTCATGCGCCGGGGGCTGGGGCGCGGGTGGGCCACCGGCGCGGTGTTCTTGCTGACCCTCCTCGTCGCGGGCGGTCTGGCCGCGTTGATCGTGCCGTCGATGGTCGATCAGGTCGGCGAGCTCGTGGACCGCGCCCCCGGCTACGTCGACGACCTCAAGCAGGGCGAGGGTCCCCTCGGCGGCCTCGAGCGCCGGTTCGGCATCGTCGACGGCGCTCGCCAGGCGCTGGAAGCCAAGGAGGGCGTCGCCGGCACCGGGCTCAGCGTGCTCGGGGGGGTGCTCGGCACCGTCGGCGCCCTGGTTGCGGTGACCTTCCTGAGCTTCTTCATGGTCCTGGAAGGTCCCCGGTGGCTGTCGCGGATCTCCTCGGTGCTCCCCGACGCCTCGGTCCACCGCTGGGAGCGGGCCGGCGCGGGGATCTACCGCACGGTCAGCGGCTTCGTGCTCGGGAGCCTGCTGTCGTCGCTGCTTGTGGGGATCGTGGTGGGGCTGACCCTCGTGATCGCCGGGGTGCCGTTCGCCGTCCCCATCGCGCTGCTGGTGGCCTTCCTCATCCTCATCCCCGTGCTGGGCCCGATCATCGCGATGGTCACGGTGGGACTGATCGCCCTGGCCACGTCCGGCCTGCTTACGGGCCTGATCGTCACCGCCGTGGTGTTCACGATCCACCAGATCGAGATCTATGTCCTCAAGCCGTTGATCTTCGAGCGCACCGTCGACCTCTCACCGCTGGTCGTGCTCGCCGCCGTGGTGGTGGGGACCGAGCTGGCCGGCGTCATCGGGGCGCTCGTCGCGATCCCCGTCGCGGGCACCGTGCAGGTCGTCGTCACCGAGCTCGTGGCCGCCCGGCGGGAAACGCTCCGCGACTGCGCCGACGACCCCGAGGCCGAGATGGGGTTGCTCGGCCAGCTGTAGGCCGCGGAGGTCAGTCGCCGGAGGGCACGCCGGCGCGGCCACACGCCGGACACCGCGTGCCCGGCTCGAGCGTCTCGCCGTGGCACTCGGGACACCCCTCGGGACCCTCGAGCACGCCGAGCAGCTCGCCAACCCGGCACACGAGCAACCGCTCCTCCTCGACCTCGACCCAGACGCCCGCGGACGCCGGGAACACGACGTGGTCGCCGGGCTTGACGGGCATGGTCATCCCGATCGTGCCCCACCAGTCGAGGCCGGGCCCGACGGCCAGGACGATGGCGTGCTGGGGCGGGGACTCGCGCGATCCGGGGGGCACGACGAGGCCGGAGTCCCGCACGCGGTCGGGTTCGAGCTCCTTGAGCACGACCTGGTCGAACAGGGGGCGAAGCTGCTGGCGCATGTCCCAATAGTAGGTGCCGAGACCATCCGGCCGCCTGGCGCGAGGGCGCCGGCTCGCGGAAGGCGGCGTGGGCGCCCCGTATGCTTCAGACATGCTGATCGCCCTGCTCATCGTCGGAGCCCTGATCGCGCTCCTTGGCGTGTACGCAGTCGTCGTCTACAACCGCCTCGTCCGCCTGCGGGTCGGGGTGGACGAGCGTGAGTCCGACATCGACGTGCAGCTCAAGCGCCGCCACGACCTCGTGCCGAACCTCGTGGAGACGGTCAAGGGCTACGCGTCGCACGAGAGCGAGACCTTCCAGCGGGTGACCGAGGCGCGCGCCGCGGCCATGGACGCCAGCGGCCCCGCCGACCGCGCCGTCGCCGAGTCCCAGCTGACCTCGGCCCTCGGCGGGCTGCGTGTCGTCGCCGAGGACTACCCCGAGCTCAAGGCCGACGCCAACTTCCGCGCCCTGCAGGACGAGCTGACCGCGACCGAGAACCGCATCCAGGCGGCCCGGCGCCAGTACAACATGCAGGTGCGGGCGCTCAACACCGGGGTCGAGCAGTTCCCCTCAAGCGTGGTGGCCGGCGCCACCGGCTTCAGCCAGCGGGAGTTCTTCGAGATCGAAGACGACTCCCAGCGCGCCGTCCCGCAGGTCAGCTTCTCCGAGTAGCGGCCGCTCGCCGTGCTCCTCGACGAGCAGATCTCCGCGAACGTCTGGCGCAGCCGGGCGCTGTTCGTCGGCTTCCTGGCCATCTATGTCGGTGTGGGCTGGGCCGTGAGCCTCTGGTACGGAGAGATCGCGCTCGGGATCGCCGGGGCGATCGCCGTGACCATGGTCGTCGTCTCGCTGTACGGAGGCGACGACATGGCCGTCCAGGTTGCCGGCGGCAAGCAGGTCCGCGAGCGCTCGGAGTCCACCGAGTTCTGGGACACGGCCGAGACGATGGCGATCGCCGCCGGGATCCCGATGCCGCGGCTGTACGTCTCACCTGATCCCAGCCCGAACGCGTTCGCGGCCGGGCGCTCACCGGAGCAGGCACTGATCTGCGTCAACCAGGGGCTGCTCGACCGCCTCGACCGCGACGAGCTCGAGGGCGTCGTGGCCCACGAGATGGCCCACATCCGCAACCTCGACGTGCGCCTGATGACCTACGCCGCCGTGCTGGCCGGATCGCTGTCGCTGATCTCCTGGTTCTTGCTGCGGATGTTCATCTATGGCGGCGGAAGCCGGGGCGGCAACCGCCACGGCGGCGCGGGCGGATCGAATCCGATCGTGCTCGTCGTCTCGCTGCTGGCCGTGGTGCTGGCACCGATCGCCGCGACGATCATCCAGCTGGCCGTCTCGCGCCGCCGCGAGTTCCTCGCCGACGCGACCGGCGCCGAGCTGACCCGCTATCCGGAGGGCCTCGCCTCGGCCCTGCGGCAGATCGCGGCCAAGGCCGAGCCGACCGACACACCGGACGCGATCGCCCACATGTACATCATGCCCGCGGTGGGCCGGGCCGCCGCCTCGCTGCTGTCCACCCACCCCCCGACGGACAAGCGCCTGGAGGTCCTCGATGCGATGGCCGGCAACCAGCGCCACACCCGCCGCAGCGAATCGGTCAGCGGCCGCGCGCTGCTGCCGGGCCCCGCCGCCGACGCGCCGCTCACCGCCGGCGCCCCCATTTCCACCCGCACCTAGCCCGGCGCCCCCGGGTGCTTCCGGACAAGCGCTACGGCTGGCGGCGTTATTCGTCGAGCGGGGTGATGCGGCCGGCTAGGTGGGGCTTGCCGCTCTTGAGGTCCTCGAGCTCGAAGGACCAGGCGTCGCCGGCTCGACGGGCCGTGAAGTTCACACGGCCGGGGAGGATCAGCGGGAGCTTGAACTCCACGCCGATCGTGTAGGCGTCGGGCAGGCGGCCCTCGAAGGCGGCCAGCGACCGGGCCTTGGTCCACATGCCGTGGGCGATCGCGCCGGGGAAGCCGAAGGCCCGGGCGGTGACCGGGTGCAGGTGGATCGGGTTGCGGTCGCCCGACACCGAGGCGTAGCGGCGGCCGATGTCGCCGGGCACCTTCCAGATCGCCCCGGGGCCGGCGGGGCCGGCCGGCTCGGCGTCGGTCTCCGCGGCCGAGCGCTCCTGCGGCGCGTCGCCCGAGCCGCCGCCGCGGCGCAGGTAGGTGCTGGTGTCGGTCCACACCGTCTCGCCGTCGACCTCGGCCGTGTGCACGAGGTCGACCTGGCGCCCCTTGCGGTGGGGGCGCAGGTTGTCCGCGTGGACACGGAAGGTCAGGCGTTCGCCGGCCTCCAGCGGCCGGTGCTGGGTGATCTCGTTTTCGATGTGGACCAGTCCGAGCAGCTTGAACGGGAACTCATCGCTGGTCATCAGCTCCATCGCGACCGGGAACGCAAGCACGTGGGGGAACGTGGCCGGGACGGTGTCGGAGAGCCCAAAGCCGCAGACGCGGTTGTAGGCGTTGAGCTGGTCGCGGTCGATCTCGACGTCGCGCAGGACCAGCTCGGTGTCGGGCAGCGTGTCGCCGCCCGAGCCGCCGCCGAACGGCAGCGCCCCGGTGATCGCGCCGAGCGCGGCCTTGCCGTACAGGGAACCCGTGCCCGGCATGGAGTCCAGCTCGCGCACCTCGCGGGCCATGTCAGGCCCCGATCAGGCTCTGCCCGCAGACGCGGACCACCTGGCCGTTGACCCCGCCGGATCCCGGCTGGGCCATCCAGGCGATGGTCTCGGCGACGTCCTTCGGGGTGCCGGCCTGGTTCATCGAGTTCATCCGCCGTCCGGCCTCCTTGACGACCAGCGGCATCTTCTGGGTCATGTCGGTGGCGATGAAGCCAGGGGCGACCGCGTTGATCGTTGCCGGGGTGCCCTTGGCAACCGGCGCGAACGCCCGGACCATGCCGATGATCCCGGCCTTGCTGGCGCCGTAGTTGGTCTGTCCGCGGTTGCCCGCGATGCCGCCCATCGACGACACACAGACGATCCGGCCGCCGGCGTTGATGACGTCGCCCTCGAACAGGGCGTCGTTGATCCGCTGCTGGCTGGTCAGGTTGACCCCGAGCACCGAGTCCCACTGGTCGTCGCTCATCCGCGCCAGCGTCTTGTCGCGGGTGATGCCCGCGTTGTGGATGAGGATGTCGACGCCGCCGTGGCGGTCGGTGAGGTACTCGGCCAGCTTCGTGGGCGCGTCGTCGGCGGTCACGTCGAGCTGCAGCGACTCGCCGTCGAGGCGGTTGGCGACCTCCGACAGCGCTCCGCCCTGGGCGGGGACGTCGAGCACGATCACGTGGGCGCCGTCGCGGGCCAGGGTCTCGGCGATCGACTCGCCGATGCCGCGCGAGGCCCCGGTGACCAGGGCCACCTTCCCGTCCAGCGGACGCGTCCAGTCCGTGGTCTCCGGCGGATCCTTGGGCTCGGGCTTGGCCACCGTGATGACCTGGCCCGAGACGTAGGCCGAACGGGCCGAGAGCACAAACCGCAGGGTCGACTCGGCGGCCGACTCGGCGCCCTTGTCGACGTAGATCAGCTGACAGGTCGAGCCGGAGCCGATCTCCTTGGCCAGCGAGCGGGTGAACCCCTCGATGGCCTGCTGCGCGGTGGCGACGGCGGGGTTCTTGACCAAATCGGGGGTGGTGCCGATCACGACCATCCGCCCACAGGTGCGCAGGCGGCGCGCGACCGGGTGGAAGAAGTCGTACAG
>JBPCPM010000133.1:0-34409 GCA_050999155.1 Solirubrobacterales bacterium
AACGGAAACGGGCACCGTATCTCGCGGGCGCCGACCCCGACCTCGCCCGCCAGACCGCTGCCCGACGCGCCGGCGGCGCCCCCGCTCACGGGTGTTCGCGCAGGCGCCCGTTCTGGCTGGCCCGGTCGCGGACCTCGGCGACCTTGGACACACGCTCGACGAGCCGGTCCAGCGCGTCGGTGAGCAGGGCAAGGCGCTGGGGCTCCGAACGCTCGTCGAGCAGCTGGAGCTTGATGTCGGCCGGAAGCTCGACCCGGGCGGCCAGGCCGTAGGCCCCGAGGCCGGCGAGGTCGTCGGGGTCGGGCGTGTTGCCGGTGGCCCGTTCGGCCAGTTCGGCGAAGGCGCTACGCGCCGCGTCGAGGTCTTCGGCCTCGGGCTCGGCCGACGTGTCGTCCTGCAGGTACTCCACCTCGGCGGCCGGGAACGCGAGCTCCTCGGTGCGGGCGCCGAGGCGAAACGGTCGCTCGCCCGTGGTGATGATGTCCATGCGCCCGTCCTCGTGTTCGTGGACAACCTCGGTGATCCGCGTGGTGCAGCCGATCTCCGAGACGTCGTCGCCGTCGCGCCACAGCACGCCGAACGGCTCTTCCCGCGCGAGACAGTGCGCGGCGAGCGCCCGGTACCGGTCCTCGAAGACGTGCAGCGGCACGATCTCTCCGGGAACGCACATCAGGGGCAGCTCGAAGATCCCGATGGTCGCCACCCGCCCAGCCTAGTAGACCCCTAGGAGCCCCACGACCTCCGGTCGCGGGAAGGCCGACCGTCAGCCGTGGCGCCGGGCGGAGAGCACGAGGTTGTAGAACAGCTCCGCCGGCAGGCGAGGCTCGAGCACGTCGTCGACGCGCTTGAGGGCGAGGTACCCGCGGTAGGCGAACATCCGCCAGGCGACCGGGACCTCGTCGGGGTTGGCGCTGGCCTCCAGGGTGCGGGTGGTCCACCCGTAGAGGTTGGCCAGCAGCTCCTCCCCGCGGACCCTCGAGTGTGTGAAGCCGGCGGCGCGCAGGTCGCGGCGCAGATCGCGAGGCGCGAAGGCGTGCACGTCGACCTCCCACTCCAGCTCGTCCCCCGAGTCGGGCTGGGACGCAGGCCGGGGCCCGGCGCCGATGGCCCTGCGCCACAGGGGCGCGAGCCGCCAGCTGACCGTCTTCGGCCCCGCCGCGATCGCGTCCCCGTACTGCGACGGCTCGCCGCAGAACGCGATCCGCCCGCCCGGCCGCAAGACCCGGTGGAACTCCGCGAACGCCCGCCGCAGATCCGGGATGTGGTGCAGCACGGCGTGCCCGAAGACGAGGTCGAAGCTCTCATCGGCGAACGGCAGCTGCTCGGCGTCGGTGCCGACCGTTTCCACCGCGACGCCCAGCCCGGCGGCCGAACGCTCGAGCACGGCGAGCATGCCCGGCGAGATGTCGGTGGCCACGGCCCGGTCGATCAACCGGGCCTCGAGGAGGTTCAGCGTGAAGTAGCCGGTTCCCGCGCCGATCTCGAGGGCGTCACCGACGCGGGTGGGAGGATGGCCCAGGGCCTTGCCCAGCTTGGCCACGACCTGGGCCTGGCCCGCTGGGCCGTAGTCGATGCCCCACTTCGAGTCGTAGCCCGTCGCGGTGGCGTCGTGGTAGCGGACGTTCGCGTCCCGGATCCGCTCCGGCGTGGCCGTGGGCGCGGCGGGCATGGCGGGGCACTATACGGGCGGCTCGGGGGGTCTGCGATGCTCCCGCGCGCCCATGGCCTACGTGCAGAACGACCAGCCGCCGGGTGTCCCTCCCCTGCCACTGACGGGCGAACGGACGCTGCCCGATGTTCCGGAGGAGAACTACTGGTTCCAGCGCCACATCGTGGTCTATCGCTGGATCGCCAAGCGGGTGGCGGGGCAGCGGGTCGTCGACCTCGGCAGCGGCGAGGGCTACGGCGCCGACCTGTTGGCCCAACACGCCGCCCAGGTCACGGGCATCGAGGCCAACCCCGAGGCCTACGAGCACGCCCGCCTGCGCTACCGGCGGCCGAACCTGAAGTTCCGCCGGACCCTCATCGAGGAGTTCCGCGACCCGCTCGACGTCGTGGTCCTCCTGCAGACGATCGAGCACATGCAGGATCCGGAGGCGCTGGTCGCGCATCTCGCCGAGGTCGCGCCGGTCGCTTACATCTCCACGCCCAACCGGTTGACGCTCGCGCCCGAGGGCGCCGAGAAGTCCGGCAACCCCTGGCACATCCGTGAGTACACGGCGGCCGAATACCGCGAGCTGCTCGAACCGGCCTTCTCGTCGGTCGAGATCCTCGGGCTGTTCCACGCGCGGCGGTTGCGCGTCCACGGGCTGGCTATCAAGGCGGGATGGGACTCGGTGCACCCGAGGCTCGGCATCACCAAGCCCTTCTACGACCGCTTCGTCCCGGCGCTCTCCGAGCGTGACTTCGCCCTGCGTTCCACCAACCTCGACCGCGCCCTGGATTTCGTCGCGGTGTGTCGCCGCTGAGCGAGGTGGACGCCGCGGCCGGCCGCAGGGCGCAGACGGAGCCGGTTGGAGATCTGGCGATCGTCCTGCACTCCCACATGCCGTACGTCGAGGGGTACGGCACCTACCCCTTCGGGGAGGAGTGGCTGTTCGACGCCATCATCCGCTCCTACCTGCCGCTGCTCGACGCGCTCGACGGGGTGACGATGACCGTCACGCCGGTGCTGGCCGACCAGCTCGAGCACCCGGAGGTCATCGACCGCGCCCGGAGGTTCCTCGTCGAGTCGCGCATCGGCTGGGCGGAGGCCGACGCGCACGACGCCGACGAGGAGTTGCGTGAGCCGGCACGCCACGCGGCTGAGCGCCACCGCCGGGCGCTGGAGCGCCTTGACGGCGAGCCGGGGGGACTGCTTGAGGCGCTCGGACGCCGGCAGGAACAGGGGCGGGTGCAGCTGATGGCGTCGGCGGCGACCCATGCCGTGCTGCCGCTGCTGGCCACCCGTGCCGGGGTACGTCTCCAGCTCGACGTGGGCGCCCGGTCGCACCGGCGACGGTTCGGCCCCGCCACCGGCCTGTGGCTTCCCGAGTGCGCGTACGCTCCCGGGATCGAACGCCTGGTCGCCGAGGCCGGCTACACCCACTTCTGCGTCGACCAAAGCGCCCACGAGGATCCGCTCGACGCGCTCGCGCCGGTACGGACCGTCGCCGGCCCGACGGCGCTGACGATCGACTGGGAGACCGTGTCGCGGGTGTGGTCGTGGGAGGGCTATCCGTCGGATCCTGCCTACAACGAGTTCCACCGCACCTCGTGGCGGGGCACCCGGCTGTGGAGCTCCGGGGGGGAGCCGTACGACCCGGAGGCCGCCGCTCGGCGCGTGCAGGCCCACGCGTCCGAGTTCCTGGACGCCGTCGCCAGAAAGCTCGCGCGCTACCGCGCGGAGCGGGGAGTGGACGGGCTTGTCGTCTGCGCCCTGGACACCGAGCTGCTCGGCCACTGGTGGACCGAGGGGCCGCAGTGGCTGGAGGCGGTGCTCGCGGGCGCGCCCGAGCGCGGGATCGAAACGGTCACCCTCGAACAGGCGCTGGCGCGACACGAGCCCGTCGACCGGCCGCTGGCTCCATCGACCTGGGGCGAGGACAAGAACTTCGAGACCTGGGACAGCCCCGCCGTCGGCGACCTGGTGGCAGGAGTGCGACGGCTGGAGCTCCGGGTGACGCACGCGCTCGCGACCGGCCGACTGGAGGGCGAGGCGGCCGAGCGTGCCGTCCGGGAGCTGCTCGCGGTCCAGGCCAGCGACTGGGCCTTCCTCGACAACCGGGGCAAGGCCGGCGACTACCCGTGGCACCGGGTCCTCGGACATTCCGAGGCGTTGCTCGACGCCCTAGAATCCCGGGGACCTGCGGCGTCACGTGTGCGCAACCTCGCTCCGGACCTGCGGTTGGCTCCACTGCTGACGCCCTGACCGTGGCCCGCATCCTCATCCTCTCCTGGGAGTACCCGCCCCTGATCGAGGGGGGGCTGGCGCGGCATGTGCGCAAGCTGTCCGAGGGGCTGGTCGCCCGCGGTGTCGAGGTCCACGTGCTGACCCGAGGCGACGAGACCGCTGGCCCCGCGGAGCTGGTGGCCGGGGTCTACGTCCACCGCGTGACCGAGCCGCCCCGGCCCAAGGACCTCGGCGAGTTCATCGCCTGGGTGGAGCACATGAACGCCGACCTGCTGGCGGCCGGCGTCGAGCTGGGCGACCAGATGTCCTTCGACGTGGTCCACGGGCACGACTGGCTGGTCGCGGTGGCCGGCGACCACCTTGCCCGCCGTTTTGGCGCGCCGCTGGTGACGACAATCCACGCGACCGAGCACGGCCGCCACCAGGGCTGGGTCGACAAGCACCCGCAGTCCTACATCCACGGGACGGAACGGTGGATCGCGAACCGCTCGGAGGCGCTGATCACGTGTTCGGCGTACATGCGCGAACAGGTGGCCGAGCTGTTCGGCGTCGAGGAAGAGAAGGTGCGGGTGATCGCCAACGGGATCGACCCCGACGATGTCGTCCGCCCGCCCGACCATGAGCTCGAACGGCTCCGCGGCGAGTTCGCCGCTCCCAACGAGAAGCTGATCCTCCTGGTCGGCAGGCTGGTCTACGAGAAGGGCTTCCAGGACGCGCTGACCGCGATGCCGGCGATAACCGACGTCGTCCCCGGCACGCGCTTTCTCGTCGCCGGCTCGGGAACCAACGAACACCGGCTCCGGGAGCAGGCCGAGGCCGAGGGCCTGATGGAGCACGGCACGTTCTGCGGCTGGATCGGCGACGACGTGCTGCACTCGCTGTACGCGATCAGCGACCTCACGGTGGTGCCGTCGCTGTACGAGCCGTTCGGGCTCGTGGCCCTCGAGTCGATGGTCTCTGGATGCCCGTGCATCGTCGCCGACACCGGGGGGCTGCGCGAGGTCGTGCCGCACGACGTCAGCGTGCGCTTCACCGCCGGGGATCCCGGTGCGCTGGCCGAGGCGGCCGTGCGCGTGCTCTCCGATCCGCAGCTCGGCGAGAAGATGGTGGCCGATGCCTACCAGCACGTACGGGGCTTCGACTGGTCCGACGTGGCCGAGCAGACGGCCGCGCTGTACGCCGGGCTCAGCGGCCAGACGACCTCGGTCTAGGGGGCCCGTCCCCCGCGCCGGGCGTCAGGGCTCGACCGGGTTCTCCCAGCGCAGCGAGCTCGGCGTGTCGCGCATCCGCAGCACCCGAGCCGGGATGCCACCGACCACCGCGTTGGCGGGCACGTCGTGGGTCACCACGGCGTTGGTGCCGATGGCGGCGTTGTCGCCCACCCGCACGCCGCGCAGGATGCAGGCGCCGTAGCCGATCCACACGTTGTTGCCGATCTCGACGTCGCGCTTGTAGATCCCCTGGTGGCGGATCGGCAGCTCGACGTCGACGATGCCGTGGTCGAAGTCGATGAACATCACCCGGTCGGCGATGATGCACTGGTCGCCGATCCGGATCCGCTGGAAGGCGGAGATCGTGCACTCCTGGCCCAGGACGGTCTTGGCGCCGATCTCGACGGTCCCCTCGTGACAGCGGATCTTCGTGCCGTCGCCGACCCACACGAAGCGCCCTAAGCGCAGCGACGCTCCCCTGCCGACCTGGATCTGCAGCTTGCGCCCGAGAAAGACGAGGCCGTCCGTCTGCCACCGATGGCCGGCGGTGGTCAGCCAGCGACGCCGGGCGTAGCGGACGGCGAGGTTCGCGTACTTGGCCGAGAGCAGCCGGTGCTTGCGCGCGAAACGCAACAGGGCCAGCGGGCCGCGGCCGCTCGGAGCGGGAGTCCGCTGCTGCATCGCGATCGCCGGCGGCATCGTGGCGTCCGGATCGCCCGCCGGTTGGTCGTCGGCGCCTGGCTGGGTCACGGTCTCTCCCATCGGCCGGGACTATAGGTGCGCCGGGCCCGCCATCTATCCTTGCGCGCCCATGGCCGGAGCGACACAGACACCCGGGCGCGACGCGCCGCTCGCCGAACGCCTGCTGGCCGGCGACAAGCGGGCCCTGGCCCGGGCAATCAGCCTGATCGAGAACGACGACCCCGCGGGATGGGAGCTCGTCCGCGAGGTCTACCCGCAGACCGGCAAGGCCCGCGTGGTGGGCTTCACCGGTCCCCCGGGCGTGGGCAAGAGCACGATGATCGGCGCGCTGACCGGCGAGATGCGCAAGGCGGACCGCGAGGTCGCCGTGCTGTCCATCGACCCGTCGAGCCCGTTTTCCCGCGGCGCGCTGCTGGGAGACCGGATCCGGCTCACCGACCACTTTCTCGACGGCGGCGTGTTCATCCGCTCTATGGCCACCCGCGGCGCGCTTGGCGGCCTTTCCGAAGCGGCGCTGCAGGCGGCGCTGGTGATGGACGCGGCCGGCAAGGACGACGTGTTCATCGAGACGGTCGGTGTCGGCCAGGCCGAGATCGACATCGTCGACCACGCCGACACGATCGTGCTGGCCCTGATGCCGGGCTCGGGCGACTCGATCCAGGCGCTGAAGGCGGGCGTCATGGAGATCCCCGACGTAATCGTCGTCAACAAGGCCGACCACCCCTTGACCGACACGATGATCCGCGAGATCCGCGGCGTGCTGATGCTCGGCGGCCACGAGGGCTGGCAGGTCCCGATCCTGCGCACCGAGGCCGTCCGCGGCGAGGGCATTGAAGAACTGGCCCAGGCCATCACCGACCATCGCGCCTTCATCGAGGCCGAAGGCAGCCTCGCCGAGCGCCGCGCCCGGAACCTGCGCAACGAGGTCCTGGCCATCGCCGGCTCCCGCCTACGCCGCCGCCTCGAACGGGTAGCCGACGCCGACAAGGACACCGCCGAGCTCCTCGACCAGGTCGTCTCCCGCGAACTGGACCCGGCCAGCGCGGCCGACGAACTGTTGAAGCTCCTCGATGTCTGACGGAGGACAGGCGGGTCGCGGTGCCGCGCGCCGGCAGGCGCCCGGTGACGCCAGCCCCACCGCGCTCGCTGAACGCTTCTCGGGACTCTGGCGCGAAGAATCGTTCAGCGAATGGCGATCAACGCAGCCCACCGTGCTCGCTGAACGATTTTCCGTGCCCCAGCGCCCCTAACTCCTCAGCGAGCTGGGCCAGCCGTCTCCACCGCGACGCCCGAAGCACGGTCCTGGTCTCGCGGCCGGCCGAGGCTCCAACCGCCAGGCCGCCCCTCGGCGGGTGGCGCGGGAGACAGACCACGAGACCGTCGCCGCAAGGCGATCGCAGCTCGTGGTTGCTCCCGCGACAGGACCCGCCGCCCCACGGCCGGGGCCCAACGCCGTAGGCCGTACGCCGTAAGCCCCTACAGCCCGAGCTTCCGCGCGATAACCATGTGCTGGGCCTCGTCGGTCCCCTCGCCGATGGTCAAGATCTTCGCGTCGCGGTAGAACCGGCACACCGGGTACTCCTCGATGTACCCGTACCCGCCGTGGATCTGCACCGCCTCCTCGGCGGCGCGGACGGCTAGGCGGCCCGTGATCAGCTTGGCCTGGGCGGCCGTCAGGGAGAAGTCGTCGCCCCGGTCCTTCTCGATCGCCGCGCGCCAGGTCAGCAGGCGGGCCGCCTCGAGGTCGGCGGAGATGTCGGCCACCTTGGCCTGGATGGCCTGGAACTTGCCGATCGGCTGCCCGAACGCCTTGCGCTCCTTCGCGTAGGCGATCGCCTCGTCCAGCGCGCCCTGGGCGAGGCCGAGGCCCATGGCGGCGACCCCGATCCGGCCGCCGTCGAGGATGCGCAGGAACTGCTTGAAGCCCATGCCGCGAGGGCCGAGGAGGTTGCCCTCGGGGACCCGGGCGCCGTCGAACGTCAGGGGCCGCGTGTCCGAGGCGTTCCAGCCCATCTTGCGGTACGGCGTGCCCTGCTCGTATCCGGGGGTGCCGTTGGGGACGATGATGTTCGAGATCTCGCGTTTGCCGTCCCCGTTGCCGGTGACCGCGGTGATGGTCACGCAGGACGAGCGGTCGGTGCCCGCGTTGGTGATGAACTGCTTGGAGCCGTCGATGACCCACTCGCCGTCTTCGAGCCGGGCACGCGTCTGCGTGTTGCCCGCGTCGGTCCCGGCCTCCGGCTCGGTCAGCCCGAAGGCGGCAAGACGTTCGCCGGAGCACAGCGGGGGCAGCCACTCCTGCCGCTGCTCCTCGGAGCCGAACAGGTAGATCGGCATCGTGCCCAGCGAGATGTGGGCGGCCATGGTGATCGCGACCGACGAGTCGATGCGCGCGAGCTCCTCGACCGCGATCGCGTAGGTCAGCGTGTCGGCGCCGCCGCCCCCGTACTCCTCCGGGAAGGGGATGCCCATGAACCCGAGCCCGGCCATCTGCTCGACCAGCTCGTAGGGAAAACGCTTCTCGCGGTCGAGCTCCTCGGCTGCGGGGCGGACCTCCTTGCGGGCGAAGTCGCGGACCGTCTCTCGGGTCAGGCGCTGTTCGTCGGTGAGGTCAAAGTCCATGTCAGCCTCCAGCTCGGGTTCGGGCCAGCTCGACCAGCAGGCGCACGCCGAACCCGGACGGCCCAGAGCCGACCTCGGGGCGGCCGGTGTCCCAGGCGGTGCCGGCGATGTCGAGGTGGGCCCAGGGTGTGTCGCCCACGAAGTGCCGCAGGAAGGCGCCGGCCCAGATCGTCCCGGCCTTGCGCTTGGTGCCGGCGTTGGTCAGCTGGGCGGTAGTGCCCTTGATCTGCTCGGCGAAATTTTCGTGGAGCGGGAGGCGCCAGACGAGCTCGCCGGTGTCAGACCCGGCCTGCTCGACGGAGGCGGCGAGCTCGTCGTCGGTGGAGATCAGGCCGGCGTGGGTCGAGCCCAGCGCCACGAGCACCGCCCCGGTCAGCGTGGCGATATCGACCGCCGCCGCCACCCCGGGCTGCCGGACGGCCCAGGCAAGTGCGTCGGCCAGGATCAGCCGTCCCTCGGCGTCGGTGTTGTTGACCTCGACGGTCGTCCCGTCGAAGTGGGTGATCACGTCGCCGGGACGGATCGACTGCCCGCTGGGCATGTTGTCGGTCGCGGGGACGACGGCAAGGATGTTGACCCGCATCCGCAGCGCCGCGATGGCCGCGACCGCCTCCAGCACAGCCGCCCCCCCGGACATGTCCATCTTCATCTCGAACATGCGGGCTGACGGCTTCAAAGAGATCCCGCCGGTGTCGAACGTCACGGCCTTGCCGACCAGAGCAAGCCGCTCGTCGCTCGTGTCCTCACCGTCGTAGCGCAGGACGATCAGCTTCGGCTCATCCACCGATCCCTGGGAGACCGCGGCGAGGCCGCCCATGCCGAGGGCGACGAACTCCGACCGGTCCAGCACCTCGGCGCTGACCCGCTCCTGGTCGGCGGCGATCTCGCACGCCCGGTCGGCGAGGTAGGAGGGGGTGGCGACGTTCGCGGGAAGCTGCTGGAGCTCGCGCGCCCGGTTCTGCGCTGTGGCGATCACGTTCGCCTGGCGGGCGGCGCCGTCCAGCGGCCGGTTGGTGATGAGCGTGAGCGACCCGAGCCGGGGCGCCTCATCGTCGGGCTTGAACCGCTCGAGGCGCCACGAGGCCAGGACCGTGCCCTCGACCAGGCCGGCGCACACGGCCTCGCCGTCGGCCACGTCCGGCACCACCCAGGCGATCGAGGCACGAGCGCGCGTCCGCGCCTGCTTGACAGCCAACGCGGCGGCCGTGCGGGCGCGCCCTGCGTCGAAGCTCGTGCGGTCGCCCAGGCCGACCACCAGGACCGGGCCCGGGTGCTCGGGCCGCAGCAGGGTCAGCTTCTTGAACGTCTCGCGGACCTCGTCTGCGCCGGGCGCTGCGGCCAGCGAGGGCTCGAGCACCTCGCCATCGAAGAGACCGATGCAGGTGAGCTCGGCGGGAGACTCCTCTAGCCCGATGTCATGAACGTCGATCTCCACGAAGCTGGGCAGTCTAGTGGCCGTCGAGCGGGCGGCCCGCGGCCGCGCCGATCGCCTGTTCCGGCACCGCATCTAGGATGTCGCCGATGCCCGCAGCCGCGTTCTTCGACCTCGATCGCACCCTGATGGCAGGCTCGAGCGGCCTGCACTGGGGCCGGGCCGCCTACGGCGCCCGGCTGATCAGCCTGCCCCAGATCATCTCCTGGACCTGGGACGGCCTGCGGTTCCGGTTGCGCGGCGCGACCGACGCGCAGACCCAGGCCCTGCTGGAGCAGATCAACGAGACGCTTGCCGGGATCAGCCGTACCGAGACCGTCCGACTGGCCCCCGAGGTGCTTGCGGGAATCCTGCCCCGCATCTACCCGCAGATGCTCGATGAGGTCCGCCGCCATCAGGACGCGGGTCGCGCGACGTTCATCGTCAGCGCCGCAAGCAACGCCCTTGTGGAGATCCTCGCCCAGGTGCTGGCGATGGACGGCGGGATCGGGACGCGCTACGAGATCGACGCCGACGACCGTTTCACCGGTCAGCTTGATGGCCCGTTCATCTACGGCGAGGGCAAGGTGGTGGCGATGCGCCGGTACGCCTCCAGCCACGACATCGACCTCGACGCCTCGTGGGCCTACTCGGACTCGGCCAGCGACGAGCCGATGCTGCGCGTCGTCGGCCACCCGGTGGCCGTCAACCCCGACCCTGAACTCGCGCGGATCGCCGTCGAGGAGGGGTGGGAGGTCCAGCGGTTCGAGAAGCTTGGCCGCCGTCTGGCGATCGTCGCGACGACGGTGCTCGTCGGCGCGGTCGGGGGTAGCGGCACGTGGCTGGCCCTGCGGCGGCGCCCCTACCGCTACCGGATCTCGCGCCGGCTCGGATTCGGAGGCACGCTGCGCCAGCTACGCGGTTGACGCGCGACCGGGGCGGCGCAGCCCCACCCCTCGCGGCGGGCCGGCGTCTGGACGGCCGCGCCGAGTCGGCCCCGATGTCCAGGGAAAATTGCGTGACTGTGGGGACCTTCTCCGGTAGGCTCGACGGGTGTCGTCGGACCAGGGATCGGGACGCGACGGCGGGGACTTCCTCCTCGAAGTTGTCGTAGACGCAGCACTCGCGCTTCACGGGAACGAACCGTGGGGTGACGTCGCCGCGCGCGCTCTCGCGCGCGCCGGAACAGCACTGGCCGCGTCGCAGGTCGCGCTAGTCGACCTCGGTGACGGTGCTCCGGCCGGCCGCGTGGCGCTGGGCGACCAGTGGAGCTCCGGGGCCGAGGACCGCTGGCTCGCGCAGCTGGAGGGAACTCCGGTGACCGGCGTCCTGGCCCGTGCGGCGCAGGAGGTGCGCGCGGGCCGTACCGCCCAGGTGCCGGCGCCGGCCGTGGCCGCGGCCGACGGCACGCTGCTGATCGTCGGGCTCGGGGCGCCCGCCGGCTCGGGGGCCGCGCTGATCGCGTGCCGTCCCTCGAGGGAAGGGTCGTGGCTGGCGCCGGAGATCGACGGCCTGGCCCGGCTGGGCGCGCTGCTCGGATCGGCGCTGGGAGCCGAGCGGGCCCACGAGGATCTGCGAACCCGTGAGGCGATCCTCGAAGCCGTGGCGTTCGTGGCCGGCCGCTTCTACCACGGCACCGAATGGGAACAGGGCGTCGACCTCGCGCTCCAGCGCCTCGGCCAGGCCGTCGGCGTCAGCCGGATCACCGTCGTCGAGAACGTCGGGGAGACCGATGCCACGCTGGCGGGAACGCCGCGGATGTCGTGGTCGCGGTCGGACGAGGGCGGCGCGCACCGGGCGGTGCCGTACATCGCCGCCGGATGTGCTCGCTGGATCGCCGAGCTTCGCGCCGGGCGGGTGCTCGCCGGGCCGGCCACGACCTTCCCCGAGGCCGAGCGGGACCAGCTCGCCGGTATCCGCTCGACGTGCATGGTCCCGATCTCGGTCGAGGGCGAATGGTGGGGCTACGCCGCGCTGGACCAGGTCGACCGCGACCGCCGCTGGACGCAGGGCGAGATCCGCGCGCTCACGGCCGCCGCGAGCGCCCTGGGAGGCGCCATCGCTCGCCGCCGGCTGCTCGCCGCGCAGCGCTCCAGCGACGAACGGTTCCGGCTGATCTTCGAGTCGGCGCCGCTGGGCATGGCGCGCATCGACGCCGACGGGCGTGTCATCGAGGCGAACGTCGCGTTGCGACAGATGCTCGGACGGCCCGACGCGGCACTTGTGGGTTCGTCGCTGCCCAACCTGCTTCCGGGCACCGACGCGGTCGAGCACGCGATGCGCATCCGCTCCCTGCTTGGTGGGGAGAGCTCGTCGGCCTCGTTCGAGCATCGCCTGTCAGACGGTGAAGGCCGGAGCCTGTGGGCGCGCTCGACCCTGTCGGCGGTCACGGCGGCCGACGGCGTTCGCGACGCCGTGATCTGGATTGCCGAGGACATCTCCCAGCGCAAGCACGCCGAGGCGCGGCTGCGCTACGTCGCCGACCACGATCCGCTGACCGGGCTGGCCAACCGGCGGCGCTTCAACACCGAACTCAGCCGCCACCTGGCGCGGGTCGCCCGCTACGGCCCGACCGGAGCGGTGCTGCTGCTCGACCTCGACAACTTCAAGTGGATCAACGACACGTTCGGGCATGCGGCCGGCGACGAGGTGCTCACCGGGGTCGCCCGGACCCTGCGGGACCGGCTGCGCGAAAGCGACCTGGTCGCCCGGCTGGGCGGCGACGAGTTCGCGGTCCTGCTGCCCCGGGGGGACACCGAGTCGGCAGGCCCGCTGGCCAGCGCCCTGCTGGACGCCACGCGCACCTACACGCCGCACCTGGCGGGCGAGGCCGTACCGCTGACCATTTCCATTGGCATGACGTTGATCGACCGCGCCGACCTGAGCGCAGAGGACGTGCTGCTCGCAGCCGACCACGCGCTGTACGAGGCAAAGCACCAGGGCAA
Organism: Solirubrobacterales bacterium; assembly: GCA_050999155.1. Classification (GTDB taxonomy): domain Bacteria; phylum Actinomycetota; class Thermoleophilia; order Solirubrobacterales; family 70-9; genus JBPCPM01. The sequence continues at coordinate 12,784 of JBPCPM010000133.1, forward strand.
GAACCAGCTGGCCGTCGCGGCGAAGCCGGCGACCAACCAGCGGGTCGCGACGGGGCTGGCCGAGGCATCGGGATCGCCGGCGCCGGCCGACCACGAGCATGGGGTCGACGCAACGCTGGCCGATCTCGCGGCGGATATTGCCACCGACGGTTCGGACGCGCCGGCGGAGGACGCAGGGTCCGAGGAGGGCGGGGCCTCCCCCGGTCCCGCGAGCGATCCGACGCGATACGCCGCGGTGCTGGCCGGGCACGATTTCCCACCGCCGCCGAGGGTCGAACCGGGCGGAGACCTGGCCGCCCACGAGCTCGAGCTGTGGGCGCAGCCGCTGCGCAACGTGGCGTCCGGGCGGGTCGTGGAGTACGAGCTGCTGTTGCGGGTGCGGCGACCGGGAGCGATGGAGCTTGAATCTCCGCTGCCGTTTCTCGGCCGGGTGCAGCGGGCCGGCTGGTCGATCGGGGTGGACCGGTGGGTGGTCTCCCAGGCGGTACGCCTGTTGGCGGGAACCCCCGACGCCGCGACCCATCTCTCGGTGAACCTGACCTCCGCGGCGATCGCGGACGCGGGGTTCCCCGCGTTCATCGACAACCAGCTGCGGGAGGCCGGGGTCCCGGCCTCGCGGCTGGGTCTCGAGGTCGCGGAGCCCCTGGTCTTGGCCGATCGTGATGCCAGCCGGCGGTTCGTTTCCGCCGCGGCGTCGCTGGGCTGCGCGGTGAGTCTCGACGACTTCACGCTCAGCGCCGGTGACGCCGTGCGGTTGCCGGGCCTGGACCGCGTGAAGGTCGAGCCCCAGATCATCGGCACGCTGCGCACCGACCCGGCGCGGCAGCTGTCGCTGCTCGCCATCCTCGACCTCGCCCATACGGCGGGGAGTGCGGTCGTCGCCGAGAGCGTCCCCGACGACGGGACAATGGACCTGCTCGGAGATTTCGGGGTCGAGCTGGGCCAGGGCTTCCACCTCGGGCGCCCGCGGCCCGTCGAGGAGCTGTGGCCCGCGGCGGTGAGCATCGAGTGATCGGGGCCGGCGGCAGCGTGTCGGGCCGCGACCGTCCCTCGCGGGCGTAGACTCCGGCCATGGCCGTGGAGCCCCGCGCACCGTCCCGCCTGCACGAGTGGCGGGCCGAGCACTCCGAAGGACGCAAGGAGCGGTTCGAGACGATCTCCGGCGAGGAGGTCAAGCCCGTCTACGGGCCCGACGACCTGGCCGGCAAGGACCTCGACGCGGACATCGGCCTGCCCGGCGCCTACCCGTTCACCCGCGGGGTCTACCCGTCCATGCACCGCGGGCAGCTGTGGACGATGCGTCAGTTCGCGGGGTTCGGAACCGCGGAGGAAACCAACGAGCGCTTCAGGTATCTGCTCGACCACGGCCAGACCGGGCTGTCGACGGCCTTCGACATGCCGACGCTGATGGGGCTGGACTCCGATCACGCCCGGTCGCTCGGCGAGGTGGGTCGCGAGGGCGTGGCCGTCGACACGCTGCAGGACATGCGCACGCTCTTCGACGGCATCCCGCTCGACGAGGTCACGACCTCGATGACGATCAACGCTCCCGCGGCGATCCTGCTCGCCTACTACGTCGTGGTGGCCGAGGAGCAGGGGGTCTCGCGGGACCGTCTCGGCGGGACCCTGCAGACAGACATCCTCAAGGAGTACATTGCCCAGAAGGAGTGGTGCTTCCCTGTCGAGCCGGCCATGCGGTTGGTCACCGACATCATCGAGTTCTGCGCCGAGGAGATGCCCCGCTGGCACCCGGTGTCGATCTCCGGGTATCACATCCGCGAGGCCGGATCCACGGCTCAGCAGGAGCTGGCCTTCACCCTCAAGGACGGGCTCACCTACGTCGAGCGGGCCATCGATCGCGGCTTGGACGTCGACGACTTCGCGCCGCGGCTGTCGTTCTTCTTCAACGCGCACCTCGACTTCTTCGAGGAGATCGCGAAGTACCGGGCGGCACGCCGGATCTGGGCGCGTGAGCTGCGCGAGACCTACGGGGCGAAGGATCCGCTCTCGTGGCGGATGCGGTTCCACACGCAGACGGCGGGCGTCTCGCTGACGGCCCAGCAACCGCTGGTCAACATCGTGCGCACCGCGATCGAGGCGCTCGCCGGGGTGCTCGGTGGCACCCAGTCGCTGCACACCAACTCCTTCGACGAGGCCTTGGCCCTGCCCACCGAGCAGGCCGTGCGGATCGCCCTGCGCACCCAGCAGGTGATCGCCGAGGAGTCGGGCGTGACCAACACGGTTGATCCGCTGGGCGGCTCGTACTTCGTCGAGCAGCTGACCGACGAGATGGAGAAGGCGGCCTACGCCTACTTCGACCGCATCGACGAGCTCGGCGGCATGGAGCGGGCCATCGCCACCTCGTACCCTCAGCGCGAGATCACCGACGCGGCCTTCGAGTTCGAGCGCAAGGTCAACTCGGGCGAGCGCACGGTGGTGGGCGTCAACCGCTTCACCGAGGGCTCCGACGAGGACGAGATCCCGATCCTCAAGATCGACGCCGGCACCGAGCAAAAGCAGATCGACCGCCTGCAGGCCGTACGCGCCCGGCGCGACTCGGCGGCCGTCGAGTCCTCCCTGGCCGACCTCAAGCAGGCGGCGGCGGGCGAGACCAACCTGATGCGCCCGCTCATCGAGTGCGCCCGTGTCGAGGCGACCGAAGGCGAGATGATCGCCGCCCTGCAGGAGGTCTTCGGGACCTACACCGAGCAGCCGGTCTTCTGAGGCCGGGGCCTGGCGCGTCGGAGCCGCGATGCGCGGGATCAACCACGTCGCGCTGGTCACACGGGACCTTGCCCGGCTCACGGCTTTCTACACGGAGGTGTTCGGCGCCGAGCCGGCGTACGAGCGCACGGAGAACGACCGGGGTCGGGGCCTGGACTTCCTGCGCGTCGGGTCGGTGGTGCTGCACGTGTTCGAGCGGCCGGGCGAGGCCCCGGGCGGCATCTCCGATGAGGCGGCGTCGGAGCCGCTTGCTCGCGGCCGGGTGGACCACGTGGCCTTGGAGGCCGATGACACGGAGGAGTTCGCCGCCGTCCGCGACCGGCTGATCGCCCTGGGGGCCGCCGGCCCCGAGGTGATCGACTTCGGCCCGCTGGTCAGCCTGTTCGCGACCGACCCTGACGGCTCGCAGGTGGAGGTCGCGCTCCTCCGCCCGCCCGGCTGGGAGCCGCCGTTCGCGCTCACCCCGCCGCGGGCTAGGAGCCTGAGCTCACGCACGCGGCCTTGGGGGTGAACCTCCGAGGCGTGGCTGAGTCGTTGCGCATGATCACTTGCCAGGCGCTGCCGGTGGTCAGCGGTTGGGACTCGGTCACCGCGAAATCGGCCGCCGAGCCGTCCTGCTCGTCCTGGTTGCCGCCGCCGATGGCGCGGAATCCACTGGGGCAGGTCGCAAGGGCCGCGGCGCTCGAGTTCGCGGGCACCGTGGTTTCCGATCCGCTGATGTAGCGGATGTCGGAAAGGAACTGTGATCCGTGGCGCCCATCGAGGCGGTCCGCGTTGAGGCCCGTGGCGACGCCGGTCGCGTTGGTGGTCAGCGGCTTCTTGGCGTCACCCCCGGCCCCCACGTCGATCAGACCTCCCACGTTTCCGGTCTTGGTGGCGAACTCGAATGCGTATCCGGCGCCGAGGTTGTTGGCCCGCAGGCATGGTGCCGAGCCGGAGGCGGTGCCCCCGGCCGCGCCGCGGCAGCCGTAGATGGCTGCGCCGCCGGCCTTGGATCCGGTCTTGGTGTTCGATTGCCGGGTGACGTATCCGCCCTTGCTGCCGGTGCTCTGGTTGAACTCCCCGATGATCTCCGTCTCCTTGCCCGTCGTGCCGTTGCGTATCTCGGCGCGGAGCGCATCGCCTTCGCTGATCGCGGCGGAGTGGGTGGTTGGACGGCCGTCGTCCTGCGCCAAGGCAAGCGGTGCGACCAGCAGGGCAAGCAACGACGCGCTCACGACCACCGTGCGGATGGAAGGACGGGCGGCCGGGCGCCGAGATCGGCGGCCGGAGTCCTGAAGTGCGTGTGCGTGGTTCGCGGCTGCCTGCGTCCACGCGTCGTGGTCGAAGCGCATGTCGTCTCCCTCTGTCGGGTCTGACCGGCCCGATCCGCCGGGCACCGAGCCGGAGCGTGTGGTGTGAACGTACTCCCGTCGGCCGGACTCGTCCACCCTCGTTCGGTCAAGCGGCCATCCGGTGGGCGGTCGTTCGTCGGCGGGCACTTCGGTGCGGAGCGAGGGTCTCGAGCGTCTTGCCCCCGGTTTCCAGGGGATTCACTGCTCGCCGGCGGCCGCCGATTTCCGTGGCCGGGCAACCTTATTGTTCTTGACAATGGTGGATCTCGCATGGGAGGGTGCCCCCATTCGGGGCTCGGGCCCCACTAATTCGAACTGGGAGAAGCGGAATGGCGGAGCAATCTTTCGTTCGGCGCGCACGATGCGCGTCGGGCTCGTGGCTGCGTTGACGGCGCTGCTTTTGATGGCAGGTCTGCTCAGCCCTCGCGACGGCATCGCGCAGTCGTCGGGCGAATGTGGCGCGCTCGATGTCGTCCTCGCGCTCGATCGGACCGGGAGCATGGGCGGCGCCCTCAACAACGTAAAGTCCGAGATCGGCGAGATCATCAACCGGATCGACACGGCCTCGGGAGGCGACTTCGCCCTCGGGTACCTGACGTTCACCGACGACGTCGAGGTCCAGGTGGACCTCGCGCGCAACAACGCCGACGCCGTCCGCAATGCGATCAACGCCACGACGCTGGGGTCCGGTGGAGCGACCCCCGAGGCGTCGGACGAGACGCTGCGCACGGTCGTGAACGGGCTCAAGGCGTCAGATCGGCCGGCGGGTCGCCAGACCGGCGACTTCAACGGATCCTTCCGCTCGGGCGCCACGAAGATCATCGTCCTGATCACCGACGCCCCGCCGGCCGGCTTCGATGACGAGTACAAGGAGGGCGAGGACGACGTCAACGCCCGCCAACGTGCTCGCGATGCAGAGGACAAGAACATCCGGATCTCGGCCGTCTACGTGCCCCGGGGCACGTCCCCGGTCGCGCGAGACGTCATGCAGGACTACGCTCGGATCAGCAACGGCCTCTTCCGGGAGACGAACTCGGACGGCACCGGCACCGCCAGCGCGATCGACGAGGTCGTTCGCGGATGCGGAGGCGCGACCGAGGGCGACGTGCGCAAGCCGCAGCTGCGCCTGAAGCTGACGCCGCGCCGGACCACCACCGGGACGCTGAAGTGCTTCCGGGCGCTGGTTCGGGCCAGGGTCGACGGTGAGCTGGAACGGGTCAACCAGGCGCGGGTGAGCCTCCCTGGGGGCAAGTCCAAGCTGACCAACTCGAAGGGCCGCGTGACGCTGTGCCGCCAGTACGGCAAGGCGGGTCTAAAGCGGGCGTTCGCCCGCAAGTCGGGGTCCAGCACCGGGCGGTCCTCCGTCCGGGTCGTACGGCGGGCCAGCCTCACCGGCTGAGCCGCCGCTGTCGTCCGGGAGGCCGTCGCGCACCAGCGGCGGCCTCCCGCGATGACGGGCCCGGCTTCCGCCGCGTTCCCGGCGCTGTCGGGGCGCGATGGCCGGATGCACGGTGCCGTGTCGAGGTCCGCGGCCGGCACTGGGCGCGTCGGGATAGACTGCCGCTCGCCCGCTGACCCTGACCCTGACGATGACGACCGACTCCGACACCAGCGCCACTCCCGCTCGCGAGCGCACCATTCGCGTCGTGGTGGCCAAGCCCGGCCTCGACGGCCACGACCGGGGGGCGAAGATCATCGCCCGCGCCCTGCGCGACGCCGGCATGGAGGTCATCTACACGGGTCTGCACCAGACGCCCGAGCAGATCGCCGAGACGGTGATCCAGGAGGACGCCGACGCCGTCGGACTGTCGATCCTCTCCGGCGCCCACATGACGCTCGTGCCCAAGGTCGTCGACCTGCTGGCCGAGCAGGGCGTCGACGACGTCGTCATCACCGTCGGAGGAACCATCCCCGCCGAGGACATCGAGCCCCTGAAGGAAAAGGGCGTCGCGGCCGTCTTCACCCCGGGCACTCCCACGCAGGACATCATCGACTTCGTCCGCACCGCCGTAGCCGACCGCTAGCGCGCCGGGCGCCGCCGTCCGCGTCGCGGGAGCTGCGTCCCTGACCAGCGCTCCACCGCCGAGCGCCTGATCCTGTGGCCAATGACCGCACTATCGGGCTCTCGGCGGGCACCCGATAGCCGAACCATGCCGAGTGCCTGATCGTGTGGCCAATGACCGCACTATCGGGCACTCGGCGGCTCGGCGGGGGAGAATCCCGGCGCGGGGCTGCTTGTCTGGTCGATGGCTGGGACATCGAGGCTTCGAGAGGCCGACCGGGCGTTGGGGCAGATCGCCCGGGGTCAGCACGGTGTCGTCGCGCGGCGGCAGCTGCGGGCAATCGGGCTGGCTGACCACGCGATTCATCAGCGAGTTGCGAGCGGGCGGCTCCATGCGATCCACGCCGGGGTCTATGCCGTAGGGCATTCCCGACTGACACAGAAGGGCCGCTGGTCGGCCGCGGTTTTGGGCAGTCGCGGCACGCTGAGCCACTGGTCGGCCGGCGAGCTTCCCGGAGTGATCGAGGCACGCGGACGCGCGATCCACGTCAGCGGCGACGCGACCAACGGAACGCTCGACGGAGTCCACCGGCACCGGGTCTCGCTCGTCCCGGAGGAGATCACGGTGCACGACGGGATCCCCACCACGACCGTCGAGCGCACCCTGCTCGACCTCGCCCCGCTGACCTCGACCCCGCGGCTGCGCCGCATGGCCGACCAGGCCCAGATCCTCGGCCTCCTCGACCTCACGGCTCTCCGGTCGGTGGTGCGCCGGCGCGCGGGCCACCGCGGGATCCGAGCGCTGCGGGAGGTACTCGACGACATGGGAGCGCCCGAGGTCACGCGCAGCGAGCTCGAGGATCGGTTCCTCGCGTTCTGTGCCGAGCGAGCCATTCCCGCGCCGACCATGAACGTCGCGGTCGAGCTGGCCGGCCGCCACTTCGTCTTGGACGCCGTGTGGGGCGCAGCCCAGGTGTGCGTCGAGCTCGACGGGTGGCAGTCGCACGGGACCCGGTTGAGCTTCGAGTCCGACCGCGATCGCGACCGGCGGCTCACGGCCGCAGGTTGGAGGGTCGTCCGGATCACCTGGCGCCAGCTCCACAGCGAATCCGATCGGGTGGCAGCCGACCTCCGAGCGGTCCTCCGCGGCCGTCGAGGCCCCGATAGTGCGGTCATTGGCCAAGAGATCAGGTACTCGCTGTGGTCCGATTGGTAAGCGCCCGATTCCTTGGTCAATGACCACGGAATCGAGCGCTCGGGGGGGTGTGGCGGCGGGGGAGGGGCCAACCGTTGGGGGCGTTCACGGCGTATGGGTTTCGACCGTAACGTTGACTCCCGAGTCAACTGGCTAGAATCCGCGCCGCTTCTACCCCCCACAGGAGGCGTCCTTCGTGAAGATCTGCGTCCTCGTCAAAGAGGTCCCCGACGCCGCCGCGCAGAAGCGCATCGATCCGGACACGATGCGGCTGGACCGCAGCGGTGAGAAGAATCTGAACCCGTTCGACACGCATGCCATCGAAGCTGCCATGCAGCTCAAGGAAGGCGATGCCGTCGACGTCGATGAGGTTGTGGCCGTGACCATGGGTCCCGAGAGTTCGGTCCGTGCGTTGCACAAGGCCGTCTCCCTCGGCGCCGATCGTTCGGTGCAGCTGACCGACGAGTCCCTGCTGGGCTCCGACGTCAAGGCCACGGGCTACGCCCTGGCCAAGGTGCTCGAGTCCGAGTCCCCGGACCTGGTCCTGCTGGGCCAGCAGTCCGATGACGGTGAGTGCTACGTGATCGGCGCCGTCGTGGCCGACCACCTCAAGATGCCGTCGCTGACCCAGGTGATCAAGATGGACGCGGCCGACGGCAAGCTGCGCTGCGAACGCCAGGCCGAGTACGGCTACGACACCGTCGAGGTCGAGCTGCCCGCCGTGATCAGCGTCGGTGACGCGATCAACGAGCCGCGCTACCCCAGCCTGAAGGCGATCATGGGCGCCAAGAAGAAGCCCTTGGACACCAAGGCCACCGGCGACGTCGGCATCGAGGCCGGCTCCGTCGGCTCCGAGGGGTCGCGCACCAAGGTCGTCGCCCTCACCGATCCGCCCGAGAAGGCTTCCGGCGAGATCATCGAGGACGAGGACACCAACGAGACGGTCGACAAGATCGTCGCCTGGCTGGACGAAAGGAAGCTGATCTAGATGGCCGGCATTCTCGTCTACGCCCTCCATGACGATGAGGGCACCTTCAACCAGAACTCGCTCGGCGCGATCTCCGAGGCGGCCAAGCTGGCCGGCGAGCTCGGCTCGCAGTGCGGGGTCGTCGTCGTCGATGACGTCGCCGACGACGCGGCCCAGTCGCTGGGCAACTACGGCGCGAGCAAGGTGTACCGGGCCAAGAACTGCCCCGAGGGCCTGGCCCAGCCGATCGTCGACGTGATGGCCAAGGTCATCAGCGACGAGGACTACGACTACGCGCTGTTCGGCGGCGGCCTGCTCGGCTTCGAGATCGGGGCCGGCCTGACTGCCCGCCTCGGCGCCGGCGTGACCATGGAGGTCACCGAGGTCGAGATCCAGAACGGGGGCCTGATCGCCAAGCGCCCGATCCTCCAGGACTCCAAGGTCGCGGAGGTCGGATACGTCGAGAAGCCCGGCATCATCATCGGGCGTCTCAACGCGTTCGCCGTCACCGAGTCCGGCGGCAGCGCCGAGGTCGTCGACATCGAGCCCGAGATCTCCGAGTTCTCCACCAAGGCCACCATGGTCACGCGTGGCGAGCAGCGCGGCGACGACGTCGACATCGAGGGTGCGGACATTCTCGTCGGCGGCGGTCGCGGGCTCGGCAAGGAGGAGAACTTCGAGCTCTGCGAGCAGCTCGCCGCGTCCATGGGCGGCGCCGTTGCGGCGACCCGCGCCGTGGTGGACGCCGGCTGGTACCCCTACTCGACCCAGATCGGCCAGACCGGCAAGACGGTCGCGCCGAAGCTGTACCTCGCGGCCGGCATCTCGGGCGCGATCCAGCACAAGGTCGGCATGCAGGCATCCGAGAATATCGTCGCGATCAACAAGGACCAGAACGCGCCGATCTTCGAGTTCTGCGACCTCGGTGTTGTGGGCGATCTCCACAAGATCATGCCCAAGCTCACCGAGGCCATCAAGGCGAAGAAGGCCTAGTTCCCGTGAGCGTTGCTCCCATCGAATACCCGCCTCCCGTCGAACCCGAGAAGGAGTTCGTCGGCGGGCTGACCGACGCCGAGGACGAGCGCATCGAGGTCGGGGTCGCCATCGTTGGTGGCGGCCCCGCGGGGCTCGCCACCGCGGTGCGGCTCATGCAGCTGCTCGAGAACGAGCCGGAGCTCACCGAAAAGCTCGGCGAGGTGCCGGTCGCGGTCCTCGAGAAGGGCAAGACGGCGGGAGCGCACCTGCTCTCGGGCGCCAACATGCGCCCCTCGGCCATGCTCGAGCTGTTCCCCGCCCTCGAGCCGTCGGAGTGGGACTTCGCCTACCAGGAGGTCACCGACGACGCGGTGTACCTGCTGACAAAGAACCGCGCCCTGCCGCTGGTTCCGATGCCGCCCAACTTCAAGAACCACGGCAACTACGTGATCTCGGTCGCGCAGCTCGGTCGCTTTTTGGCCGAGAAGGCCGAGGAGATGGGCGTCTACATTCTCAACGAGACCGTCGGCGACAAGCTGCTCGTCGAAGACGGGATCGTCCGGGGCGTGCGCTCCGGCGACCGCGGCCGCGGTCGCGAGGGCGAGGAGCTCTCGAACTTCGAGCCCGGCTCGGACGTGGTGGCCAAGGCCACCGTGCTCGCCGAGGGCACCCTGGCGCACCTGACCCGAGCCTCGCTGGACTACTTCGACCTCCACGGCCCCCAGCCGCAACGGTGGGAGCTTGGGGTCAAGGAGGTCTGGGAGGTTCCCAAGCCCCTGACCAAAGTGCTGCACACCATGGGCTGGCCGCTGCGCAAGGCGGCCAAGTACAACGAGTTCGGCGGCAGCTTCATCTACCCGATGGGTGAGGACAAGCTGTGCATCGGCATGGTCATCGGCCTCGACTACACCGACGCCACCGTCTCCTGCCACGACCTGTTGCAGGAGTTCAAGACCCACCCGTTCGTCAAGGACCTGATCGAGGGCGGCAAGCGTGTCGCCTGGGGCGCCAAGACGATTCCGTCGGGCGGCTACTACGCCATGCCGGCCAGCCTCACCGTGCCTGGCATGTGCATCGCCGGCGACGGCGCGGGCATGGTCGACATCCCCCGGCTCAAGGGCGTCCACCACGCCATGCACGCCGGGATGATGGCCGCCGAGTCGATCGTCGAGGCGCTGAAAAGCGACTCGATCAACTTCGAGTCCTACAACGAGAAGTTCGCCGCGTCGCAGACGGCGAACGAGATCTACAAGTCGCGCAACATGCGCCAGCCGTTCTCGAAGGGCTTCTTCCTGGGCGGGGCCATGGCCAGCGCCATGACCATCACCCAGGGCGCCTTCCCCGGCGGCGAGTGGGACCAGGAGGACGACGCCGAGCACGAGATGTTCCTCGGCAAGGGTGCCGACAGCTACCCCGAGCCCGACGGCGAGCTGACCTTCGACAAGCTCAGCTCGGTGTTCCTCTCGGGCAACGCCACCCGCGACGACGCGCCCAACCACATCCGGGTGCAGAAGGAGGTCCCGCTGGAGATCGCCCAGACCTGGGTGGCCATGTGCCCGGCCCAGGTCTACGAGATCCCCGAGGACCAGCTCGAGGCCGCCCAGTCCAACGGCAACGGCACGAAGGTCGACGTCAGCATCACCGCGTCCAACTGCGTGCAGTGTGGTGCCATCACCGCCAAGGGCGGTCGCCTGACCATGCCCGAAGGCGGCGACGGGCCCCTCTACACCGAGGTCTGATCCGGCCGGCCGGACCGGCGCGCGCGTACCGACCGCCGCCGGCCGGGCCGCCGGTCCCCTCCCGCGAACTCCGTGGATCGCAGGAGATGCTCCCGGCACGGACTCGCGGCCGGCGGGCAGCTGTCGGCGGGCTCAGGAAGGGCCGTCGGCGGATCCGAGCAGGCCAGAATGGCTCTGGTCGGAGGTCCAGCGAGAAGGCGTCACCGCTCCAGCCGCGCGCAAGACGCTGGCGAGGGTGAGCACGGTGATGCGAAAGAGTCGAAATGCCATGAGAAGGCCCCTGCCGGGAGCCGGATGGGCGTGGGTGCCCATCAAAGTCTGCAAACCCTAGTGCGTCCGGGAAGTTGCGCGAGCTCCGGTGTCCGCTCGGAGTCGCCTGCATCCGGCTGTGGGATCGCGGCACCGGAGCCCGCCGTGCTCCACACGGTGACCGGCGCGCTGCGACCGCGCAGCTCCACCGACCCCACCTCTTCGAGCAGCGCTCGGGCATCGGCCGGGAGCCGCATGGCAGTCGTGTCGGACACGGCCAGCGGCACCCCCAACGACGAGGTGAGCCCCTCGAGCCGAGCCGCGGTGTTGGTCGTGTCGCCGACCGCCGCATACTCGACACGGCGCTCGGACCCGACATTGCCCGATGTCACCGGCCCGCTGTTGATGCCGATACCCATCTCGAAGCCGCTGCACAGCCCCTGGCTTCGCAACGTGTGGTTGAGCTCAGGAAGGCGCGTGTGCAGCATCTCCCGTGCCGCGGAGAGCGCAGCCTCGGCGTGGTCGGAGGTGACGACCGGGGAGCCGAAGACGGCCATGATCCCGTCACCGAGGTAGGTGACGACCGTCCCTCCGTGCTCGAGGATCGTGTCGCTCATGGTGGTCAGGTAGCGGTTCAGGACGTCGATGACGACGTTCGGCTCTGCCCCTTCGGAGAACGAGGTGAAGCCCCGCAGGTCGCAGAACATGACGGTGGAGTCCTGGACCCGGCCGCCCAGACGGATCCCCGTCGCGTCGTCGGCCAGCAGCTCGTCCACCACCGCGGGGGGGACGAACCGCGCGAACAGGGCCCGCACACGGCGACGTTCGCGAACCTCGCCGACGTACCGGATCGTCGCGGCGCCGATCGCCCCTGCCACCAGGGCCGTCAGGGGACCGACGACCGGGGTGACCACGCCGGCCGCGAACGCGAGCATCGCGCACGCGGCAACGCCGAGAACCCCGGCGAGGGTCGCTCCGAGCAGCCGCCGGAACGACGACAGCCCGACCATCGGCGCGAGGCATGCGGCGAGTGCCAGCAGCGCTCCGTGGATCAGGGTGGGTGCGGAGCGCAGGGGTCGGCCGGCCCGGGCCGAGGCGACGGCGTTGGCCTGCACCTCGGCGCCGGCCATGGGCAGGCCGCCGCTCGCGGCGGTGAGATGCACGTCCTGCAGCGAGGGCGCGGTCGCTCCGACGACCACCGTCTTGCCGCGGAGCCTGTCGGCGGGCACCCGGCCGGCGATCAGATCCGCGAAGGACACCGTCGTCACCGTTCCGGGAGGGCCCGCGAAGTCGATCCAGCGACCCGTCAGTGCCGCGTCCGTCGCCCGATTCGGCCTCGCGCTCTCCTGGCCGGCCCATGCGGCCGCGACCGCAAATGAGGTCATCCCGTCGACGCGGGCCTGAAGGTGGCGGATCACCCCGTCCTCGTCGGCCGGCACGACGGCGTTGGCTGCCCGTGCGCCCAGGGGGGCCAAGACATCCCGTCCGCCCAGAACGTTGCTCGTCCCGCCCGGGCCAACCTCGGTCGTCGCGAGCACCACCGGGACCCGCCGCCTGCCGGCTGCCTCCACGGCGGCCAGCAGCGCCGCGTCCTGCGTGTCGCCGGCTCGCTCGGTGAACTGCACGTCGTAGGCGATCGCAGCGGCACGAGCGCGCGAGAGGCGATCGATGGCCTGGGCATGGCGACGGCGGTCGAACGGCCACTGCTCTCCGAGCTCGGAGAAGGTCTTGTCGTCGATGCCGACCAACACGACGTTGGCGTGGGGCCGCTCGCCGCGCAGGGCGAACCGCGCATCGACGGAGTCGAGCTCTGCCCGGGCTCCAGGCCCGGCGAGCGTGGCGGTGATCCCCGCAAGCAGGGCGACCAGCACTGTCGCGACCGCCATGGCCCGCCGTCGCGTCATCGCGCTACTCGGCCGGCGTGAAATCGTGCGGCGTGGTGTCGCGGACCTGCTGCCGGATGTGCGCGGCCTCGTCGAAGCTGTTATCGAACAACGACACGAGGCGGGGGTCGAATTGCCGGCCCGACTGGCTGCGGATCTCCTCGCGGGCATCGGTGAGGGACCAGGCCTGCTTGTAGGGCCGCTCGGAGGTGAGCGCGTCGAAGACGTCGGCCAGGGCGCAGATCCGCCCGGCCTCGGGGATCTCGGGCCCCGCGAGTCCGTTCGGGTAGCCCGAGCCGTCCCAGCGCTCGTGGTGGGTGAGCGCGATCGACTCCGCCATCTGCACGAGGGCTGATCGGCTGCCGGAGAGCATCCGCGCGCCGACCGTACTGTGGGTCTTCATGATCGCCCACTCGGCCGCGTCGAGGGGACCCTCCTTGAGCAGCACGCGGTCCGGCACCGCGATCTTCCCGACGTCGTGCATCGTGGCGGCCTGTTCGAGCATCGCGGCCTGCGTGGCGCCCAGGCCGGCGAGACGGCCGAGCCACCCGCACAGGGCGCTCATCCGCTCGATGTGGGCGCCGGTCGCATCGTCGCGTGACTCCGCTGCCTTGGCCAGGCGCTGGACCACCTCCACCTGGGAGTTTCGGAGCTCGCGGGTCCGCTCGCCGACCGTCTGCTCGAGGGTGTGGTTCTGGCGGGCGAGCTGTTCCTTGGAGTCGGTGAGCAGCGTCGCCAGCGTCCCCAGGATGGCGCGGGCCGCCCTGGGGTGGCGGGCCAGGACGCCATCGAGGGCCTCGGCGGAGATGCCGATCGTGGCCGACTCCTCGACCGACACGACACTGGCCGTGCGGTCAATGCCGGCGAGGACCGCGACCTCGCCGAACACCCGTGGCGCCGTGAGCCAGGAGAGCACGAGATCCGGGTCGATGGTGGGCCGCAGGACCCGCAGCGAGCCTTCGGTGAGAATGTAGATCGTCCGTCCCGGATCGCCCTCGCAGAACAGGATCTCTCCTGGCCGCCAGTGCTGACGGAAGGATCGCGCGGCGAGCTCGCCGAGCGCCGCGTCGTCGAGGGGCGCGAACAGCGGCGCCGCCCGGAGCTCATCGACCTGGATCGGCGGATTCGCCGGGCCCGCGGTGGCCGGGCCCGCGGTGATCCGTGGTTCCATCAGGGCCACGGCGCTAGTTGCTCGGCGCGGGGGCGAGGTGCGAGTGACCCGCGCTCACCAAGACGGTGCGCCTGGTCGTGAAGTCCTCGATCTCGACCAGCCCCTCGCGGACGCGGAAGTAGGTTCCCTCGCAACGCTCCTCGGTAGCCCACGTGGTGCCGCGAACGGTGGCGGCGCCGTGCTTGCCCCGGGTGCGGAAGTTGCCTTTTCCCCATCCCGAGAGCTTCTTGCGCAGCACCAGGGCGCGGGCGCGCTTGAACTCACGCCGGGCGCTGCGCACCTTGCGGGCGTGGCGCTGGTAGGAGCGGCGGTTGCGGGTCGTGCGCGAGGAGCGGTAGCGGCGCTCGACCCGGGAGTAGGTGCGCTTGGCGCTGCGCAGGCGGCGCTTGGCCCGGTTGTAGCGGGCACGCCTGCTCGAGGCAGAGCCTGTCGCGCTGCTCGAGTCGCCGGCCGACTGCTTGGGGCATGCCTCGAGCCCCGAGCCGTCCACGACGATCTCGGTGAGCGGGGCAGGGCCCGGCTTCTGGGCGACCAAGAAGCGGGTCCCGGTGAAGCTGGCGTACTGGGGACGGCCGGCAGCGTCCGGTGCCGTCTGCAGGGTGACGATCCCACCGGAGGCGTCGACGACGGACCCGATGGGGACGCTTGCTCCCTCTTCCAGCTTGACCGGCGTGCCGCCCGGTGCCCCCACGGTCACGGTGCCCCGTGTCGGGCTGGCGTTAATCCGTTCGCCCGCCACCGGCGAGGCCTGGGGCGGAAGCGTGAGGGGGACCGTGGGGCCCCTGCCCTTGGGGTCCGACGAGCCACCGTTCTCCTTGCCCGAGGGGCCTTTGCCCTTGCCCTCGCCCGGCTTCCGGGCTTCGTCGGGGAGATGCCCGTGGACCGGCGACTTGCTGCTTGAGTGCGGATTCGCCTCGGCCCGGGGGGTGTCGTCGTGGACGATGGCGGCTGCGAGGACTGTGACACCGGCAAGCACGGCGGCGACGCGAGATCGAAAGGTCATGCGGTCCCTTCGGTCCCGGGAACAGGGTTCATTAGCCAGCGCGGACAGATGTCCGCCGCGGCGATCGGGACCGACGGTGGTCAGTCGCTATCCTCCATGACCTCATGAAGACCGAGATCCATCCCGAATACCGGGTCGCCCACGTCCGCTGCCAGTGCGGCAACGAGTTCACGACCCGCTCCACCAAGGAGCAGATCAACGTGGAGGTCTGCGCGGCCTGCCACCCGTTCTACACGGGCAAGCAGAAGCTGCTCGACTCGGGCGGTCGCGTGGAGCGCTTCCAGCGCCGCGCCGCCAAGCGCAAGCGCGGCTGAGCCGCAACCGCTCCATGCCCCACGAGCCCGCGGACGGCGACAGCCTCAACGGGCACCAGGCCTCGGGGCCGACCAGCCGCCCTGCGGCCGAGAGCACGTCGAGCGACGTCCCCGACCGCCCGACCATGCCCGACGGCAAGATGGTCGCCGGACGCGACGCGCCGATCGGCGGCCAGGCCGTCCTCGAAGGCGTGATGATGCGCGGCGTCTCGACCTGGGCCGTAGCCGTGCGGATGCCCGATGGCTCGATCGATATCGAGTCCGAGCCGATCGTCTCCTGGGCCAAGCGCAACCGTGTCCTGCGCTGGCCGGTGATCCGGGGCATCGTCGCGCTCGGCGAGTCGCTGAAGATCGGCTACGGCGCGTTGCGCATGTCGGCCAACGCCCAGCTGCGCGGCGAGGCGGATCTGGCCCGTGCCCAGGGCGACGAGGAGGACCTGCCCGAAGAGATCGGCGGCCTCGCGTGGACCGTGACCATCATGTTCTCCCTGGCGCTGGGGATCGGGCTGTTCTTCCTGCTGCCGGTCGGGGCCACGTCGCTGATCAAGGACTGGCTGGACTCGGCGATCCTGTTCTGGCTCGTCGAAGGCGTCCTGCGCACCGCGATCTTCGTCGGCTATTTGTGGGCGATCTCGCGGGCGGCCGATCTGCGGCGCGTGTTCGAGTACCACGGGGCCGAGCACAAGACGATCTCCTGCTACGAGGCCTCCGAGCCGCTGACCCCGGCCAACGCCGAGCGGTTTTCCCGGCTGCATCCGCGCTGCGGCACGAGCTTCTTGCTCATCGTCATGGTGCTTGCCATCTTCGTGCTGGCGCCCGTCGGGCTGCCGGCCTGGTACTGGCTGCTGGCCTCGCGGCTGCTCGGCATCCCGCTTATCGCCGGGCTCTCCTACGAGGTGATCAAGTGGGCGGGGGCCAACCGCCACAAGGGGTGGGTGCGCACCTTGATGTGGCCCGGGCTGATGCTGCAGAACCTCACGACACGGGAGCCGAGCCCCGAGCAGCTCGCCGTTGCCATCGCCTCGCTGGAGGCCGTGCTCGCGGTCGAGGAGAACATGAGCGAATCCGAGCGCGACGAGGCGATCGAGATCGTCGCCTGACCGGCCCGCGCGGACCGGTCAGGCCGGCCGGCCGGTGGTCATACTGAGCCCATGATCGAGCAGCTCGTCGAGCAGATCGAGCAGCGCTTCGCCGACCTCGAGCAGCGCCTGGCCGACCCCGAGACGGTGGCCGACCGCGACCGCTTCGCCGCCCTGGGCCGCGAGCACGCCTCGTTGTCCGAAGCCCACCGGCTCGCCCAGGCCTGGCGGACCGCCCACGACGATTTCGAGGGTGCCCGCGAGCTGCTCGCAGAAGGCGACGACGACGCGGAGATGCAGGCGATCGTCGACACCGCCCCGGCGCGCATCGCCGCCTTGGAGGAACAGCTGCGGCTGGCCATGGTCGAGAGGGACCCCAACGACGACAAGAACGTGATCGTCGAGATCCGCGCGGGCGCGGGCGGCGACGAGGCGGCCCTGTTCGCCGGCGACGTCTACCGGATGCTGGTGCGCTACGCCGAGCGCAAGGGATTCGCCTCCGAGCTGCTGGCTGCCAGCGAATCGGGGGTGGGGGGCTACAAGGAGGTCAGCTTCGCGGTCAAGGGCGCCGGCGCCTACTCGGTGCTGAAGTTCGAGGGCGGCACGCACCGGGTCCAGCGGGTGCCCGAGACCGAATCGCAGGGGCGGATCCACACCTCGACGGCAACGGTCGCCGTGCTGCCGGAGGCGGAGGAGGTCGAGCTCGACCTCGACCTCAACGACCTGCAGATCGACGTCTACCGCTCCTCGGGCCCCGGCGGCCAGTCGGTCAACACGACCGACTCCGCCGTGCGCATCACCCACGGCCCGACGGGCATCGTCGTCTCGATGCAGGACGAGGAGTCCCAGCTGCAAAGCCGCGAGGAGGCCATGCGCGTCCTGCGGGCCCGTCTGTACGAGCGCCAGCTCGCCGAGCAGCGGGCCAAGATCGATTCCGAGCGGCGATCCCAGGTGGGCTCCGGTGAGCGCTCGGAGAAGATCCGGACCTACAACTTCCCCCAGACGCGGATCACCGACCACCGCATCAAGCACACCAGCCACGACCTCGAGGGCGTCCTGGCCGGCGGCCTCGACGAGTTCACCGATGCGCTGGCCTCCGACGAGAAGCGCCGGCTGCTGGAAGAGTCGGCGATGGGCGCCTCCTCGGACGCCGGCTGATGGCGCGCGGCGCGCGCGCCGTGTCCCCGCAGGGAATCGGAACTGCCTTGCGGGCGGCCGAACGGACGCTCGCCGATGCCGGCGTGGACCAGGCCCGGCTCGACGCCGAGCTTCTGGCCGCGGCCGCCGTCGAACGCGACCGGGCCTGGTTGCACGCGCACGCCGACGAGCCGCTGGCGCCGCCGGCCGCCGAGCGCCTGCGTGCGCTCCTCGAGCGCCGGGCCGCTCGCGAGCCCGTCGCCTACATTCTGGGGCGCAAGGGCTTTCGCCACATCGAGCTCGAGGTCGACCGCCGGGTCCTGATCCCCCGCCCGGAGACCGAGCTGCTCGTCGAGCTGGCCGTGGCGGCCGGACCGGCCTCCGTGCTCGACGTGGGCAGCGGCTCGGGGGCGATCGCGCTGGCCGTCGCCGACGAGCTGCCCGCCGCACGGGTCGTGGCCACCGACACGTCACGGGCCGCCCTGGAGGTCGCCGCGGGCAACGCGAAGCGCCTCGGCCTGACCGACCGCGTGCGCCTTGAGCGCGGCTCGGTCCCGCGCGGCGAGCGCTTCGACCTGATCCTGTCGAACCCGCCCTACGTCCCCGTCGGCGACTGGGACACGCTGGCGCCGGAGATCAGGAGCTACGAGCCGCGCGACGCCCTGCTGGCCGGCCCGGACGGCCTCGACGCGGTCCGGGCGCTGACGCCGCCCGGGGTCGCGGCCCTCGCCGCGCAGGGCCGCCTCGCGTTCGAGATCGGGTCGGGGCAGGCTGAGGAGACCGCGGCGATCCTCGGTGCGGCGGGCCTCGCCTCCATCCGCACCCACCAGGACCTGGCCGGCATCGAGCGGGTGGTCGAGGGCCGTCGTGGCTGAGAGCGGACCGCCCATGGTCTCCACGGCGTGCGAGGGTGGGCGAGAGGCCCGGGCGGCGCTGTGCCGGTGCGTGATGAGCGGCGGGGTCGCGTTGTTTCCCGCCGACACCGTCTACGGCCTCGCCTGCGACCCGCTCAACGCCCAGGCCGTCAAACGCATCGCCGCAATGAAGGGCCGCGACCCGTCCCAGCCCACCGCG
This sequence comes from Solirubrobacterales bacterium, assembly GCA_050999155.1. Lineage (GTDB taxonomy): Bacteria > Actinomycetota > Thermoleophilia > Solirubrobacterales > 70-9 > JBPCPM01. The sequence goes on from JBPCPM010000133.1 coordinate 31,630, forward strand.
GTGATGTACCTCGACCAGCTGCTGATGCGCGAGCTGTTGGTCGACCTCGACCCGCGCGTCGGCCAGGCCCTCGTGCGGCTGCTGCCCGGCCCGATCACCGCGATCATCCCCAACGCTGCGGGCCGCTACCCGCTGGCCGCGGGTGACCGGGCCGGCACGCTCGGCATCCGCCTGATCGACGGCCCGCTGGCGGGCGCCGGGTGCGTCCTGTGGCAGACCAGCGCCAACCGCTCCGGGAAGCCGGAGGCCCGGGAGGTCGTGGAGGTCGACGACAAGATCCGGGCGGCCGTCGATCTGATCGTCGACGGGGGGCGGCTCCCGGGCATCGCGTCGACCGTGGTCGACCTGACCGCCCTCGTTCGCGATGAACCGGCCCGCGTGCTGCGTGAAGGCGCCGTGCACCGGGACGAGGCCCGATCGCGCCTCCGCCCCCCCGACGGGTGAGGTCGTATCCCACTGCGAGGCCGGTTGTCGGGCAATCCCCTCTCGGGTAGCAACGCCAGCACCAGCTCCAAGGGCGGCTACGTCACCCGGCAGTCGAACACCCAGACCGGCGCCAAGGCCGGCGGCGCGGTGATCTACGGCTGCCGTGGCGCGGCAGGCGGCACGGCAGGCGGTTCGGCGCCGTGCATCCGAGCGAACAACCTGGCTCAGGGATTCGCGTTCGAGTTCAACACGAGCGGCGCCGTGGGCGGCCTGATCTCGGTCGGAGCCGGTGGCGCTGCCACCAAGCCGTTCACGACCAACGCGACCGGCGTGGCCACCGGGCTGAACGCCGATCAGGTCGACGGCAAGGGCGCCAGCGAGCTGGTGCAGTGGGCCAAGGTCCTGGCGAACGGAACGCTGAACAGGAACTTCGGGGCGACCTCTGCCACCAGGATCAACGCGGGCAACTACCGCGTGGACTTCGGCGAGAACATCAGCCAGTGCACCTACCAGGCGACGCCGGTGAACGTGAACACCAGCCAGACCGCGCACGCCGATCTGGATGTGACCAACGACAACCGGGTGTTCGTCTCGATCCGCAACTCGACCAACGCCGCCCGTCAAGACGGTGACTTCCAGGTCGCCGTGCACTGCTAGCGGAGCTCCGGCCCCCCCGGGCGCGCAGGGGCGCCCGGGGACCGGTTCCGCCCACTCGTTTCCTCTCCAGTCCCCACCTCGCGCTCGTTTCCTGCCAAGCCACCGTGGAGGGCCAAATCGAGGAACCGAGCGGACTCCGGGTGCAAGATCAGGAATCGAGCGGTAGGTCTCGGACTGCCGCTGGTACGGTCGCAGCGTGAAGATCGCACTGGGATCCGACCATGCAGGCTTCGAGCTCAAGCAGCAGGTCAAGCCGCTGCTCGAGCAAGCCGGCCACGAGGTCCTCGATGTCGGTACCGACTCCGAGGAGTCGACCGACTACCCGCCCTACGCGGCCGAGGCCGCCCGCAAGGTCGCGGGGGGCGAGGCCGAGCGGGCGGTACTGGTCTGCGGTTCCGGTGTCGGTGTCTCGATCGTCGCCAACAAGGTCGATGGGGCCCGTGCGGTCAACGCGCACGACTCCGAGGAGGCCGAGATGGCGCGGCGGCACAACGACGCCAACGTCCTCGCCCTCGCCGGACGCCGGCTGGACCCCGAGCAGGCCGCCACCATCGTCAGCACGTTTCTCGCCACGGAGTTCGAAGGCGGGCGCCACGCCCGCCGCGTCGAGCAGATCACGGGCGTCGAGTCCGACTCCTCCTGACGCGGCTCCCCGGCCGCCTCGTTTCCGTCCTGCCCTGGCGTTAGCGTCGCCCCACGGTCCCCTGTCGGGACCGTCGTCGTTCCTGCGGCATCGCGGCCGCGGGCCCTTCGTGTCGACCGAGCAAGGGAGCCACCGTGACCGACCCCGCCACCGAGTCCCGCTGGACCGAGGCCTGGGCTTCCAGGTATCCGCACACGCCGGCCGCGCACCCAGCACGGCGCCGGCCCGGGACCGCCACGCGCGGGCGCCACGTGATCGTGGCGGCCGCCCTGCTGGCCCTGACCATCAGCTCGGTTGCCGGCGCCCAGGGTGGTGAGGCCGAATCGGCCGCCATCGACCGGGGTGACGCGCTCCGAGCCGAGGTCCGAAACGGCACCACCGGCAAGGAGACGGAGATCATCGGCGATTTCAACGCGTCGTCCGGCTCCAAGGGTGGCTACGTGACCCGGCAGTCCAACACCCAGACCGGCGCCAAGGCCGGCGGCGCCGTGATCTACGGCTGCCGTGGTGCATCGGGAGGAACCGCGGGTGGTTCGGCTCCGTGCATCCGGGCGAACAACCTGGCCAGCGGGTACGCCTTCGAGTTCAACAGCCGCGGCACCGTGGGCGGGCTGATCTCCGTAGGCGACGGCGGCGACGAGGAGAAGCCGTTCATCACCAACGCGACCGGTGTGGCCACCGGCCTCAACGCCGACCGCATCGACGGCAAGGGCGCCGGCGACCTCGTCATGTGGGCCCGGGTGTCGAGCAACGGCACGCTCGAGCGAGGCTCGGGGGCCACGGCGGCGGAGCGCAAGAACACCGGCGACTACGAGATCCAGTTCTCTCGCGACGTCAGCCAGTGCAGCTACCAGGGGACCTCGACCCAGACCGGCAACGACCGGATCGTCGCCGCCAACGCGACCTCCGGCAACGCCCAGCGGGTGTCGGCGTCGGTCACCGATCCGGACGTGGGCGGCAGCAGCGACGTCAACGCCCCCTTCCAGGTCGCCGTGCACTGCTGAGGCGCATCGCACCTGACGACGGCGCGGGCCGGGGTCGAGAGGCCCCGGCC
>JBPCPM010000162.1:0-8216 GCA_050999155.1 Solirubrobacterales bacterium
GCTCGGGCCATGTCCCGTGAGCCGCTGTTCGACCGCATCCTCGAGCTCGACCCCGAGCTGCTCGTCCCCTACATGGTCGAGCGGGTGGGGGAGAGCCAGCGCGCGATCCGGGCCATGCTCGCCGACGCCATCGCCGCCGGCCACGCCGACGGATCGGTGCGCCAAGCCGACCCGGCCGTCATGGCCGCCGCGGTCGAGCTCACGGCCCGCGGCTACGTGCTCGGCGCCCGCGCCCGCGACGACGCCTTCGCCGACGACGCGGCGCTCGACGAGCTGCGCACCATGCTCGATCGCTACCTCGCTCCATGACCTCTGCACTGAACGCCGAGCGCCGTGCGCGCGACCTCGAAGCCCTCGCCGGCGGCGAGGAGGTCGACCTTGCCGTGATCGGCGGCGGGATCACCGGCACCGGCGTCGCCCTCGATGCGGCGAGCCGCGGGCTGTCGGTCGCTCTGCTCGAACGCCGCGACCTGGCCAACGGCACGAGCCGCTGGAGCTCCAAGCTCGCCCACGGCGGCCTGCGCTACCTCGCCCAGGGCGAGTTCGACGTCGCGTGGGAGTCCGCCCGGGAGCGCGCCATCCTCATGCGCCGACTTGCTCCGCACCTCGTCCGGCCGCTCCCGCTGTTGGTGCCGCTCGGGGACACGCTGCCGTTCCCCCAGGGGCTGCTTACCGGGTTCGGGTTGCGCATCGGCGACGCGATGCGGGCCCTGTCGGGGACGAGCCGCCGCCGACTCCCGCCTCCCCGTCGCGTCAGCACCCTGGAGGCCTGTCGCCTGGCGCCCGCGTTGCGCGTCGAGGGCCTGCGCGGCGCCCTGTTGATGTGGGACGGCCAGCTCGAGGACGACGCGCGCCTTGTCGTGGCCGTCGCCCGGACCGCGGCCGCCTACGGCACGCGCGTCTGCACCTACACCTCGGCCGACGAGGTCGAGCGCGGCCGGATCGCCGCCACCGACCAGCGCACCGGCGAGCGCCTGGAGATCCGGGCGCGCAACGTCATCAACGCCACCGGCGTCTGGGCCGGCGAGCTGACCGACCAGATCCGGTTGCGCCCCAGCCGCGGCTCGCACATCATCGTCGCCTCCGAGCGCCTCGGCTGGCCGCGGGCGGCGTGCAACATCCCCGTTGGGCGGTCGGGCCGGTGGGTGTTCGCGGTCCCCGCCTCCGACGGGCGCACCATCATCGGGATCACCGACGAGCCCCACCGCGGCGAGATCCCCGATGCGCCCGGAGTGACCGACGCCGAGGAACGGTTCCTGCTGGAGACGATCAACAGCGCGCTCGACATCGAGCTGCGGCCGGCCGACGTGATCGGCCGCTACGCCGGCCTGCGGCCCCTGCTCGAAGGTGCGGCGGACCAAACCGCCGACCTTTCCCGCCGCCACGCGGTCGTCGGGGACCCGGCCACCGGCATGGTCACGGTCGTGGGCGGCAAGCTCACGACCTTCCGCGCCATGGCCGAGGACGCGGTCGACGTGATCGCCGCCCGTCCGGGGGTCGACGCCGGCCCGTCACGGACCGCCCGCCTGTCACTGGTCGGCGCCGGCCGGCCGCGGACGCTGCGCAGTCTCGAGGAGCCTGAACGGCTCGTCCGCCGCTACGGCGTGGAGGCGCCCGCGGTCGCCGCCCTGGCTCACCACGACCCGGCACTGGCCGGGCCGATCGCCGATGGCCTGCCCGTCTTGGGCGTGGAGATGCGCTTCGCCGTCACCCATGAGCTCGCCCTCGACGCCGAGGACCTCGTCGACCGCCGGACCCGCCTCGGGCTCGTCGACGCCGAGCGTCCCGCCGCCCTTCGCGCCGCGGGCGAGTTCGTCGCGCTGCCGGCCCCCGAGTCGCTCGCCGCCTGACGCCTCGCCGCTAGGCGGCACCTGCCCGAGTGGTCGGCGCCGGTGGATCGCAGGACGGCGGGGGAGAATCCCTCGCCGGCCACGCTTGTCTGCAGATGGCGGTCGATCACGTCGGCGAGCTCGCGGCGTCGCTGCGCGACACGCTGCTCGAACGCCGGCGCCGGCGCGCGGCCTCGGGCCGCGGCGCGGGTCCCCAGCTCATGGACGAGGCTGCCGAGCTTGTCGCCCACGAGGCCGCGGCCCTGTCTCCCGGCTTGCGCGCCCGCATTCTCGAGCAGGTCCGCCGCGACACCGTCGGTCTCGGTCCGCTGGAGGAGGCGCTGACCGACCCGACGGTCACCGAGGTGATGGTCAACGGTCCGGACGAGGTGTACGTCGAGCGCTCCGGGCGCGTCGAAACGAGCGCCATCCGCTTCGCCGGCGAGCAGGAGCTCCGGGACACCATCGAGCGGGTCCTTGCCCACGCGGGCCGCCGGGTCGACGAGTCGTCACCGGCCGCCGACGGGCGGCTGGCCTCCGGGTCGCGCGTCCACGTCGTGATCCCGCCGCTCGCCCTCGGCGGCCCGACCCTGACCATCCGCCGGTTCGGGGGCGTGCGTCCCGGCCCCAGGGCCCTGGTCGCGGCCGGGGCCATCGACGCGGAAGCCATGACGCGCCTGGCCGAGGCCGTGCGCACACGCCGCAGCATCCTGGTGTCCGGCGGCACGTCGGCCGGCAAGACGACCCTGCTCAACGCGCTGTCGGCGTTCTTCGGCGACCGCGAGCGGATCGTCACGATCGAGGACTCGGCCGAGCTGCGGCTGCTGCAACCCCACGTCGTGCGGCTTGAGGCCCGGCCGCCGACGCTCGAGGGCACCGGGGCGGTCGGCGTCCGCGAGCTGCTGCGCAACGCCCTGCGCATGCGCCCCGACCGGATCGTCATCGGCGAGGTGCGCGGGGCGGAGGCGTTCGACCTGCTCAACGCGCTCAACACCGGCCACCCCGGATCGCTGTCGACCATCCACGCAAATTCTGTCGCCGACGCCCGCGATCGCCTGCAGCTGCTGTGTCTGACCGCCGGGACCGGCCTGGCGCCCAGCGCGATCCGTCGGCTGGTCGACGCGGCCATCGACGTGGGGGTCCACCTCGAGCGCGGTCCGGACGGCCGGCGCCGGGTGACCGAGCTCGCCGGCGCCTGAACAGGGTGGGTAGCCGTCCCGGGGAGCGGGTAGCACGGGAGGGCCCCCAACCGAGGAGATGCCGGTGTCAGACCAGGAGATCCGCGCGTTCGTCGTCCACCACGGCGACGACGAGGCCAGCCGCGAGCAGACCACGATCGGCGCGGGCGACCTTCCCGAGGGCGAGGTCACCGTCGACATCGCCTACTCGAGCGTCAACTACAAGGACGCCCTCGCCTCGACGGCCAACGGCGGCGTCGCCAAGGCCGGCACGCTGATCCCCGGCATCGACCTGGCCGGCACCGTCGCCGAGGGCTCGGCCGACGGCGCCCCGGAGGGATCGGTTGTCCTCGCCCACGGCTACGACCTCGGTGTCTCGCGCGACGGCGGGTTCGCCGAGCGCACCCGGGTGCCGGCCGACTGGATCGTGCCGATGCCCGAGGGCCTCGATCCGCGATGCGCGATGATTCTCGGGACCGCCGGCTACACGGCGGGCCTGTCGGTCGAGGCCCTCGAACACCACGGTCTGGAGCCGGGGGACGGTCCGGTGCTGGTCACCGGAGCCAGCGGTGGCGTGGGAAGCGTGGCCGTGGCCCTGCTTGCCGCCCACGGCTACGAGGTCGTCGCCGCCACCGGAAAGGACGACTCCCACGACCGGTTGCGATCGCTGGGGGCCAACGAGCTCGTCGACCGTGGCGAGGTGTCGGGCGACAGCGAGCGGCCGCTGGAATCAGCCCGCTGGGCGGGGGCGGTCGATCCCGTGGGCGGCGCGACCATCCCCACGATCCTGCGCACGCTGCGCCCGGGTGCAGCCGTGGCGGCCAGCGGCAACGCCGGCGGCGTCAAGATCGCCACGACGGTGCTGCCGTTCATCCTGCGCGGCGTCGCCCTGCTGGGCATCGACTCGGTCCACACCCCGATCGACGAGCGCCGCAAGGTCTGGCAACGGCTCGCCGACGATCTCGACACCGAGACCATCGACAGCCTCCTAAGCGAGGAGGTCGGGCTGGACGGCCTCGAGTCGCTGCTGGACCGGATGCTCGACGACGACTCGCCCGGGCGGGCGATCGTGCGCCTCGGCTCCGATTAGGCGTCGAGCTCGACGCGCTCGATGCGCTGGTCGTCGACGGGTCTGTCGCCGGAGCCGGTCGGCTGGGCTTCGATCGCGTCGACCGCGTCCATCCCGTTGGTGATCTGGCCAAAGACGGTGTGCCTGCCGTCGAGCCAGGGGGCCGCGTCGGTGGTGACGATGAAGAACTGCGAGCCGTTGGTGTCGGGGCCGGCGTTGGCCATGGCCAAGGCGCCGCGGACGATCTTGTGGTCGTTGATCTCGTCCTCGAAGGTGTAGCCGGGTCCGCCGGTTCCCTCGCCGCGCGGACACCCGCCCTGGACCATGAAGTCCTTGATGACCCGGTGGAAGATCAAGCCGTCGTAGAACCCGTCGGTGCTCAGCGAGCGGAAGTTCTGGACGGTCTTCGGCGCGTCGTCGTCGAACAGCTCGACGGAGATGGGCCCCTGGGTGGTGTGCAGCGTGGCGTTGGACATGCGCGGACCCTAGTACACGGTTCCGGGCTCGGCGGACGGGGGAGAGAGTGTCCCCGCAGGACCTTGTCGGTGGGTGGAACGGACCCCTCGATGATTGCCATCGTCCTCGGAGCCGCCGCGGGGATCCTGCTCGGCGTCGCCGCCTTGGAGCTCGCGCGCGCCACGCCGGCGCTGGGCGCGGCGGTCGAGCGGATCGCCGAGCCGCTGATCCGCGCGGGACGTGAGGGATACCGGCCGTCGGCCGCCGAGCATCGGCGGCTGGGGCTGGCCGCCGCCGGCGCGCTGTTCGTCGGCGCGCTCGTCGTCAGCGGGAGGGGCGTGGCCCCGCTGCTCGCCCTCGCAGGCCCGCTCGCGGCCGGATGGGTGATCGAGCGGCGCCGAGCCGCCTACCGTCGCCGCGTCGAGCTGCGGCTGCCGGAGGTGGCGCGCTCGTGTGCCGATGCGCTGGCCGCGGGGCGGCCGCTGCGATCGGCCCTCGGCGAAGCGGCACGATCGGTGCCCGGACCGGCGGGCGTCGAGCTGGCCCGCATCGACGCCGACCTGCAGCTGGGCGCGCCGATCGCCGCGGCGATCGCACCGCTGGCCCGGCTGGGGTCGCCCCCGGCCGAGTCGCTGCTGGCCATCCTGCACGCCCGCCACCTCTCGGGGCCAGGCCTCGTCGGGCTCCTGCGCCGCTACGCCGAGGCGATGGCGATCGAGCAGCGCACCGTCGACGACGCGCGCTCGGCCACCGCCCAGGCGCGGTTCACGGGGATGGTGGTGGTCGCGATGCCGGTGGCGGCGCTGGTCGTCGCCGAGCTGGCCCAGCCGGGATTCACCGCCTCGCTGCTCGGCAACCCGGCCGCCGGGTCGGCCCTTCTCGCCGCCGCCGCCTTGCAGCTGGTGGGGTTCCTGGTCATCCGGCAGCTGGCCCGGCCCCTGCGGTGACCGCACCGATGCTCGGAGCGCTGGCCGTCGTGCTGGCCATCGCGGCCGCGGGGCATTTCGATGTCGGGCGCGGCCGCTCGCCGGCCGGCGCGAGCCGCGGGGTCGCGCTCCCACCGTGGCTGGCGCGTCTGGCGGGCCGGCTGGCTCCAGCCCCCCGAATCGCTGCGGCGGGACTGGCCGATCGCATCACTGCGCCCGTGGTACTCGGCCTGCACGGCCTGGGCCTGGCCGCTGGGGCGTGCGCGGCGTGGACGGCCGCCCCGCTGCTGTCGGGCCGGCTGGCGGTCGTCGTTGGTGGGCTCCTGGTCTGTGCCGGCGCCGCCGCTCCGTGGGCGCTGCTCGACCGCGCCGCCGCGCGCCGCCGCGCTGCGGCGCTCGCCGCGCTCCCCGGAGCCCTGGAGCTCCTGGCTTCCGCCTCTGCGGCCGGCAACGGGCTCGCGGGTGCCGCCTCGAGGATCGGGACCGCCGGGTCCTCGCCGCTGGCCCGCGAGCTGTCGACCCTGGGTGTCGAGCTGGAAGCCGGCGTCGCTGCGCGCGAGGCGTGGGCCGGCCTCGCTCGGCGCTTGGCGTTGGCCGAGGTCGCGGCCGTGGTTGCGGCCGTCGATCGCAGCAGGCGCCTCGGGACGCCCTTGGAGGGACCGCTGCGCGATCAGGCGGCTGCCCTGCGGGCCGACCGTCGGCGCCGGGTGGGCGAGCACGCCGCGCGAGCCGCGCCGAAGGTCCAGCTCGTGGTCGCCTTGGTGCTGGTGCCCTCGGTGCTGCTGGTCATTGCGGCCGGCGTGCTCGCCAACGCGGACTCGATCCTCGGCGGGCTCTGAGCGCCGCCCACGCCGGGCGGATCGGCAGATCTCCCACGGCGTCCCACCGGGAACCCGGGAACGCCCCACAACGCCCCACCAGAGGCCGATTTCCGCCTTCATGGCCTGGTCCGACCGGTCATAGCGCCACCGGTGGATGGCTGAACCGTTCGTTGCACCTCGTCTCTCCCGGCGACGAGAACGCCGGTCTTTTGCAGGGATTTCCGCGATCTCGGGGGCCGCGCGGGGTGCGTGCAGAGGGGGCCGCGAACACCTTTGTGTTGCAAAGTGGGGGATGGTGGGTTAGATTCCCAGGACCGAATGGACGGTGCGGGGTGGTGAGGCTCCTCCCACCTCATCACCCCGTAGCCGCTCCCTTCCCTCCGATCGGCCCGATTCCTTTGGCGTTTCTTGGCTCCTACGAGCACACCCTCGACAAGAAGGACCGGCTCACGATCCCGTCGCGCTTTCGCGGCGAGCTCGAAGGAGAGCTGATCGTCCACGTGGGAATCGAGCCCTGCCTGTCGGTCTACACCGCGGAGGCATTCGACGCGTTCTTCGCCAACTACCTCGGAAATCTCGATCCGTTCGCGCTGGAGGCGCGGGACATGCAGCGCATCATCCTCGGCAACGCCTACAACGAGCAGCTCGACTCTGCCGGTCGCCTGCGCATCCACAACCGGCTCAAGGAGTACGCCAACCTCGCGAGCGACAGCAAGTGCGCCGTGGTCGGTGTGCACAACCACCTCGAGATTTGGGACGGGCCGACCTGGGATGCGCGCATGGCCGAGCAACTGCCCAAGATCGACGCGACCGCGCACCAGCTTCGGGCTCGCGGCGACTGACCCGATGGCCACACTTGCCTACATGCCCACCGAGCACGTCCCGGTCCTCGCCGGAGAGCTGATCGCCTCGCTCGATCCCGGCGCGGGGGAAACGGCCATCGACTGCACCTTCGGCGCCGGCGGCCACGCGCGCCTTGTGGCCGAGCGGGTCGGGCCCGAGGGGACGGTCATCTGCATCGACCGCGACCCCACCTCCGAGGAGCGCTACGGCGCCTTTGCCGACGAGGTCGAGTGCTCTACGCGGTTCGTGCGCGGGCGGTTCGACGAGGCGCTGACCGAGCTGGCCCGGGAAGGAGTCCGGGCCCACGTGGCCTACATGGACCTTGGGATGTCGTCCATGCAACTCGATGCCTGGCAGCGAGGGTTCTCCTATGCCTTCGACGCAGCCCTGGACATGCGCATGGACCCCGACCAGGCGCTGAGCGCCCACGAGGTCGTCAACGCCTGGCCTCAGTCCCGGCTCGCCGAGGCCATCCGCGACCTCGGCGAAGAGCGCCACTGGCGGTCGGTCGCGCGATCGATCGTCGCGCGCCGTCCGATCGCCACCACGAGCGAGCTCGTCGAGGCCATCTCTGCCGGCATGCCGCCGCAGGCCCGCTTCGGGTCCGGCCATCCCGCGCGCCGCACCTTCCAGGCCGTGCGCATCGCGGTCAACGGCGAGCTCGAAGCGATCGAGCGCGCGCTCCCCGTCGCCTGGTCGCTGCTGGAGCCCGGCGGCCGGTTCGCTGCCGTGGCCTTCCACTCGCTCGAGGACCGTCTGGTCAAGCGCTTCATCGTCGACCGGTCTCGTGCCTGCACCTGCCCGCCCGACTTCCCGATCTGCGTCTGCGGGACCGTTCCCGCGGCCGAGCCGCTGACCAAGGGCGCGGTGATGCCGAGCGCCGGCGAGATCGCCACCAACCCGCGCAGCCGCTCCGGGCGCCTGCGTGCCGCCCGCAAGATCGAGGCGCAGGCCGGCGCATGAACCACGCTGCTGCCGCCACCGCCGCGGGGCGCCGCTCGGGCATCGGGCCCTCGGCGAGCGCCGCCGCTCCCGCGGCCGTGCCTGCGCCTCGTGCGAACGCCAGCCCGCGGGGCGCGGCGGCGGTCCGTGCC
>JBPCPM010000038.1:0-9519 GCA_050999155.1 Solirubrobacterales bacterium
GCCTATGACGATCGACACGTCCGGGTCGAGTGGCCGGCCGATCTCGAGCTGGTCGTCTCCGAGCGCGATCGAAAAGCGCCGTCGCTGGACGAGGCCCGAGCCGAGCTGCCATTCGTCTACGACGACCGCGAGGGGCCCTGAAGCCGGTCGCGGTCACCGGTGAATCCCCCAAGGGTCCGCACCGGCGCGGGAAGGACCGTTCCCCGCCACCGGGGGGCTCGTCACCAAGTGCTCGTCGGGGATGCCCCGGGTGCGCTGAATCGCATCTTTCAGCCAGGGCGTGTATCGCCCGCTATTGGCTATGGAGAGCGCCCGACTCACGGTCGTGATCCCGAGGTGGGTCGAGGCGATGGCACGCAGTTCACCGGGCTCGGACGGTTCGCAGCAGGCGATATACGCCCACGATGGCGGCACTCACGAGCTGGTTCACGCCGGTGGCAAACGGATGTCCGGTCCCGTGACGTCGTGCCTGCTCGGCATGCTCGGAGAACTGCAGCTCGAACTGGGACATGCTCAGCGTGCCTTCCTGCATGCGAAATGCCGCCAGCTCCCGGGCGATCACCACCGGGTCGCCGAGACGGGCCAGGCGGAGCCACATGTCGTAGTCCCCCGAGATCCGGTACCGGTCGTTGTAGGAGCCGGCCTTCTGGAAAGCGGAGCGTCGGACGAACGTGGCCGGGGCCGAGACGAAGTTCTGGGTGACCAACAGCCGAAACGAGTAGCGGTCCAGCAGCGCGTTCTTGTACGCGGTGACCGGGCGACGAATCTCGGCACCGGCGCCGTCGACAATCCGGCACCGGCCGGTGAACCACTCGGCCGATGGGTGGCGGCTGGCCGCGCGTACCACGGCATCGATCGCGCCGGGTTCGTAGAAGTCGTCGGCGTTCAGCCACCCGACGATGTCTCCCGAGCAGCGATCCAGGCCCTTGTTCATGGCGTCGTAGAGGCCGCGGTCGGGCTCGGAGCGGTAGCTGATCCCCGGCGCCTGCCGCAGGATCTCGACCGTGCCGTCGGTCGAGCCGCCGTCCACGACGATGTGCTCGATGTGCTCGTAGGCTTGGCCGCGCACGCTCGCCAGGGCCTCGGGCAATGTGTCCGCGGCGTTGAGGCACGGCGTGATGATCGAGACCAGCGGGGGAGCCATCGGACGGGCAAGCATAGGGTCGTAGGACAATGCTTCGATGCGCGAGCTCGAGGTCGGCCTCAGCCTCATGACCCTGACCCCTGGGCGGGTCGGCGGATCGGAGAGCTACGTCCAGGGTCTGCTCGATTCGTTCGGCCTCGCCGACCCGGCGCTGCGTGTGCGGGTGCTCGCCAACCGGGAGGTAGCAGCCGCCTACGCCCACCTCCGGTCACCGAACGTGGCCGTGGGCCGACCCTCGCGGTATCGCCCGGGGCAGGCTGGTCCCCGCCGGGCGGCCGGGTTGCTTGCGGGCCTGGCGGCGGGGTCGAGGCTCGCTCCTGGAGCCTCGACGGAGCTGGACGTCGTTCACTATCCGCTCACGGTGCCCATCCCCGCGGTCGCTGCGCCGTCGGTGGTGACGATCCACGACGTTCAGCACCTCGAGCTGCCGACCCTGTTCAGCCGCGCCGAGCGGATGTTCCGGCGGGTGGCCTACGACCGGGCGGCGCGCCGCGCGGACGCCGTGATCACGGTGAGCTCCGACGCCCGGCGCCTCCTCGTGCGGTTGCTCGGGATCGAGCCCGACCGGGTCGTGGCGATCCCGAGCGGCGTCGACCACGCGCGGTTTCATCCGGATGCGACCGGTGATCGTGCAGCGCTTGCCGGAGTGGCGCTCCCGGCGCGCTACCTGCTGTACCCAGCGAACCTCTGGCCGCACAAGAACCACGATCGGCTGCTCGAGGCGTTTGCCCGGTCCGCGGCACCCGAGGACCTCGTGTTGAGCGGACAGCCCATGGGCCGGATGGGATCCCTGCACCACCGGATCCGGACACTGGGGCTGCAGGGCCGGGTCCACCATCTCGGCCACGTGTCATCCGAGGCGGTGGCTCCCCTGTACCGGGGCGCATCAGCCGTAGTGTTCCCGAGCCTGTACGAGGGGTTCGGCCTGCCGCCGTTGGAAGCCATGGCGTGCGGAACGCCCGTTGTCGCTTCGCGACGCGGAATCCTCGCCGAGGCTCCCACCGGGGTGATGCGGGAATGCGATCCGCTCGGGGTCGACAGCATCGCCAGCGCCATCGACGCCGTGCTTCGCGATCGGGCGCTGGGCGCCCAGATGGTCGCGGCCGGCAGGACGTGGGTCCAGGGGTTCACGTGGCACGCCAGTGCAGCCGCCCACGCAAGCGTCTACCGCACGGTCGCCTCCCGAGCCGCAATCTGAAACGCCCCGATGGGGTTGGCAGGGCGTCGTCCAGCCTCCAAGGCTCATCGCGAGGGCGGAGGGCTCCCGAGGTCCAGTCCGGCGCGAGGAAGCCGAGCGCTCCATCGAATACGGTCCGCAGCGGGAGAAAGGCACCATGCAAGGAGCCACCATCGTCGCAACCGCACGTACGACCCCCCGGTGGGTCACGGAGGGAAAGGCCGGCGTGTCCGCCCCTCGTTCTCGCAATCGGGTCGCGGTGCTCGGTGGAGGCCTGCAAGGTGCGTGTGTCGCCATGGAGCTGGCCGCCGGCGGTGCCACGGTCGACCTGTTCGAAGCCCGCGAGCGGTGCCTGACGGCCGCTTCGTCGCAGAACGAGGGGAAGATCCACCTGGGATACGTGTATGCCAACGATCCGACCCGCAGCACCGCGCAGATCATGGTGCGCGGTGCGCTGTCCTTCTGGCCGCTGCTGCGGCGCTGGCTCGGGGACGCGGCGCAGTCGATACCGGTTTCGCGCCCCTTCAACTACGTCGTGCACGCTCGGAGCCTGCTGAGCGCCGAGCAGGTCGAAGGCCATCTGCATGCCTGTCACGAGCTGGCCCGGCAAGAGATCGGCAGCGAGGCCGCTGACTACCTCGGGCACGATCCTCGCGTCGCGCCGGTTCGCCTGAGCCGTCACGAGCTCGCGGCCCTCTATGACCGCGAGTCGGTCAGCGCCGCATTCCGGACGCCCGAGCGCGCCATCGATCCGGAGGCGTTGGCCGGACTCGTGCGTCGGCGACTGGACGTCGACCCGTCGATCCGCTGCCGACCGGGGAGCCGCGTCCAGGCAGTCCAACGACGCAATGGCGGCCATGAAGTCGAGTTCCTCCACGCCGGCCGGGTGCGTCGTGAGCGATACGACCAGGTGGTCAACGCCCTGTGGGAGAGCAGGCTTGCGGTGGACCGCACGATGGGAATCGAGCCGCCACGCCGCTGGATGTGGCGTGAGAAACACTACGTCCGCGTGTCCGCCGGCCACTACGATGTGCCCTGCACCACCATCGTGCTCGGGCCGTTCGGCGACGTCGTGGCCTACCCCGACGGCGACCTCTACCTCTCCTGGTATCCGGTCGGCCTGAGGGGCGTCTCGACGGAGCTGGCGCCTCCGGCCTGGCCGAGCGCCTCGGCCGGCGGGTTCTCGGACGAGCTGCGCCACGGGATCCAGGAGGGGCTCACCGCCATCGTCCCGGCAGTCGGCCGGCTCCCGTCCCAGATCGACGGCGCGAAGATCAAGCGCGGTCTGATCTTCGCCTGGGGCCAGTCGGACATCGACGACCCCGCCAGTGAGCTCCACGAGCGGCATGCCATCGGGGTCCACTCGTTCGAGGGCTACCACTCGGTCGACACAGGGAAGCTCACCACCGCCCCGCTTTTCGGCAAGGTCGCAGCCGACAGGGTTCTGGCCGCCGCATGACCACAGACCAGGAGGTAACGCTTGGAGTTCCCGTGTACCGGGGGGCCGATTTCGTCGCCGAGGCTCTGCGCTCGATCCAGCAGCAGACCCATCGGCAGCTGCGAGTGCTCGTTTCGGTCGACGGGCCGGACGACTCGGACTCCGAGGAGGCCGTTCGGCCGTTCCTCGACGACTCTCGATTCCGCATGGTGGTACAGCCACGGAACCTGGGGTGGGCGCGAAACATCAGCTGGCTGATGGATCAGGTCGAGTCACCGTTCTGGTGCTACCAGCAACAGGACGACCTCCTCGAGCCGCGGTACCTCGAAGCGCTCCTCGCGCACGCCCGCGAGGCACCAGAGGCCTCGATCGTCTACTGCGACATGGAGCGCTTCGGGACCAAGAGCGGGACCATCACGCAAAAGTCCCTCATGGGTTCGGCTTTCACGCGTCAGCTCACCCAGATGACCGAGCGGTGGGCGGCCGTGGCCTTCCGGGGGCTCACGCGTCTTGAAGCCGTGAGGGGGGCCGGCGGCGTTCCCACGAACGAGGCCGACTGCTACTCGTGCGATACCGCCTGGGTGGCCGCCGCGGCCCGGTACGGCGAGCATCACCGCCTGGCCGTGCCCCTGTACCGGAAGCGCTTCCACCTGGAAAACGAAACTCTCCGCTGGAAGGCGTGGTCGACCGAGCGCCGGGCGTGGGCATGGCTTGTCCACTGTGCCGACATGGTCGAGCAGGCGATGGTCCTCGACATCGATCACGCCGAGCGACAGCTGCTGTGGGGCGCGGCACTGGTGCGTGTCCTGTCGGGGCGCGCGCGGCCGAGCGTCGTGCCGAGCGCCGGCACCACCTCGGCCGAACGCGAGGAAGTGCTGGAGTCCTTCCTTGGCTACCTACGCAACCAGCGCGCCATCGACCTCCCCCGGCTCCTCGGCGTGCGGTGGCGGCGGATACGACGCTGGGCATGGGATTTCTCGTGGGCGGGCTGAGGTTTCCCAGGCGGGGCTCCGGTCGCATCGGCGATGTGGCGAACGCCAAGCCCGTCGATTCAGGCTCGGGACACGCGAGGTGACCGAGACCGAGGTCACGTCCGAGAAGTAGGTCCACAGGACGATCGCGGTCAGCAGGTAGGCCGGGTAGAACTCGATGCCGCCACCGAAGCGGATGAAGTGGGTGAAGGCGAGGTACAGCACGCCGAACAGCAGCAGCGGCCGCGCCAGGGTCCAGAAGTAGCCGAGGACCGACCCGAAGTAACGCATCTTGAACTCCGAGGCCGCCAGCGTGAGGCTGAGGTTCAAGACCCTCCGCGCCTCGGAGGTGTCGACCGCGTCGGGCGTCACGGGTGTCGGGACTGGCGGCGATCCGGCGCGCCAGTCTAGGTTGGCCGAGGCAGGACGAACATGGGCCCTTGGCTTCACGTGGGAGGCTAGCGCCGCGGCGCACTTGGACGTCTACCGGCAGGTTGCCGCTTACCGGGATTCGGCGTCCCGGTCGCTCAAAAGCCAGACGCGTGCCCCGTTTCGCTCGTAGGCAAGGCGGTAGGGCTTGTGGGCCAGAAGGTCAGGCACGACGGGGGGGCCTCGCTCGCGCTTCGCGGCGCCGGGCAGCTCTGCGATCGCCGCTGGAGGGCTGGAGATGAGATCCGAGCGTCGTTCGTCCGAGTAGGTCTCTTGAAAGGAGACGGGAAATGAGTGAAAGAATCGCGTGGGCGCGCGGCGGTTTGAGAGCCAGTAGCCCTGAGCGATCGAACCCGCGAAGAACACACTCTGACCCGCGCTGGTGGAGGCCTCGACGAAGTCCGCGACCGGGTACACGAGTGCAAGGTCGGGGTCGTCGGGCCACGGTCCGGTGGAGAGGCTCCGTATCTGGGGGGCGACCACGTAGTACCCGATGAGTGCTAGGGCGGTCCCAGCGACGGCGACCGACGGGAGCGTTGCCCGGGCACGGAGTAAGACGCCCATGCCCAGGGCCGTGCCGAGGGCAATTCCCGGGATCGCCAGGTAGTAGAGCTGTTCTGCTTGGTCGTAGCCTGAGAGTTGGACTCTCGCCCACATCACGACGATCCAGATAAGCGCGCCAAGCCCCAGGGGCGAAAGATGCCGGTCTCGGAGCCCGACAAGGGCACCGCACGTACCGACCGCAAAGAGGCCCAGCGCTGGGAATTCGGTGAGTCGGCCAAGGCTGATCCTCTCGCTCAGGGAGGCACTCGAGGTCCCGCCGAGCGCTTGGGCCCCAGCCTGGGCAATCAGGTCGTCCAGCGCATGTCCGGCGGCCAGCCAGCCTGCGAACGCGAGGCACACGAGGGCGCCCGCCCCGCCAGCGGCCAAAAGGCGCTTCCAGGCTTGGCCCCGCCGACGCGAACTGCGGATTAGCTCGAATACGACGATGGGCGCAACGGCGGCGAACCCCAAGTTCATCATCACTGCTAGGCCCGAAACGGCGCCGGCGCCGGCCGCCGCCCTGGATGAGCGCTGCGCGGCGAGGTACCAGGCGATGACCATCGGTGCGATGCCGAACTGCTCGGTGTTGGGATCGTTTCCCTCCAAGGCCACGGTCGAGCCCAACACGGCGAGTGACATGCCTGCTAGAAAGGCGATGCGATCACTGCCAAAAGTCCGTGTGTAAAGCGCCAAGGCACAGGCCGCGATGACCAGCGCCAAAAGCAAGCAGACCCGTACCGCTGTCGCGGAGTCGCCTGCTACGGCCTGAATGCCGGTGAAGAGCAGAAAGGTGAGGGGCCCCTTGTTGTCGGCCGCATCCACGTATGGCATGCCGCCTCCAGCGATCACTTGGCCGACGTAGAGGTACACGCCGGTGTCGCGATCAAGGATCGCGTCGATCGATGCCAAGCGGCTCACCAGAGCACCGAACAGGAACGCACCCGCGGCGAGGAAGGCTGTCCGTGGTGAGAGACTCCTCTGGGGCGTCGGCTCCGCCCCCAGACAGAGCGCCCACCGAGCACGCTCGCCCAAGCCGTTTGTCACCGCTGAGTCCACAGACGACCTAGAGCCGCTCGGCGATGCGCGGCGCGTAGCGGCGGTACAGCAGCAGGCTGGCCCCGAACGTGACCAGCACGATCGCGCCGGGCACCGCCATCCACTCGATACCGCCGATGGCCGTGGTCGCTGTCGGCGCGGATTGGTCGATCACCGAGTGACGCATCTGGGTGGTGACCACGGAAAGCGGGTTGAACATGATCAGCTGCTTGACGGACTCGGGAACCGCCTCGATCGTGTAGATGATCGGCGTTCCCCAGAACAGTCCCTGCAGGACGACCTCCCAGATGGGCTTCATGTCGCGAAACGGCACATAGAGGTTCGCGACAAGCGACCCGACGGCCGCCGCGTACAGGGCGAGGCCGGCGACCAGGAACGGGAACTGCAGCCAGTCGATCGTGGGATGCACCCCGCTGAGAAAGATGAAGACCAGCACGGCGATGAGGTTCAGGCACAGGTTCAGGAATGCCGTCATGGAGATCGAGACCGGGATGACGAGCAGCGGCATCGGCATTTTGCGGATCAGGCTCTCGTGGGCGACCAGCGATGTGACCGAGACCGATGTCACGTCCGAGAAGTAGGTCCACAGGACGATCGCCGTCAGTAGGTACGCCGGGTAGAAGTCGATCCCGCCGCCGAAGCGGATGAAGTGGGTGAAGGCGAGGTACAGCACGCCGAACAGCAGCAGCGGCCGCGCCAGGGTCCAGAAGTAGCCGAGAACCGACCCGAAGTAGCGCATCTTGAACTCCGAGGCCGCCAGCGTGAGGCTGAGGTTCAAGACCCTCCGCGCCTCGGAGGTTTCGACCGCGTCGGGCGTAATCGGCGCCGGGACCTCGGTTGTCGCGCTCACGAGCGGCGAACCACGATCTCGTGGGGGGGATCGACGGTCCCGCCGGTCCACCGGCGGCCCTGGACCGAGAAGCTCAGCAGCCGCTCGCGCCAGTCGGCCATGCGGGTGGTGTCCTGGTAGGCGACGGCGGGGGAGACGAACCAGCGGCCGACGCTGAACGTGTTGTCGACGGCGATCTGGACCTCCGCCCGCTCTCCGGCGTCGAACGATCCCGTGGGCTGGGGGTTCCACTGGGTGTTGGTCACGAAGACGTTGCGCCCTTCTTCGTTGCGCATGGTGATCCCGAACACCGGCTCGGCCATGGGGTTGTGGAACTGCACGTCGAAGCAGATGGCGATCCGCTCTCCCTGACCGACGACGGGAGCGCGGCGGCCCTCCGCGTCCAGGACCCAGGCGTCGAGGATCTCTGCGCCTTTGTCGCCCCACCGCTTGGTCTCCCCCCACCCTTCTGCCGCGTCGTCCGCTTCGGGGTCGGCCGTCAGCTCCTGGTAGCGATGGACCACGTCGCGCGGCTCGCCGAGCACGTCGACCGAGCCCTCCTCCAGGAGCAGCGCCCGGTCGCAGAAGCGCTCCACGGACGTGAGGTCGTGGGTCACCAGGACGATGGTCTTGCCCGCGTCCTTGAGCTGACGGAAGACGTCGAAGCACTTCTCCTGGAAGCGGGCGTCCCCGACCGCCAGCACCTCGTCGAGCAGCAGGACGTCGGCGTCGACCTGGATCGCGGTGGCAAAGCCCAGGCGCACCTGCATGCCCGAGCTGTAGTTCTTGAGCTTGAGGTCGACGAAGTCGCCCAGCTCGGCGAACCGAACGATGTCGTCGAAGCGCTCCATCGCCTCGCTGCGTGAGATCCCGAGCAGCGTGGCGTTGATCGCCACGTTGTCGCGAGCGTTCATCTCCATGTTGAAGCCGACGCCGAGCTCGATGAACGGGGAGAGGCGCCCGGCGACCGAGACCGATCCGGCGTCGGGGCGGTAGATACCCGCAAGGACCTTGAGCATCGTGCTCTTGCCGCTGCCGTTGCGTCCGACGATTCCGAAGAACTCGCCCGTGCGAACCTCGAACGAGGTTCCGCGCAGCGCGTGGAGATCTCGCGTCTCGGCCCGGCGCAATGGGTGTAGCGACCGCTCCTTGAGCGTGGTGGGCCGGTGCCGTGGAACGCTGAAGCTCTTGTGGAGGTCGGTTACCGTGACGGCGGGCGGAGCTGCGTCGAGCCGCTGCTCGCGCCGGGTGACGGATTCGGTCGGGACCGCTGGTGCCGCCTCGGAGGTCATGGGGACGTCCGGGACCCTTGGGCTGCGGCGCCGTTCGCCGGGCTCGCAACACCGGAGGTGGGCTGGGCATCCTCTCCGAGGACCGCGCTCGCCGCCACGGAGCGCAAGAACGCCTCAAGCTCGTCGATCCGCTTATCCCACGCGTAGCCGGCCGCCGTCTCGCGGCCTTCGTCGACCAGCCGCCGGCGCAGTCCGTCGTCGGCGAGAACGCGCTGCAGCGCATCGGCGATGGCGTGCGGTTCGGCCTCGACAAGCAGGCAGTTCTCCTCGTGCCGGCAGAAGTCGCGGTGCCCGGGGGCGTCGGTGCACACCACCGGGGTGCCGGCCGCCATCGCCTCCAGTGGCGGCAGGCAGAACCCTTCGTGCACCGAGGTCTGGACGAAGGCGCCGGCGGTGTTGATCAGCTCTTTGACCCCCTCGTCGGTCGGCGCCTCGACATAGCGGGCGCCGTAGCGTTCACCGAGCTCGGGCTCGATACCGAACATCCACAGCTCCGGCTGCGGCGCCATCGCCCGCCACGAGTCGATGGTCAGCGGCAGGTTCTTGAGCGGGTTGGTCCGCCCGATCGCGAGGATCACGCCCCCTCGGCTCTGCACCTCGGTCAGCGGGCGAAACGTGTCGAGGTCGATGCCGGGCGGCA
>JBPCPM010000042.1:0-26260 GCA_050999155.1 Solirubrobacterales bacterium
CGCGTGTCGAGCACGCCCTCTCGGGGGCCGGCTGGGAGGCCAGCGGCTCGGAGTCGGTGCGGGCGCGCGAGCAGATCGACCGCGACTTCGCCGGCGGGGGCTCTTACGCCCTCCAGGCGGTGGTGAGTTCGCCCAGCCGCACGATCGACGACCCCGCTTTCGGTCGCACCTTGCACCGGGTCCAAGCCGTGCTCGAGCGAGACCGGCGCGTCAGCGCGGTGGTCACTCCGCAGAGGGGCTCCACGGTTTCGCCGGACGGCCGCACGGCGCTGATGGTCGGCGGCGCAGGGGCGCCGCCCGACGAGATGGTCCGCGCCGCCGACGACCTGAAGAA
This sequence comes from Solirubrobacterales bacterium, assembly GCA_050999155.1. Lineage (GTDB taxonomy): Bacteria > Actinomycetota > Thermoleophilia > Solirubrobacterales > 70-9 > JBPCPM01. The sequence goes on from JBPCPM010000042.1 coordinate 335, forward strand.
GCGTTTGAGTGGCGCGGGAGCTGATGACATGCGCGTTGATCTCGCGGGAGCGTCGGGGATGTGGTCGGATTTCAACGAGGCCAACAAGAGCGCGATGCTCAAGTCCGAGGTTATTTCGTGGCCGGTGACGCTGGGGATCCTGCTGCTCGCTTTCGGGTCGTTGGTCGCGGCGGGACTGCCTCTGATGCTGACGATCCTCGGCTTGGTCGCGGCCGCTGGAATGCTGTTCCTCGGGGCGCAGGTCTTCGACATCTCGATCTGGGCGATGAATTTCGCGTTGATGTTCGCGCTCGCGCTGGGGATCGACTACGCGCTGTTCATCGTCGCTCGCTTCCGCCAGGCCCACGTCGAGGACGGGCTGGAACCGGTCGAGGCGGTGGCGCAGGCGATGGACACCGCTGGCAAGGCGGTGCTGTTCTCCGGGGTCACCGTGCTGATCGCGCTGTCGGCGGTGCTGTTGGTTCCGAGCCCGGCGTTTCGCTCTATGGCCGTCGGGATCATGCTCGCCGTCTCGTTTGTGCTCGCTGCTTCGCTGACGTTGCTGCCCGCCGTCCTGGCCAAGCTCGGCCCTCGCGTGAACCGGCTGGCGCTGCCCTGGGCCAAGCGCGGCGGCCAGCGATCTCCACGCCTCGGCCGCTGGGCCGAGAGGGTGTGGAAGCGCCCGATCGTCTTCGGCCTCTGCGGGCTGCTGGCGGTGGCGGCGCTCGCATGGCCGGTCGCTCAGCTCGACACGGGAATGCCTTCGATCACCGTGGTGCCCGAGGACGACAGCTCGCGCCAGGGCTTCGACCAGATCCAGCGGGCGTTTGGCGCGGGCGCCCCGGGGGCGCTGCAGATCGTCGCGCCGGCCGACGAGCGACGGGCCGTGATCGCCACGCTGGGAGACGAGCCGGGCATCGAGCGAGCCCTACCAGCGCAGCGTGGAACGGGCGACAGTGTTCTGTGGCAGGCGGTGCCCGGCGGCGAGCCGTCGGGGGACGCCGTCCGGACAACGATCGACCGTCTGCGTGCCCAACTGCCGCCGGACGCTCTGATCGGCGGGGCGGTCGCGGAGAACCATGACCTCGAGGTCGCGCTGGGCGACGCCACCCCGGTCGTGGTGGTTGTCGTTCTGGCGCTCGGGTTCCTGTTGTTGCTCGTGGCGCTGCAGGCGCCGGTGATCGCCTTCGGCGGTGTGCTGCTCAATGTGTTCGCGACGCTGGCTTCGTTCGGTGTCGCGAAGTGGATCTTCCAGGACGGGGCCCTAGCGGGGCTGCTGGGCTTCGAGGCGCAGGGCTACCTGAACGCGTGGGCTCCGGTGTTCTTCTTCGCGATGCTGTTCGCGCTGGGGATGGACTACACGGTGTTCCTGCTGGCGTCGGCCAAGGAGCGCTGGGACGCCAGCGGCGACGCGCGGGAGGCCGCCGTCGAGGGGATCGCGATCTCGGGCCCGGTGATCACCGCCGCCGCGGCGGTGATGGTGGCCGTGTTCTTCACCTTCGCGCTGTCGGGGCCGCTCCCTCCGAAGGAGATGGGCGTGATCCTCGGCGTCGCCGTCCTGATCGACGCCGCCCTCGTACGGCTGGTGCTGATGCCCGTGCTGCTGCGCATGCTTGGCGCGCGCGCCTGGTGGTTGCCGAGCTGGCTCGACCGCGTGCTCCCCGACGTTCGGTTCGGGCATGGCTGAGCCCACCATTCGACATAGGAGACGCAGATGATCTTTCGACAGGTGACCCACGACGACCTCGGTTGTGCCTCCTATCTCGTCGGGGACGACAAGGCAGGCGTGGCCGCGGTGATCGACCCCAAGTTCGACATCGAGGAGTACCTAGCGCTCGCGCGTTTCTTCGGGGTGAGCATCGAGAACATCTTGGAGACCCACAACCACGCCGACCATGTGTCGGGGCATGGTCGGCTCGCTGCCGCGACGGGCGCCACCATCCACATCCACACCGAAGCCGGCGCCGAGTACGACCACGAGCCCTTCGAAGACGGCTGGGAGCTCGAGCTGGGCGGCGTACGCATCCGCGCTGTTCACACCCCGGGCCACCGCCCCGAGCACACAGCCTTCTTGCTCATCGATACCGGACGCGGCGACGAGACTCCGTGGGCCGTCCTCAGCGGAGACTCCCTGTTCGTGGGCGACGTTGCCCGGCCGGACCTCGCCATCGAGAAGGAAGACGGGGCGCGCGGGATCTTCCGCTCGCTGCATGAGCAGTTGCTGGTCTTACCCAGCGAGGTCGAGGTATGGCCTGGCCACCTCGGCGGCTCGATGTGCGGGGGACCCGGCATGGACCTCAAGACCTCCTCGACCATCGGTTTCGAACGCACCCACACCGAGGCCCTGGGCATCGAGAATGAGGACGAGTTCGTGAAACAGGCTCTCGCCGGCCTCGGGCCCCAGCCTCCGAACTTCGAGAACATCGTTGCGCTGAACCTCGGCAAGCTACGAAGCGAACGCACCGAGGCCCACCCGCTCGCCGCTCGTCAAGTCGAGCAGTACCGCGCAGGTGGGGCCCTGCTCGTCGACGTGCGCACCGAACTGCAGTTCGACGACGCCCACGTCCCAGGCAGCATCAGCAACACGATGCTGCGGGCCGGCTTCGGCAGCAAGCTCGCGTGGCTCGCCGATTCTGCTCAAGACGTGGTGTTCATCGGACGCGACGACGCAGACGGACACGGCGCCGCCGAGCTCGCCGCCGCCGTGGGCGTCACCCGGCTGGCCGGCTACCTCCACGGGGGCATGACCGCCTGGCGCGAGGAGAAACGGCCCGTCGATGCGACCGAGCGCATCACCATCGATGAGCTACATGAGCGTTGGGAGGCTGACCCCGACAGCCTGCAGGTCCTCGACGTGCGCGAGCAAACCGAATGGGACGCCGGCCACATCCCCGGCGCCGTGCACACCCCCTACCACGACATCGGCGAGATACCGAAGGGCCTGGATGCCGACCGGCCGGTCGCGGTGGTGTGCGGGTCCGGACAGCGGGCCGCTGTCGGCGCGAGCCTGATCCAGCGCCACGGTGCGTCAAAGGCCATTCACGTGGTCGAAGGTGGTGTGCCGAAGTGGAAACGCAACGGCTGGGACATCGAGGAGCCCGCCGCGACGGCGGCCTAGAGCGTGCTGGCGGCCATCCCGCTCGGGCTGGCCATCGGTGTCGCCATGGGCATGCTCGGCGGCGGCGGCTCTGTCCTCGCCGTCCCGGTGCTCGTCTACCTCCTCAACCAGAGTGTCGAGGAGGCCACTACGGCATCACTGCTCGTGGTGGCCGCGGCATCGGTCGCCGGTGGCCTTGGCCACGCCCGCGCGGGCAGGATCTGCTGGCGACACGCGGGCACCTTCACCGCGGCCGCCCTGCCCGGGATCATCCTGGGCACCCTTGCGGGCAACACGGTCGACGCGAAGGCCCTGCTTGCTGCCTTCGCGCTGGTCATGCTGGCGGCGGCCCAGGCGACTTGGCGAAAAGCCGACGACCAACCGGAACCCGAAGGGAGCTGGGATGGAGGCGCGGCGTGCCCGCCGTTGCGCCTCCCGCGCGACCTCATCGCCGGGCTTGCCGTCGGCTTTCTCACCGGCTTCTTCGGCGTCGGCGGCGGGTTTCTCATCGTCCCGACCCTCGCAGTCGCGCTCGCCTTCACGATGCGCACCGCCGTCGGAACCTCGCTGGCCATCATCACGGCCACCTCGCTGCTCGGCCTGGTCGTCCACCTGCTCGCCGGACGAACCTTCGACACGGAGGTCACGTCCGTGATGGCCATCGCGTGTGTGGCCGGGGCCCTCGCCGGTGCCGTGCTCGCAACGCACATACCTCAGAAGGTTCTCGGCCGCGCGTTCGCCGCTCTGGTCACGGGCGTCGCTCTCTACCTTCTCCTATCCGTGGCCGTGCTTGGTGGCCCCCCCGGCGGCTGATGAAGCCGATCTCCTCGGTGCGTAGCGGCGCCGCTACGGCTGGCCGCCAGGAGCGCCACGCGTCTCTCTCGCCCGCCACATCGCCGCCCCCGGCGGGCGGCCAGCCTGTCCAGGCAATGGGCAGCAGTCCAGTCTCGCTGCCCGAATCCGCCGACATCCGAGGCGATCGACCGACATCCGCTATCGCGAAGGCCACTCCTAACCCTTGAACGCCGCGGCGTAGCGCGGTTTCTGGCAACCAGCGGTCGCGCTTCACACGCGAGAGGTCGCTGGTTCGAAACCAGCCGCGCCCATCCGGTCCCGACGGCTCGGAACCCGCTTGGCAAGCCGACGGGAGGCGCGAGAAACCGACCGCCCTACAGCCGCCCGCCCTTCTCGCGGTTGCAGGGTGCACACAACAGCTGCAGGTTCTCCGGCTCGTCGCTGCCGCCCATGCTGAAGGGGATCACGTGGTCGAACTGCAGCAGCTCGGTGCTGCCGCACTCCCGGCAGCTGCCCGCGTCGCGGCGAAAGACCATGTGCTTGACGTTCTCGGCGATCGGCGCGCGTTTGCGAGGCGCCCCCGCGGGGTCCTCGGTTGCCAGCAGCGAGTGGGCGTGTTCGAGTTCACGCTGCTTGCGTCGCTCGCGCTTGAACAGCAGGGCCTTGACGTCGAGTGCGCCGTAGCCGCCGGTCTCCCAGTAGAAAGCGCCCTGCCACCACCACCAGCTGCGAGCCTCGGACTGCGCGACGGGCACCGGCGCCGCGGCCTCGGCGTGGCGCGCCTTGAGGCCCGTGTAGTCGGCGGGCGAGAAGCGGACCGGGGCACATCCGGTTCCGACGAACCAGTAGCGGCGGGCCCACAGGAACCCACCACGGTCTTTCCAGAAGGTCGCGTTGGTGTCACGCCGCAGCACGGGACCCCCGCCGGGCTCCGGCGCCCGGCGGGCGAACGACGGACGTTCCGGGTGGGTGCGTGCGTCCCACAGGGCGGCCCCCGCTGCCACGAGCACCCAGGCGGCCACCCACGCCAGGGGGAGCACGACCACAGCCGAGGCCGCCGACAGGCCGAACCCACCATCGAGGACGTCGACGACCACCAGTGCCAATCCGGTCGCGACGATCCCCCTACGCGTCCGCACGAAGGCCAGCCACCTCGCCGCCCACGCGGCCGCCACGGTATTCCCGAGCTCCATGGCCGGATCATGGGCACCCTGCCCGTCGGCTGCCAGATCCCTTGCACGGGATTGACGCACGTCGATCTGACACCGTGTCAAATCGACGCTACCCTGCGGGCCGTGCACGACCACGCAGCGCAGATCGATCCCTCCCGGGTCCCCGATCCCGGCGAGCCGATCCCCCGGGTGGCATGGCCCACCGTGGCGCTGTGCGCCGGGTCGCTGACCGTGTGGATCATCGCGGCCGCGAGCGCCATCGCCGGGCCCGTGCCGGCCTGGGTCGTGATCCCGATCTGCGCGGCCGCCGCGTACGGACTGTTCACGGTCATGCACGACGCGGGCCACCGCAGCGCGGCCGAGGTGGGGTGGGTCAACGACTGGCTCGGGCGTGTCAGCGCGCCGGGTGTCGCGCCCCCGCTGGCCGCGTTCCCGGTCTTCCGCTGGATCCACATGCAACACCACCGGTTCACCAACCACGAGGACGGGCGGGACCCCGACTCCTGGACCTCCAACGGCCCTGCTTGGTCGTGGCCCTTTCGCTGGGCGACCCTTGACCTGCGCTACTACGTCTACTACCTGCCCAACCTTCCGGGCCGTCCGCGTAGCGAGAAGATCGAGTTCGCCGTCAACGGCATCGCGATCCTTGGTACCTGCTCGGCGGTAGCCCTGGCCGGCCAACTCGAGGAGCTGCTGCTGTTCTACGTGCTGCCCACCCGGCTGACCATCATGTTCCTCGGGTTCGCCTTCGACTTCCTGCCCCACCACGGGCTCAAGGCCAAGCCCGACGAGAACCGGTACCACACCACCCGCAACCGGATCGGGCTCGAGCCGGTGCTCAACGCGGTCCTGCTCTACCAGAACTACCACGCGGTTCATCACCTGCACCCCCGCGTGCCGTTCTACGCCTACCTGCGGGCCTGGCGGCGCAACGAGGAGACCTACGTCGCCCAGGGCACGCCGCTTGTCACCGTCGCCGGCCGGGAGCTCGGGCCCGACGAGTACCGCAGCCGCCGAGACATGAAGCCTTCCGGGAGCTAACGCCGGCGCTCGCCTCCTTCTCCTGCACCGGAACGCTCGTCGGCTCCTGAAAGTGGTCCTCGGCGGTGTCTACCGAGGAGCCGAGGGATCTCCGACCGGCTAACGGACCAGTCGCCCCAGGGCCTGCATCAGCTCATGGGTCATCTCCTCGCGGCGCTGCTCGTCGGCCCCGTCGGCCATGCAGTGCTCGACATGGCCCTCGGCCACGCCCAGCGCCACCTTGTTGAGGGCCGCCTGGACAGCGGCGATCTGCTGGAGGATGTCCGGGCACCAGCGGTCCTCGTCGACCATCGTCTGCAGGCCGCGGACCTGCCCCTCGATCCGGCGCAGACGGGCGTCCAGCTGCTCCTTGGAGCTCGAGTACCCTCGGGGGCCGGTGGTCTTGCGGTCGGCTGTCACCGACCTACTGTACCCCAGGGGAGTATGAGGTGGTACGGTTGGACGTACTCCCCCCGAGTATCGGAGACCATCATGAGCGACATGACTACTACCCATCCCGCGTCCGGCGCCACCGAGCGCCTGGAGCTGCCGGTCAGCGGCATGACCTGCTCGTCGTGTGCGAACCGGGTCGCGCGATCGCTGAACGCGCTCGAGGACGTCGAGGCGTCGGTCAACTACGCGACCGAGCGGGCGACGGTCAGCTACGACGCGGCCTCCACCGAGCCGCAGCAGCTCGTGGACGCCGTGGAGGCCGCCGGCTACGAGGCCACGCTGCCGGCCGACACACCGGACTCGGCTGACGCGGGCGAAGTCGCCGCCGACGCCGAACCCCGCCGGCGGCTGACAATCTCCGCCGTCCTGGCCCTCCCGGTCCTGGTGCTGTCCATGGTCCCCGCGCTGCAGTTCGACTACTGGCAGTGGGTGGTGCTCGCCCTCGCCAGCCCCGTGGTCACCTGGGGTGCTTGGCCCTTGCACCGGGCGGCGTGGGCGAACCTGCGTCACGGCGCCGCGACCATGGACACCCTGGTCTCGGTCGGCGTGTCGGCCGCGTATCTGTGGTCGCTGTACGCGCTGATCTTCGGTCAGGCCGGCGAAACCGGGATGACCATGCACTTCGAGCTCGTGAGCTCCGGCGACGCCACCGACCACCTGTACCTCGAGGTCGCTGCCGGCGTCACGGCGTTCATCCTCGCCGGCCGCTACTTCGAGGCCCGGGCCAAGAGCCGGGCCGGTGCAGCGCTGCGGGCACTGATGGATCTCGGCGTCCAGGAGGCGTCGGTGCTCGACGCCGACGGCAGCGAGCGGCTCGTGCCGATCGCCGAGGTGACGGTCGGCGATCGTTTCGTCGTCCGCCCCGGCGAGAAGCTCGCCACCGACGGGGCGGTCCGCGACGGACGCTCCGCGGTCGACGAGTCGCTGATCACCGGCGAGAGCGTGCCCGTGGAGAAGGCGCCGGGTGACGAGGTCATCGGCGCCTCGATCAACGCCGGCGGCCGGCTCGTGGTCGAGGCCACCCGGGTGGGAGCGGACACCGCACTCGCCCAGATCGCCCAGCTCGTCGCCGACGCCCAGTCCGGCCAGGCGCCGGTGCAGCGCCTCGCCGACCGGATCTCGGCCGTGTTCGTGCCCGTCGTGATGGTCCTGTCGGTCGCCACCCTGGTCGGCTGGCTGCTGATCGACGGCAGCGCCACCCGCGCCCTGACCGCCGCCGTGGCGGTCCTGATCATCGCCTGCCCGTGCGCCCTGGGCCTGGCCACGCCCACCGCGCTGCTCGTCGGCACCGGCCGGGGAGCGCAGATGGGGTTGGTGATCAAGGGACCGGAGATCCTCGAGTCCACGCGCACGGTCGACACGATCGTGCTGGACAAGACGGGGACCGTCACACGCGGCGAGATGTCGGTGGCCGAGGTAACGGCCACGCCAGGAGCCGACGAGGGCGAGATGCTGCGGATGGCCGGAGCCCTCGAGGACGCGTCCGAGCACCCCATCGCCCAGGCCATCGCCCGAGGGGCACGCGAAGCCCACGGCTCGCTGGCGCCGGTGGAGGGGTTCCGCAACCACGAGGGACTCGGCGTCGAGGGCCGGGTCGCCGGGCGCCAGGTCCGGGTCGGCGGTCCGCGGCTCATGGCCGACGCCGGACTGGAGGTCCCCGAGCATCTGGAGGCCACTCGCACCCAGGCGTCGGCGCGGGGCACGACGGCCGTGCTCGTGGCCTACGACGACGCGGTGCAGGGCGTGATCACGGTGGCCGACCGGATCCGCCCGACTTCGGCCGAGGCGGTCAGGGCCCTCCAAGACCTGGGGCTGCGGCCCATCCTGCTCACGGGCGACGCCGAGCCCACGGCGCGTGCGGTCGCAGAGGCCGTGGGCATCGACGAGGTCATCGCGGAGGTCATGCCCGCCGACAAGGTCGCCGAGGTGCGCCGCCTCCAGGCCGAGGGGCGCGTCGTCGCCATGGTCGGAGACGGCGTCAACGACGCCCCCGCCCTCGCCCAGGCCGACGTCGGCGTCTCCATCGGGACCGGGACCGATGTCGCGATCGAGGCCTCCGACCTGACCTTGATCTCGGGCGACCTGCGCGGAGCAGCGGACGCCCTGCGCCTGTCGCGGGCGACATTGCGCACCATCCGGCAGAACCTCGCCTGGGCCTTCGGCTACAACGTGGCCGCGATTCCGCTCGCCGCCGCCGGACTGCTGAACCCCCTCATCGCCGGTGCGGCAATGGCACTCTCGAGCGTGTCGGTCGTGGCCAACGCCCTGCGGCTGCGGCGGTTTCGCTCCCGCTTCGGCGCGTCCTGAGCCTCCCGCGAGCGGCTCAGCGAGCGAGCGGCAGGTCCTTGGCGCCGCCGTTGCGGCGCAGCTGGGCCGCCTCGGGGCGCTCGACCACCCTGGCCGGCGCGGGAAGCGCGTCGTCGAGCCACGGCTCGTCGGCGGGGCGCCCGAGAAGGAACCCCTGGGCGCCGTCGATGCCGCCCTCGCCCTGCGGTCCGCTCAGCTCGGTGATCAGCCGCAGGATCTCGGGGGTTTCCACCCCTTCGGCGATGGCGTAGGACCCGTACTGGCGGGCAAAGGCCTGGACGGCAACGAGCACCGCGCGGGCGCCGGGGTCGCTCACGGCTCCGGCGACCACGGCGCGGTCGATCTTCACGAACTCCACATCGAGCTGGCGCAGGATCTCCAACCCGGAGTTGCCGGCGCCTACGTCGTCGAGCGCCAGGCGGAAGCCGTGGTCGCGCAAGGCGCGGGCCTCCGTCAGCAAGGGCAGCAGCCGGGCACTCGAGCGTTCGGTCAGTTCCAGCACGATCCGGTTCGGCGAGATCCCGTAGCGGGCGGCCAGGGCGCGCAGGGCGGCGCCCGACCATTCGCCGCGTTCCAGGGCCGGCGGCGAGACGTTGATGAACAGGAGGGCATCCTCGGGCAGCTCGGCGGCACGGGCGAAGATCTCCCGGCGGCACAGCTCGTCGAGCTCCGGGGCCCGCCCCAGCTGCTCGGCCACCTCGAACGCCTCGCCCGGGCCCTCGAACCCGAACCTCGCATCGGGCCGGGCCAGCGCCTCGTAGGCCAGCGGACGCTTGGTCCGCAGGTCCCAGATCGGCTGAAACTGCACGCCCATCGAGGCCTCCTCGAGCAGGCTCCGCAGCGCCCGTACCTTGTCGATGGTCACGATCGACGCCTGCTCGGCGATCTCCCCGTAGGCCACGGCCTGGGCACCTCCGCGACACTGCGCCTCGGCCAGGGCCGCCTCGGCCTCGCGCCACAGCTGCTCGGGCTCGGAGGTGAGCTCGCCCTCGGCTCCCGCCACGCCCAGGCTCAAGCGCAGGCCGCGCTTCTCGGCGCGGCCCAGCAGGCGACGGGCCCGCAACATGGCGCCGGCTGCCTCGACCTTGGGCATCAGCACGGCGAACTCGTCGCCGCCGATCCTGAACGCGAGATCCTCGGTCCGCCCCTCGGCGATCACCTCGGTCAGCTGGTTGAGCAGCCGGTCGCCGTAGCGGTGACCGTGCCGGTCGTTGGCGAACTTGAAATCGTCGATGTCGATCAGCAGCAGCGAGAGCGGCTCGCCGTGGCGCCGGCTGAGCGACACATCCTTCGCCAGCGCGCCCTGGAAGGCGCGGTGGTTGCCGAGGCCGGTGAGACCGTCCAGGGTGGAGCGCCCGGCCACGAGGCGGTGGGCGGCGTCGAGGCGGCGGCCTCCGAGCAGGTAGAACAGCATCAGCCCGACGGGCAGCGCGAGGAAGATCCACGGGGCGACCGCCGAGCGCAGCTCGCTGATCTCGGCGGAGAGGAACTCCCCTCGGCGGGTCAGCAGGTACATGAACCGCTCCCCGTCGATCTCGACCGGGATCGCGTAGACGAACTGCTGCTCGTCGCCGGCCGAGCGCTCACGCACCGATCGCTGCCCGTTGAGCGTCCGGGTGAGCATGCCGGTTTCCGGAGCCTGCCGGCCGACTTCGCGGTGGCGACCCGACGCCCGGATCACGCCTTCGTGGTCGATGAGCTGGCCGGAGATGTTCCCGGGCCGCCGCACGATGGCGGCGAGCAGCTGCCCGATGCGGTCCAGGCGCTCGCCCTCGGTAGCACCCTTCCCGGCGCGAGCGAGGTTCTGCGCGTTGACCTCGGCCTCCGTCAGCGACTGGGCGAGGACCTTCTCCCAGAGGCTCCCCGAGATCAGGTGGTACTGGGCCCCGGCAAGGGCCGCCAGCGTCAACGCCAGGACGGCGAGGAGCTTGATGCTGAAGGAGAGCTGTTTGACGCGTTGCAAGATGAGATCCACCGATATGTCCGCTGATCTCACCATCGGCCCGCGGAGCTGTGCCCTTGAGGGTCGACGCCGGGTTCCCACGCCCGGTCGGGCAACGGTCCCGGTAGGCTCGCGCCCCGTCATGGATCGCAAGGCCGAGCGCGTGCAGCTGGAAACCGATCGCTACCGGATCATCGGAGACCTGACGATGCCGCGCGAGGGGTACCTGGGGCGGCTTTCGGACTACCTCAACCAGAGCGACCTGGAGTTCCTGCCGCTCAGCGACGCCCAGGTGACGCCACTGGCCGGCGGCGAGATCCGGTCCCATGACTTCCTGGCCGTGGCGCGTCGCCACGTCCGCCTCGTACACCCGACCGACTGACGTCGGTCACCGGGAGGCGGGCCAGCGGAGGGGGAGGGATTCGAACCCTCGAAGCGCCGTAAGACGCTTACCGGTTTTCGAGACCGGCGCATTCATCCGCTCTGCCACCCCTCCGGGACTCGCGGCCAAAACGCTAGCGAGAAAGAGAGCGACCCGGTCCGCAGGGGACGGACCGGGTCGCAGAGGCGCCAGCCCGAAGGCTGGACGCCGGTGTTCCGGGCCCTGGCAGGGAAGGGCCCGCAACGTCGTTGGAGTCTACGAGCCGGCGGGAGCCTCCGGTTCGGAATCCTCGTGCTCGCCGACCTTGCTCGAAACGCACTTGCCGAACGCGTTTTTGCCGTTGGCGTTGGTGCCGTAGGCGGCGCGGAAGTTCTCCGACGCCGACTTGGTCGTGTCGGACTCGAAGTCCTCCTTCTCGATCACGTCGTCGCCGCGACGCTCGGCCTTGCACTCACGTGCGGCGTTGCGAATCTCCGAGCGCATCTCGCGCATCTCGGACTTGACCTTGCTGCGGACGCACTGGCCGAAGTTCTTGAACTCGGCGTACTCGGCCTTCTTGGCCGCGTCGGTGCTGTCACGCAGGGCGCGGCAGTCGGACTTGGCCTCGGCCTTGGCCTCACGCAGCTCGCTGCGCATGGCGGCCGAGATGCACTTGCCGTAGGTCCGGCGATCACGCTTGCCGAACGCCGAGCGGTAGCCCGCCTTGTTGGCCTTGTACGTCTCGCGGCACAGGCGCTTGGCCTCGGACCGCGAGGTGCGCTTCAGCGCTCGGGCATCCTTGCGCTCCTGGGCCTTGGACGTCGCTTCCTCACTCGTGCCCCGGGACTTGCCGGGCACGGCCATCGCTGCAGACGGGACAGCGACCAGAGCCACCACCGCCGCCACCATCAAAAAGGTTCGCTTCACGACGTCCTCCTGAGTCAGGTGTTTGCCGGCAGAATGCCGACCCAAATGAGACAACCCGCGGGGCCGTCAGTAGTTTCGTCGGCTCGGACGCCCGTTGATGTAGCCGGTGCGGCCGTGTGTTCGATCCGCACGCGAGACCGTTCGTGCGCGGCAGGCCGGTGCCACGCCGCTTGTCGGTCCGCAGCCGGTTGCCGGTCCGCAACCGGGTACCGTTTGCCGCCTGCGCACGATGCGCAGTGGCCAGACCCCGGAGAGGTGTCCGAGTGGCTTAAGGAGCGCGACTGGAAATCGCGTGGGCGGGGAAACCTGCCTCGTGGGTTCGAATCCCACCCTCTCCGTCGCCCGCCCCGGCCCGAATGCGGGCGCGGGACGCGGCTACCGGCGGGTCGCGAAGAACCCGCGGAGCAGCTCGGCCGACTCACCCTCCCGCAAGCCCCCGCGCGTGGCAGGCCGGTGGTTGAGCCGCACGTCGCCGAGGACGTCCATGACGCTGCCCGCCGCCCCGGCCTTGGGATCCCATGCGCCGAAGATGACCTCCGGCACGCGGGCCAGGACGATTGCCCCTGCACACATGGCGCACGGCTCCAGCGTCACGACCATCGTGCACCCGGACAGCCGCCAGCCGCCACTCGCCGCCGCGCCGGCCCGCAGCGCGAGGATCTCGGCGTGGGCGGTGGGATCTCCGGCGCGCTCGCGCTCGTTGACCGCCTCGGCGATGACCTCACCGTCCCGGACGAGCACTGCCCCGACGGGGACGTCACCGTGCGCGGGCGCGCCGGCCGCGAGGGCCAGCGCGCGGTCCATCCAGCGACGCTCGGCGTCGCTGAAGCTCACTGCCCGCGGCCGGCCAGCACTCCGAGCCGCTCCGCGGCCGTCAGCAGGCCGGCCCGATCGGCCAGCCAGACCCCGCCGGTGAGCAGGCGCAGGGCCGAGCGGTCCGCGTCGGTGAAGCGGCCCGCTTCGAGTTCCTCGACGAACCAGCGCACCGAGCGGCGCAGGGTGTCGTCGAGTTCACGCCAGCTGTACCCGAGCTCGCGCTGGGCCTTTGCCGAGCTGTAGCGGTGGTCCTCGGCCATGAACACCAGCGCGGCGAGGGGAATCGGAGATGGCAGGCCCATCGCCGACGCGGACCGGGCCGGCTGGGCGACCGAGCGCGGCAGGATGGCGAACGGCCGGTCCACCCCGGCCAGGCGCCCGAGGCGGCGCAGCAGCACCGGCCAGCGGACGTCGGTCCCTCCCAGGACATAGCGCTGGCCCGGCCGCCCGTGCGACCACGCGAGCACGTGCCCGCGCGCGACATCGTCGACATCCACCACGTTGGTCCAGGTGTCCGTAACCGCCGGCAGCCGTCCGCGCATGTAGTTGACGACCACCCGCGTGGACGTGTCGAGGTCGACGCCTCCGATGTCCGGGGCGCCGAGCACGTAGGTCGGGCAGACGGTGATCAGCTCGACCCCCGTGCGGGCCGCGGCGGCCAGCGCGCGGGCCTCACCCTCGTGGGTGGCGTTGTGGTAGGCAAGACCCAACTCGGGGTTGCGGTACAGCTGGCGCTCGTCGGCCTGACGTCCGGGCGGGGACGGCCCGACGGCCGCCGCGCTGGATGTGAGCACCACCCGCCGGCACCCCGCGGCCGCCGCCGTCTCGACGGCGAGGGCGGGAGCCCGTGCGTTGATCTCCCAGATGTTCTTCGAGGTACCGGCCGAGACGATCCCGGCGACGTGGAACAGGACGTCGCAGCCCTCCAGCGCCCGTCGCAGGGCGCGGCGGTCGAGCACGTCGGCCTTCACCGGAGTCACCTCGAGCCCGTCGAGGGCCCGTAGCCGGCGCTGGGTCCGGTACGTGCACCGCACGCCGACATCCTGGTCGCGCAGCGCCCGCACGAGCGCCTGGCCGACGAACCCGGTCGCCCCGGTCACGCACGCCGTAGGCGCGTCGACGTCTACGCTGACTATGCCGTCGGCACCACTCATGCGCCGCGCAAGTATGACGTTCCCGTGGCTCCGGGCCCTCGCGGGGAAACTTCCGCGTCATCGTGGTGTTTTCGTCTATGTCCGGTCGGCATGCCTTGTGTTTGCCCGGCCGCACGACGATCCCCCTACCATGGCCACCGCCCCCCTCCCCCTTCGCCGCGCTCTCGCGCCCGCTACCGGGCTGGCCGCCGCGCTCGCCCTGCTGGCCGGCGGGTCCGCCTCGGCCGCTGAGCCGATCGCCCAGGACGCGAAGGTCGTGCCCGGGGAGGTCGTGGTCCGCTTCGACGGCGAGTCGACCGGCAAGCGCGTCGAGTTGCCCAAGGGCCAGACCGTCGAGGACGCCACCGAGGCCCTGCACAAGAACCCCAACGTCGCCGAGGCCAACGCCAACTACGTGGCCACGGCCTCGCAGAGCCCGCGGCCTATCTACCCGAACGACCCGGGCCCGACCGGCCGCGTCGGCGGATGGGCGCTGCTGCAGTGGAACTTCTTGCCCGAGAACGGCGTCAACGCTCCGCAGGCCTGGGCCAACGCCCGCGCGGCCGGCGGCTCCGGCGGCCGCGGCGTGAAGATCGCGGTCCTCGACACCGGCGTCGCCTACCGCACCGCCGGTCGGTTCAGGCGCAGCCCCGACCTCGCCTCCTCGAAGTTCCTCAGCGGCTACGACTACGTCGACCGTGACAGCCGCCCCTACGACGAGAACGGCCACGGCACGCACGTGGCCTCCACGATCGCCGAACAGATCAACAACGGCGTCGGCCTCACCGGCCTCGCCTACGCCGCGCGGATCATGCCCATCCGTGTGCTCGACGCCGACGGCGCCGGCGACGCGGTCGACATCTCTCGCGCCATCCGCAACGCCGGGCGCAAGAAGGTCGACATCATCAACCTCAGCCTCGAGTTCGACTCGGCCGTGCAGGCACACCACATCCCCGATGTGCTGAGCGCGATCCGCTACGCCCGCAAGAAGGGCGCGATCGTCGTCGCCGCCGCCGGCAACGAAGGGGTCTCGAGCATCGCGTATCCCTCACGAGCCCCCGGGGTCATCTCCGTCGGCTCGACGACCGAGCACAAGTGCCAGTCCGAGTTCTCCAACGAGGGCAGCGGGCTGGACCTCG
This sequence comes from Solirubrobacterales bacterium, assembly GCA_050999155.1. GTDB lineage: Bacteria > Actinomycetota > Thermoleophilia > Solirubrobacterales > 70-9 > JBPCPM01. The sequence continues at coordinate 15,476 of JBPCPM010000042.1, forward strand.
TGGCTCCCGGCGGCGGCGCCGACTCGGTCATCCTCAGCGATCCGAACTGCCGCTCGGACGAGGTCGGCCGCGACATCTTCCAGCTCACGTTCACCTCGAGCGTGCGCAACTTCGGCTACCCGTCCGACTACGAGGGCACGTCGATGGCGGCCCCCCACGTCGCGGCGACCGCCGCGCTGGTGCTGTCCAGCAAGACGCTGGGACCGAACCCGAACGCGAAGCAGGTCGAGCGGCACCTCAAGCGCACCGCTCAGGACCTCGGCCGTACCGGGTACGACACCCGGTACGGCTGGGGCATGGTCGACGCCGCTGCCGCCACGCGGTAGCCACGTCGAGCCGTTCTGACTTCGAGCGAGCGGCCGGATGGCGGCCCCGACCCGGGGAGCCCGGCGCTCGACGGCGTGCGTCTAGGTCGTGCGGATGATCATCACGCTGCAGGGAGCGTGATGGGAGATCTTGTTCGGCACGCTGCCGAGCAAAAAGCGCCGCGCGCCCGTCATGCCCTTGTTGCCGACCACGATGAGGTCGGCGCTGTTTTCCTCGGCGACGTCGAGGATGGCGTCGGCCGGATCGCCCTCCCGCGGGTGTGACTGGACGTCGATGTCGGACTTCTTGGCCTTCGAGGCGGCCTTGTCGATCGTCGCGTTGACCTCTTCGCGCGGGTTGAACTCGTGCTCGACGTCGTCGGGAACGTCCTTCTTCTCCTTGCGGACCCTGTCTTCGTCGACAGGCGCGTAGGCGCTGACGATGTCGAGGGTGGCCCCGGAGCTCTTGGCGAGCTCGGTCGCATGCTCCACGGCCCTGTCGGCCGTGTCCGATCCGTCAGTTCCCACCACGATGCGCTTGAACACAGACCCTCCTGTTGTCGCCGCTGGACCGGGGCCATCCTACATCGGGGCCGGGTACCTGCAACCACCCCTCGGTCGACGCGCGGCCCTCGGCCACTACGATCCGGCCCGTGCCCCGCCTCTGGCTCGCCATTATGGCCGTGACCGTCGTCTGCGTGCTCGTCGCCGGCGCCATCGCCGTGACCCGCCTCGTCTGACGACAACCGCCGAGCTGCCTTCGCCCGGGTGCGAGAATGGCCGCGGATCCAGTGGCGAGACACAAGGGGGGCGGCAATGGCAAAGAGCAAGCGTGAGCCGGAGGAGGTGGCCCGGGCGTACTTCTCGGCGCTCTCCGATCGGGACGTCGACGCGATGCTGGCCCAGTGGCACCCCGGGGGCGAGGATCACCTGGGCGACGACATCGGCGTCCTACGCGCCCCCGACGAGATCCGCGAGTTCTTCGATCGCCTGTTCACCGCGCTGCCCGACGGCGGCTTCGAGGTCCTCCAGGTGCTCCCCCAGGGCGACAAGGTCGCCGTTCACTGGCGGCTGAGCGGCACCTTCGCCGGCGGACCGTTGATGGGTGTCCAGCCGACCGGCTCGCTGGTCGACGTCCGCGGGATCGACCTCGTGACCGTCCGCGACGGGCTGATCGAGCGCAACGACGCCTACCTCGACAGCTCCCTGCTCGCCCGGCAGCTGGGCGCCCTCCCGGCGGCCGACAGCCCGCCCGAGAAGGCCATGATGGGGATGGTCAACCTGCGCACCAAGACCCTCGACGCGGTCCGCGGCGTCACGGTCGAACCCGTGGCCGAGGGCGTGTGGGTGGCCCGTGGGGGCTTTCCCAGCCGGACCATGAACGTCTACCTGATCGAAGCCGACGACGGACTGACGATGTTCGACACGGGCATCGCCGACATGGCCGGTGCGCTGCAAAGCCTGGCCGCGCGCTTCGGCGGGCTGTCACGGATCGTGCTCGGCCACAGCCACGCCGACCACCGCGGGGCAGCCGCCGCGCTGGCGGCGACCGGCGTCCCGATCCACTGCCACCCCGACGAGCGGGCCGACGCCGAGGGCGACGGGGGCTACCACTCGTTTTCCTTCGGGGAGCTGGCGCCCGTCGTGCGCAGCATCTACCCGCACCTGCTCAAGCACTGGGACGGCGGGCCCGTCGAGATCGCCGGCACCCTCGAGGAGGGAGACACGGTCGCCGGCTTCGAGGTCGTGGCCATCCCCGGGCACGCGCCGGGAATGATCGCGCTGTGGCGCACGTCAGACCGGCTGGCGCTGAGCAGCGACTGCTTCTACACGGTCGATCCGCAGACCACCCGGCACACCGATCCAGGGTTGCCCCACCGGGCGTTCACGCCCGACTACGAGCAGGCACGCGCGAGCCTGCGCAAGGTCGCAGCCCTGGAGCCGGCGGCGGCGTGGCCAGGTCACGCCGACCCGGTGGTCGGAGACGTGCGCGAGCGGCTGGAGCGGGCGGCCGAGACGAGCTGAGCCGTCGGCTCAGCCGGCGCCCTGGGTCATCTGGGCGATCGCAAGTACATCGATCGCCGGGACGCCCTGCAGCCAGCAGCGTTCGACATTGGTGTCGACGCCCGCGCCCGCGTCGCCGGGCGACTTGCCCTCGACGCCCACGATTACCGTGTCCTTGCCGCGCGGCCAGCGGGCAACGCCGGCGGCGCCGCGATCGAGCGACTCGCCGCAGGTCACCCGAACGTCCTCGCCCTCGAGCTCCTTGATGTCCCGGCCCGCGCCGGCCTGGCGCTTGACGGCGACGGTGCCGCGATCGAACGTGATCCCGACCTTGGCGGCGGCGTCGTTGCCCGAGAACCGGCCGGAGGCCGGCTGGTCGGAGTCGTCTTGGGCGACCACGGTGCCCTCGGGCAGCAGGTCGCCGCCGGCGAAGCGGGGCGGATCGTCGCCGCCTTCGCATCCGGCCAGGCCCAGAGCGCCGACAGCAGCGATCACCGTGATCACCCGTCGTCCGCGTGTCAGCTTTGTCACCACGCTGCTTGCACCTCCGCCCTCGGCCACATGTGGGATCAGACTACCCCCTCCGTCGCCGGTCCGCGCAGGTTGGAACCGCAGGTGCGGCGGGCCATCAGGACTCGGGGACGGCAGCCGCCGGGATGACGGCGTCGCCGAACTGCTCGGCCAGGCTCTCGACGAGGCCCCGCAAGCCGGTTGGACTGCCGGGCCAGGCGCAGCTGGCGCCCCGCCGGGGGATGCGCGGCCAGCTCGGCCACGCCACGCAGCTCGTCCCGGCAGCCGAGGTCGGTTGCGTGATCGGCGCACGCCTCCAGCAACGGCGCGAGCTGCTCGGTCAGCGCCACGCGGCGCTCGGCGTCGGGATCGACGAACTCGGCGCTCACCCCGTCGCGGGCGGCGAGGAAGCGGTTCTCGTCGAGCACCTCGGGTGAGCTCGCCAGCTGGTTGGAGACGTATCCCTCCTCCAGCTCAAGGCGCACCAGGCTCTGGACCAGGGCGACCAGGGGCCCGACATCATCGACGCGGCTCTGGGCGTCCATGATCCGGATCTCGACCGTGCCGAGCTTCGGCTGCAGGCGCAGGTCCCACCACAAGAAGGTGGGATCGGCGAACGCGTCGCAGCGCAGCAGCAGGTCGAGCACCTCTACGTAGTCCTCGTAGCCGGCGAAGGCACGCGGGATGCCCACCCGCGGAAACGCCTGGAACAGGGGCGTGCGCGCGGAAGCCAACCCGGTGTCGCGGCCCTGCCAGAAAGGGGAGTTCGCCGACAGCGCCAGCAGCATGGGCAGGTGAGCGCGCATCCGGTTGGCGACGCGCGTCGCGTCCTCCGGATCGTCGATACCGACGTGCACGTGCAGGGCGAATGTGGGCTCGCGCCGGGCGAGTTCGCGCATGGACCCGTAGACGTCGCGCTGGCGCTGTCCGTCGCCCACCACCGTGTGGTGCCACTCGGTGAACGGATGGGTCCCGGCGACGGCAACGCGCAGCCCGAGAAGGTCGAGCTCGGTATCCAGCGCCGCGCGCTGTGCTCCGAGCTCCGCCACCAGGTCGGGCACGAGCGCCACTGCGCCCAGTTTTCAAGCCCCGTGCTCACGCGGCCTGCTCGTGTGCGATGCCCTTGCGGACCCGGTCTGCCGCGTCCACGAGGCCCTCGAAGAGCCGCAGGTGCTCGGGGCGCTCGACCAGGCTCTCGGCGTGCCACTGGACGCCGACCGCGAAGGCCCGGTCGGTCGCCTCGACCCCCTCGATGACGCCGTCGGGCGCCCACGCCACCGGCCGCAGGCCCGTGCCGATCTGGTCGATGGCCTGGTGGTGGAAGGAGTTCGCCTCGGCGTGCTCGACCTCCATGATCTCGGCGAGCCGTGTGCCCGTCGCGATGCGCACCGGATGGACCGTGCGGTCGCCGGCCAGCGTCTGGCGATGGTCGATCGGGCTCTCCCCGCGGTCGGGCAGGTGCTGGACCAGGGTGCCGCCACGGGCGACGTTCAGCGCCTGCGAGCCACGGCAGATGGCCAGCAGCGGCATGTCGCGGGCGTCGGCGAGCGCGGTCGCCGAGAGCTCGAACCGATCGATCTCACGCTCGGTCGGGCCGAGCTCCGGGTGGCGCCGCGCGCCGTAGGTCTCGGGGTCGAGGTCGGGGCCGCCGGTGAGCAACAGGCCGTCGAGGCATCGCAGCAGCGGCTCCACCGCCGGGTTCTCCAGCGGCGGCAGCACGACGGGCAGGCCACCCGCCCGCTCGACGGCCTCGACGTAGCTGAGGCCCAGGACCATCTCGGTACGCGCCGGATCTCCCTGGTCGGTGGGCTTGGCCGATCCGGCCACCCGTACCTCGGAGGTCGTGACCCCGATCAGGGGTCGCTCACGCCTCACGCCAAGCCTCGTCTTCCCGGCTCGCTCGATGTGCTCGGTGCCGTCGGTACCCATGTGTCCTTGCCGCCTCCGTCCTGCGAGGAATTGACGATCAGCGATCCTTGGCGCATTGCCACGCGGGTGAGCCCGCCGGGCAGGACGTCGACGCCGGACGGACCGCTGAAGACGAACGGTCGCAGATCGACGTGACGTGGTTCCAGCCGGTCGCCGATGACGGTCGGATGGGTCGACAGCTGCACGATGTCCTGGGCGATCCAGCCCTCGGGGTCGCTGCGGACGCGCTCTCCGGCCTCGCGCAGCTCGCCGGAGTCGGCCTCGGAGCCCACGAGCACCCCGTGGCCCCCCAGCCCTCCACGCGGCTTGAGCACCACCTCGGGCAGCCGGCCGAGCACGTCGGACCGCACCTCTTCGCGCCCGAGTTCGTGCGTCGGGACCGAGCGGATGAGCGGCTCGTCATCGAGGAAGTAGCGGACGAGGTCGTCGACGTAGGCGTGCACGAGCTTGTCGTCGCCCACGCCGGTCCCGAAGCTGTTGACGCAGCGCACGGTTCCCTCGAGCAGCGGCTCGAGCAGCAGTTCCCCGACCCAGGTGAGCGCGCCCTCGGCGTCACGCAGGCGGTCGCAGTCGGTGCGGCGGTAGATGAGCGCGACGGGATGGTCGGCGTCGTCGAGCGACACGAACACCCGGTCGCCGTCGCGGCGCAGGTCGGCGGGCTGGACGACAGGGATGCCCAGCATCTCGGCCAGCCGGCGGTGCTCCCAGTGCGCGACGTTGCCGGGCCCATCGGAGAGCAGCACGCTCACACCCCCCGTCCCGTCCTCGGCCGGGCGCTGCAGCGACAGCGCCCCCGCGAGCAGATGGGGGAGCTCGTCGCCGGGATCGCGTAGCTCGGGGACATCCCCGGGGAAGGTGCCCGCCACGATCGCCCTGGCGGCCAGGACGTACGCCATTCCCGACGGCGTTCGCAGGTTGTCCTCCAGGACCCGCGGCTCACCGTCGGCGCCGCGAACGATGTCGAACCCCGCGACGCCCGCGGGCCAGGCCCCGGGCACGCCCGAGCGCTGCAGGTCGGGCTCGTAGCCGTTGGCCGTCTCGACGACGCGGGCCGGGATGACGCCGTCTGCCACGGCACGGCGCGCACCGTAGACATCCTCCACGAAGGCGTTGAGGGCGCGCGCCCGCTGTCGCAACCCTGCGCGGATCCGCTCCCACTCGGCTGGCTCGACGATCCGCGGGACCGGATCGAGCGTGAAGGCGTCGTCGCCGAAGACGACGTCGCGATCGGTGGCAGCGCGCTCGCAGGCGGCGCTGAGGTCCGGGAGGTCGGCCTCGAAGAGGGCAGCCATCGTGCCCGCGTACGCCGGTCGGGTCGAGCCTTCGGGGTAGACGGCCTCGTCGTAGGTGTCCGCAGGCCGGTAAGGACCGGGGTCCCCGGCCGCGGATACGGCGGTCTGCGATTCGTCGGCCGTCATCGGGCTCATGCTCTCCCATGGTGGAAGGGCCGGGCGCGCTGCACCTTGGCCGCAAGGCCAACTATCGGCTCCAGGCTTTGGCCGCCCGGCGGAGTCCGGCCCGGCGGCGGCGGCCTGCGGGGCTGCATCATGCGGATTTCCTGGCGTCTGCGAGTGTCTTGTCGGGCACCTAGCGTGTGGGCGATGCGACTGCTCGTGGCACGGTGCGAGGTTCGGTACTCGGGGCGCCTTGAGGCGCTGCTGCCCGAGGCCCTGCGGCTGATCATGATCAAGGCCGACGGCTCGGTCATGGTCCACGCCGACACGGGCGGCTACAAGCCCCAGAACTGGATGACCCCGCCGACGGTCATCGAGGAAGCCGACGGGCGGATGACCGTGCGCAAGTTCACCGGTGCCGATGAGGACCGGCTCGACATCGACATCGCCGAGATCGTGTCGGACACCTGGCACGAGATGGGCGAGGCTGCCGAACTGGAGAAGTACGGCGCCGAGAGCGAGCTGCAGGAGCTGCTCGCCGAGCGCCCCGACGTCTGCGGCGACGGGCTGCGACTGGAGCGCCGGGAGTGGCCGACCGACATCGGCCCCGTCGATCTGATGTGCCGCGACGCCAACGGCGGCTGGGTCGCGGTCGAAGTCAAGCGGATCGCGGGCATCCCCGCGGTCGAACAGCTCGACCGCTACCTCGACCAGATCCGCCTCGACCCGGCCAAGGCGCAGTGCTCGGGGGTGCTGGCCGCCCAGCAGATCAAGCCCCAGGCCCGGGTCCTGGCCGAGAGCAAGGGCATCCGCTGCGCCGAGCTCGACCTCGCGGTCCTGCGCGGTGAGCGCGAGCCCGACCTTGTGCTGTTCGACGGCTGACCGGCTGACCGGCGCCGGCAACGGTCAGTTGTCACCCGGCGGCGAGGAGGGCGGGGGGGGGGGGAGCGGGGGCGGGATGAGCTAGATCGCCTCCGGGTTCTCGTCGATGAGGACGTAGCGGCGCCCCAGCTGCCGGGCGACCGCCCCGAGCGTGCCGCTGCCCGCGAATGGGTCGAGGCACCAGTCGCCGGGGGCCGACGACGCCTGCACCATCCGGCGGACGACGCCTTCGGGCTTCTGGGTCGGGTAGCCGGTCTTCTCGCGACCTGTGGGTGACACGATGGTGTGCCACCACACGTCGGTCGGCAGCTTCCCCCGCGCCGCCTTCTCGGGACCGACCAGCCCCGGCGCCATGTACGGCTCGCGGTCGACGGCCTCGGAATCGAAGGTGTAGCGCTCCGGGTCGCGGACGTACACAAGGATGGTGTCGTGCTTTGCTGGCCACCGGCGCTTGGTCCGTGCGCCGTAGTCGTAGGCCCAGATCAGCTCGTTGAGAAAGCACTCGGGCCCGAAAAGGTCATCGAGCAGCAGCTTGCACCGGTGCGCTTCGCGGTAGTCGACGTGCAGGTACATCGTTCCCGTCACGGCGAGCAGCCGCCGGAGCTCGCGCAGCCGGGGCTCGAGGAACCCGAGGTAGTTGTCGAACCGGTCGTCGTAGGACCGGGTCTCCCCGGCGCTCGTGCGGTACCGGCGGCCGCCGAATCCCAGGCGATCGCCGCCGGGGTCGGCATCGGTGCGCAGCGTCTGGCGCTGCCGGCGGCGGCCGGTGTTGAACGGCGGGTCGAGATAGACCAGCTGGAAGCTGGCGTCGGCGAATCGGCCGAGCAGCTCGAGGTTGTCCCCGAGCAGGATCTCGTCCTGCTCGGGAGGCCGCCCGGAAACGGGCGGACCGGCTACTGGCGCTTGCGGATCGCGACGACCAGCTCGTCCTTGTTCATCTGGGTGCGGCCGCTGATGTTCAGCTCCTTGGCGCGATCCATCAGCTCGGCCTTGGTCCGGCGCTCGAGCGGGACCTGGGCCTCGTTGGCCGTGGGCTCTTCGGTCTCCTCGGCGCCCTCGCCGCGAAGCTTGTTGACGGTCTCGAAGGCCTTGCCTGCGACCTGGGCACCCGTCTGGGTCACGCGCTCGCGGACCTCGTCGATCTTGTTCTTTGCCATCAGATGCTCCTGTGTGCTGGGAGAAGGGTGGCCGCCAGGGTCGGCAGCCCTACGCGTCCAGGGTAACCGTGCAGGCGTTTTCCGTGCGGTCTCGCCACCGGCGCCCGGATCTGTACGGCTGCGGTACAACAGGCCCCGATGAAGGGACCCGACCGCCAGCAGCAGATCTATGTGGGCGGCGTCGGCGGCACCCGCCCGGTAATCCCGACCGATGCGGCACACCTCGAGGCCCGCGCCGAGGAGGCGATGGACGTCGAGGGGTTCGCCTACGTCGCGGGCGGCGCGGGGACCGGCGCGACCATGGCGGCCAACCGTGCCGCGTTCGATCGCCACCGGATCGTCCCGCGCATGTTGCGTGACGTCTCCGAGCGCGACACGAGCGTCGAGCTGTTCGGCCGTCGCCTGCCGTCGCCGTTCCTGCTCGGTCCCGTCGGTGTCATGGAGATGATGCACGGCGACGCCGACCTGGCCGCCGCCCGCGCCGCCGCCGAGACCGGAGTGCCGATCGTGTTCTCCAACCAGGCGTCGGTGCCCATGGAGACGTGCGCCGAGCAGATGGGCGACGCGCCCCGCTGGTTCCAGCTTTACTGGAGCACGGTCGACGAGCTGGTCGAGAGCCTCGTGGGACGGGCCGCCGCCTGCGGGTGCGAGGCGATCGTGCTGACCCTGGACACGACGCTGCTCGGCTGGCGCACCCGCGACCTCGACCTCGCCTACCTGCCGTTCCTGCGAGGCAAGGGGATCGCCCAGTACACCAGCGACCCGGTGTTCCAGCGGTTGCTCGACGACGTGCCCACCGAGGACGCGCCCGAGCCCTCCATCGGCGTGGAGGCGGTCAAGACGCTCGTGCAGATGGGGCTCAACCACCCGGAGCCGTTCCTGAAAGGCCTCGCCTCAGGCCGGGCTCGGGCCGCGGTGCAGCACTTCACGCAGATCTACTCTCGTCCATCGCTGCGCTGGGAAGACCTCGAGTTCCTGCGCGAGCGCACCGCCCTGCCGATCGTGCTCAAGGGCATCCTGGACCCGGCCGACGCGGCCATGGCGGTCGACGCGGGCATCGACGGGGTCATCGTCTCCAACCACGGCGGCCGCCAGGTCGACGGGGCGATCGCCGCGCTCGACGCCCTGCCCGGGGTCGTTGAGGCCGTCCGCGGGCGGATCCCCGTGCTGATGGACAGCGGCATCCGCAGCGGAGCCGACGCGTTCAAGGCGCTGGCCCTCGGCGCGACCGCCCTCCTGCTGGGCCGGCCCTACGTGTACGGCCTCGCGCTCGACGGGCAGGACGGCGTGCGGGCCGTCATCGACAACTTCACGGCTGACTTCGACCTGACCATGGGCCTGGCCGGCCGCCAGAACGTCGGCGAGATCGGCCCCGACTCGCTCGCCCTCGCTCCCGGGGCTCGCTGAGCCTCAGTCGAGGTGCGGCCGGGCCAGGTGCCAGGCCGCGACCGACGCCGAGTCGACGATGGTGCCGTCGCGCACCTGACTCTCGAAGTCGTCGATCGGGACGCGCAGGGCGCGGATGTCGCTCTCGGAGGTTTCCGGGGCGGCGGGGCCCGGCTCCAGCTCGGTGGCCAGCCATGCCGTGAAGGGCTGGCTGCTCATCCCGTACGCGTAGTAGAGCCGGCCCAGCTCGACCAGCCGGCCGGCCCGCAGGCCGGTCTCCTCGGCCAGCTCGCCCTGGGCCAGCTCGGCGGCGGGGGCGTCGGGCCGGTCTTCCCACGCCCCCTGGGGAAACTCGCGCAGGCGGGCCCCGACGGTGTGGCGGTACTGCTCGACGAGCCACACGTTGCCGGCGTCGACCGGCACCACCAGGGTCCCGGGCGACTTCTCGACGACCGCGTAGATGCCCGGCGTGCCGTCGGCGCGCTCGGTGGCGTCCTCGCGCACCCGGATCCAGCGGTTCTCGTAGACCGTCCGCGAACCGGTGACGCGCAGGCGGCCGGGGATCCGGTCGTGCGGTTCGTCCATCGCGCCCAGCCTACGGGCCGGGCCCTGCATCTGTGGCGGGAATCCCTGTATCGCTCCTGCGCGCCGGGGTACATTCCCCGAGGAGGTCATCGCCCCACCGTGGAGCCCCAGCCGACACCCACCCACCGCACGGTCGTCCGCCCGCCCGACGAGGTGCGCGCGCTGGCCCGCTACGGATTCGAGGAGCTCGCCCAGGCCGCCGGCGGGATCGGCAACGTGCACAAGGGGATCGCCGACCGGGTCTTTCGCCCTCGGCGTGATCAACGGCATGATCGGCGACGGGCTCGCCGAGCGCGACAGCGCCCTGCAGGAGCCGATGGCGCTGCGCGTCGGCCGCCACGCCGTCGCGACGGACGCCGCCTCGCTGCGGGCCGCCTACCCCGAGGCGAACTCGCACCTCGTGGTCTTCGTCCACGGACTGATGGGCACGGAGTCGCCGTGGTGGATCAACGCCGACTACACCGGGCGTAGCTACGGCGACCGGCTCGAACGCGAACGGGCATGCACGGCGGTGTACGTCCGCTACAACACCGGCCTGCACATCTCCGAGAACGGCAAGCACCTCGACACGCTGCTGCAGCAGCTGGTGGAGTCGTGGCCGGTGCCGGTCACTCGCATCACGCTCGTGGGTCA
>JBPCPM010000078.1:0-4916 GCA_050999155.1 Solirubrobacterales bacterium
GTACCAACTTCACCGCCTCGTCCTTGTACTCCGGGGAAAACGATCGACGCTTGTCTGACATGGGCATCCCTCATTCCTGTAGAAGACCGTAGTTGGTCTGCTGTCCGGAAGGTTCGGGGCTGTTCAGGCGGCACGCCCGCGAGCCGCCTGACCCATGACGGTGACGACGGCCCTCATGCCTCGCCGTCGCGACTGCCGTCGCTCGAGTCGATGGTCGGAATCCTGGTCGAACGCCGACGACCGTAAGCGCGGGAGCCACCCGCCGATGCGAAGAGTCTGGGCGACGAAGAGTCGGACGGCCGCGACCGATCAGACGGATCAGGTTGCGTCCGCAAGGCCGTGATGTGTCCCAGAACGTGCACCCCAGAACCTGCTCCGCAGCGCTCGCAGCAGCGTCCCCTACGTGCTTCGGTCAGGGACGCTCATAATCGCGCGCTCAGGAATCCGGCTACCCGACGCTCCCGAGGCGCGCCGATCGGCGCGTATGGAGCGGCCATGGATCTGGTGGCCCTCCTCGAGACGGGAGTACGACCGGGTGTCAAGCCGTCCGAGGCGCTCGACAATGCGCGCACCGAACATCGGCTACACCACTCGGGGGGCGGCGACGTCGGCGTCAGCTGCCCGCCCGGGAACGGTACGAGTCGGGCGCCCGGCAACGCGCGTCGTTGGTTGGGAGCGCCGTCGGGGTCCGCTCCTTCCGGAACTGCCGGTGGTGGAGCGGATCCTGCCGGAGGAGGGAGCCCGGCGGCGGCGGGTTCGCGAATTATGTGCAGGCGCGGCGCCGGGGTCGTCGTGCGATCCGACCCGGACGACCCTCCGCCTCGCTCGTAGTTTCGCGATACGATACTGGATAGGTGGACATCTACGCCTCGGCACGGAAGCACGGCGTCAACGACTCGGATATCCGTCACGCAGTCGAGCAGGCCGTGGCAGTCGGCGAACAGGAGGACGGGAAGGTGCTCTATCTCGGACCCGACCGGGCCGGCAACCTGCTGGAGATCGTCTCGGTCGTCCGCGAAGACGGGACCGAGCTCGTGATCCACGCCATGCGCATGCGCCGGGGCTACGAGTCGTTCCTCCGCCAGAAGGGAGCCACAGATGGCTGAGAAGACGCCACACGGGCGGTCGAGGGCAGGCGTCGACCTCACGGATGAGGTCCTGGAGCGGATGGCCGAGGAGGCTGAGGCCGGGTTGGACGTCACCAAGCTACGGCGCCGGCCTGGTCGGCCGGCGATGGGGTCTGGCCCAGCCGACACCCTTCCCGTGCGGCTCGACCCCGAACTCCGTCGAGCCGTCGACGACCGCGCCGCTGCCGACCACACGACCGCGTCCGACGTCGTGCGTGAAGCGCTCCGCCAATACCTGAAGGCGGGTTGACGCGACCGCCCGGCAATGCCGGTTCCGCTCGATGCACCAGGCTAGCGGGCGCTCGGTAATGAGCAGCCCGACGCTGCCGTCGTGCTGGCCGGCGCCCGCCGGGGAGTGCGCCTGGGAACCGGCAGGTGCGGGCGTTACGCCCGCCCGGTATCGCCAGGCGTCGGACCGCGGCCACCACGATCGAAAACTGAAACCTTCGCGCTGAGCTGCCAAGCGGACGCCGCCTCCGCCCTCACCCGGAGCCAGCCGATGATGTCGTCGGCTGGGTTCCACTGGACGAAGTCCCGGAACGGCCACAACAGGCGGCGGAGGCCGAGCACGCCGGCGGGGTTCGCCGAAAGCAGGTCAGCGACGCCTTCGCCGGGAACACCGAGGCGTGCCCCGAGGCGCTCGGCCACTACCTCGAGCCCAGTGCCGTCGTGCGTGTGAAGCGCGGAGATGAAGCCGTCCACTGCGACCTTGACCATGCCAAGCAGCCCAGGGTGCAACGCGGACCGTGGGCGGTGGACCGTGACCTCCACCGCAAGCAGCTCGCCTGCGCCGTCGCCCACATCGAGGTGTCCCCTTGAGCGAATGTCGTACCAGACGCTCTCGACGCGCAGCGGCATACGAAGTGGCGTGGGAGCGAGCCGGGCGACAACCGGGCCCGACGGCGCGGGCGGCGGTGCGTTGGCCAGTTGGTAGCGGTGGTGGTGGCCGAGCGTCCTCGATACGCCGTCCGGCGGCGGTGGCGGCGTCGTGGAGCGCACGAGCACGACGTCCTGCACGTGGAGGTGGGCGAAGGCGCTCAGACCCACGTTGTAGAGGAGCAGGTTCTCGACGTCACAACGCCGGGCGTCGACGCTCGCGTAGCAGCCGACGAGCGTTCGTCCAGCGGCGACCGGCAGTTCGGCTATAGCCCCTCGGAGCGCCTGGCGATACTCGAGCATCGACCCTCTCGGCTCGAACGGCAGAGGCGCGGCCGCCCACCCGTCGACTCGGTCGCATGCGCTGAGAGCGATGAACGGCACGGATGTCACCCGCGAAGCATGCCCGGCGCTACGGCTCGGCGCTGCCCCGCCGGCGCGTTACCGAGCGCACCGGCTCGTGCCGTTCCCGAGCGCGTCATGCCGACCGTCGGAGCCGTGTCCGACGTCGGGCCGGATGGCGATCGACCGTCGTTATGCGTCGGCCTCCGAGACCGAGTGACCCATCCGGCATCGGCACGTATGCGCTACCCAGCGAACCCCCGACGGTGTTGCGCCGACCGGCATTATCGGGCGCCTCGGCCGCATGGCTTCGCCGGTCCCGGGCGGCTGGCGGAACCTTCGCGAGTAGCCCCGCCCGGCACCACTGGGTTACCGAGGCCTCCAACCCCCCTCGTGTTCTGGGACACTCCGATGCCGAGTCGAACGCCGACTCGGTCGCGCCTTCTGATGTTCGAGGGCGTTTGTGACGGCGAGAGTTGCCCGTGCCCGGTGGCTCAAGGGCGGCGGATATCGCGTCCCATCGGGAAGTGTCGTGACGCACCAAGGACATCGACGAGGCACTCTGTGGTTCGCCAGTCAGCGACCACGCCTAGATGACGGTCACACCCCCTGAGTACCGTTGAGTCGTCATGGCTGACGCGCACGTGAACCCGGTAATGCTTCTGTGGGCCCTCGCGCGCTCCTCCGTCACCAGGTCCGATCTAGCGCGGTCCTTGAAGAAGGCCGAGTCGACCATCGAGCAGTGGCTCACGGGCGAAGCGGCGCCGACGTTCCGTCAGGCCCAGAAGCTCGCCAAGCAGCTGCGCGTCCCATTCGGCTACCTGTTCCTCGAGGAGCCGCCCGAGGAAGACGTGCCCCTCCCAGACTTCCGTCGCCATCCGGCCTCGACCGATCTCTCCCTCGATCTGCGCGACGTCATCTCCGACGTCCTTCGCAAGCAGGACTGGTACCGCGACCACCGGGCCGAGCGTGACGAGGCACCCATCGAGTTTGTCGGTCGGTTCACGATCAGCAGCGACGTCACCGTCGTCGCCGAGGACATCCGAGCCACCCTCGAGTTCGAGACTCACATCCGCCCGGAGAGCCCGGCCGATTCGTTCCTGCGTGCCTTCGTCACCCGAGTCGAGGCCGCCGGGGTGCTTGTGATGCGCAACGGCATCGTGCGGCAGGCCACGAACCGCGCACTGCGAGTCGAGGAATTCCGAGGTTTCGCCATTGCCGATCCGATGGCGCCGGTCGTCTTTGTGAATAACGCAGACAGCAACGCCGCACAGGCGTTCACCCTCGCCCACGAGCTCGCCCACATCTGGATCGGCCAGGGCGGGATCTCCGATGCCGACGTCACCATCAGCGGCGAGGGACCTGGCGACGTCGAGGCATATTGCAACGAGGTTGCTGGCGAGCTGCTCCTCCCGTGGGCCGTGCTGTCCGCGCGCTGGCGGCAGCGCCGCACTGGGTTCGAGGACTGGTCCAGCCAGATCGCGCGCGAGTTTCACGTCTCGACCGTGATGGTCGCCCGACAGCTCTGGCAGCACGAGGCGATCGGCCGCGAGCAGTTCTTCGACTTCTACGACCGCGAGAAACAGAACTGGACGCCGAAGCAGGCGGCTGGGTCCGGCGGCAACTACTACCTGACCGCGCCGATCCGAAACAGCAGGCGGCTCACCCAATCCGTCCTCGAGAGCGTCGAGGCATCCGAGACCTCGATCCGTGAAGCGTCGCGGCTACTCGGAGTCAAGCCTGCGAACTTGCCGAAGCTTGAGGAATCCATGGGCGTCGGCTGACCGTGCGACTGCTCGACGCCAACGTCTTCATCGAAGCGAAGAACCGGTACTACGGCTTCGATCTCGTGCCCGCCTTCTGGACCTGGCTCGAGGATGAGGCCGAGTCCGGTGAGATCGCCTCGACCGACATGATCTACGACGAGCTGAAGGACGGTGGCGACGACCTCGCCGCCTGGGTCAAGGACCGGCGAGAAGTGATCTTCCACGTCCCATCGAGTTCGCAGGCCGTCGCCAATGCCGTCGGTCGGCTCGGCACGTGGGTCCAATCCGAGAACTACAAGCCCCACGTCCTCGCCGACTTCATGGACAGCGCCGACCCCTTCCTCGTAGGCGCCGCGATCGAGATCGGCTCGATCCTCGTGACGCAGGAGACGCCGGCCGGAGCGAGCCGCAAGAAGGTCAAGATCCCCGACGCATGCCGCCACCTCGGCGTCGACTACGAGAACACCTTTGAGATGATGCGCGCACTCGGCGCGCGGTTCTCATGACGCCGGTGATCTTGAGCTGAGTTCAGGCGCCGGGTCAGCTGCCGCCAGGCCACCAGACATCACCGACGGCGTCGTGAGCGGTGAAATGCCCGATACACGGGGCCTGTCGCCCCCCAACGAACACCGACCAAGCCGTTGTCGACAACGCGTCGGCTCACGGCTACGCAGTGCTATCTGATCAGCCCCGCGTTTTCCGGACAGCATATTAATGGGTTCTATGCTGCAAGGTTGCCGTTGTAGTACTCGTCGTGGGCCTCTTGTGGGGTCCGGTATCCGAGCCCCGAGTGCAACCTCTTCGA
>JBPCPM010000098.1:0-5898 GCA_050999155.1 Solirubrobacterales bacterium
CTTCGCCGGCTGCCAGCTACCGGGGCGGCGGGGCCCCGAGGCCGTCCGCGTCGCGGGACTCGACGCCGAGCTGACGGCCGAGCGCCGCCACCGCGACCGGGCCGAGCGCGCCCGAACCGAGCGCGCCCAGCGCTACGAGCGGCTGGCCAAGCGCATCCACGACGAGCAGGCGCTGCTCCCGGAGCTCGAGCGGCTGGGCCAGGCCGCCGGGGTGGCCCACCAGGCCCTCGCCGCGGCCGTGCAGCGCCTGGAGGACCAGGCGCGGGCCGAGGGCGAGGCCGGGGAAGCGCTGGCCGGCGAGATGCGCGAGTGCTCGACGGAGGAGTACCGCCTCCAGGGCGAGCTGCAGCAGCTGGGCGAGCAGCTGACCACGCTCGAGGTCCGATCGGCCCAGGCCCGCGACCGCCAGGGCGAGGTCGCCCGCGAGCTGGCCGAGGCCGCCGCGGCGCTGGAACGTGAGCTCACCCCGGCCACCGAGGCCCTGGCGGACGACCGCCGCGCCGAGCTCCACACGCGCCTCGAGCGGCTGGCCCGTCGCCGCGAGCAGCTGGGCCCGGTCAACCCGCTGGCCCAGCAGGCCTACGACGACGCCCAGGCGCACGTCACCGAGCTCGAGGGCCAGCGCGAGGACCTCGATGCGGCGCTCAAGGAACTCGAGGGCTTGATCGCCGATACCGACCGGCGGATCCGCGAGAGCTTCGAGCAGACTTTCGAGCAGACGGCCGCCAACTTCGAGCAGATGGTCGCCCACCTGTTCCCCGGCGGCGAGGGGCGCCTGCGGCTCGTCGCGCCCCCTGCGCCCAAACGGGTCATCGGCGACCAGGACGGCGCTGCCTCCGGCCCCGACGTCTCCGCGCCGTGGGCCGGCGACGGTGAGGCGCCCACGGCGACCGATGCCGCCGCCGAGGACGGTGAGCAGACGGGCGACGCCCCCGGCTCGGGCGACGCGGGGGTCGAGATCGAGGTCCGGCCGGCAGGCAAGTCGATGCGCAACCTCTCGCTGATGTCGGGCGGCGAGAAGTCGCTGGTCGCGATCGCCTTTCTTTTCGCCGTGTTCCTGGCCCGGCCGTGCCCCTTCTACGTCCTCGACGAGGTCGAAGCCGCGCTCGACGATGCCAACATCGACCGGTTTCTGCAGCTGGTGCGCCGGTACGCCGACCGGGCCCAGTTCATCGTCGTCACCCACCAGAAGCGCACCATGGACGCCGCCGACGTCCTCTACGGCGTGACTATGCGCGACGACGGCGTCAGCCGCGTCGTCTCCCGCCGCCTCGAAGGTGCCCGCGAAGGCGAGCAGGACGGCGAGGAGGCCGAGCCCGGTCCCGCGGTCCGCCCGCAGGTCGCCGAGCGCGCCGCCTGAGCCTCCCGACCCGAGGGACCGTGGCCGGGACGCCCACGGCTGACGGGAGTCCGGCCGACCCCGGCGTATAGCCTGCCCGGCGGTGACCACCCGCTGGCAAGACGCGTTCATCATCGGCGAACGGGAGATCCCCTCCGAGCCCCCGGCCGGCGAGCAAGAACGCCGTCCCCGCCGCCGGCTCGTCAAGCGCCTGCGCGAGAACCTCTCCAAGAGCCGCAAGGCGCTCACCGAGGAGATCGGATCCAGCCTCTTCGAGCGCATCGACGACGAGACCTGGGAACGCCTGGAGGAGGCGCTGATCCTCTCGGACGTCGGGGCGAGTACCACGGCCAAGGTCGTCGAGCGCCTCGAGCAGGAGGTCGAGGCCGGCACGGTCACCGACCCCGACGCCGTTCAGGCCCGCCTGGTCGAGCTGCTCACCGAGATCGCCTCGCCCACCTGGGACCGGCGCATCGACGTCTCGGCCGAACCCGCGGTGATCATGGTCTGCGGCGTCAACGGGACGGGCAAGACGACGACGATCGGCAAGATCGCCTGGCACCTGCGTCAGGAGCTCGGGCTGTCGGTCGTGCTCGCCGCCGCCGACACCTTCCGGGCCGCGGCCACCGAGCAGCTGGCCCTGTGGGCCGAGCGCGCCGACTGCGAGATCGTCACCGGCCAGCCGGGCAGCGACCCGGGCTCGGTCGCCTACGACGCCGTCGTGGCCGCCCGTGCGCGAGGCGCCGATGTTGTCATCTGCGACACGGCAGGGCGCCTGCACACCCAGGACCACCTGATGGCCGAGCTGACCAAGATCCGGCGGGTGATCGCCAAGCAGCTGCCCGACGCCCCCCATGAGACCCTCATCACGATCGACGCGACAACCGGTCAGAACGGCCTGCGTCAGGCCAAGATGTTCGGTGAGGCCGTCGACGTGACCGGCGTCGTGCTGACCAAGCTCGACGGCACCGCCCGGGGCGGCATCGCCCTGGCCATCGCCGGGGAGCTGAAGCTGCCGGTGAAGCTGATCGGGGTGGGGGAGGCGCTCGAGGACCTGCGGCCCTTCGACCCGGCGCTTTTCGCTTCGGCCCTGCTGGGCCCCGACGCGTGATCCTGCGGCTCGTCGGCATCGCGTGCCCGTGGCCGCGAGCGCTGTTCGCACCGATGCCGTGGGAGCACGCCGACCACAACCGTGAGCCAGGTGACCCCGACTTCCGCACACGCATTGGCGGATGGATGGCCGACTTCGCCGCCGAATGCCGCGACCGCCCCCGCCGGGGCGGCCGCGGGGACTGACTCCGCGGCTTCTGGCCCGCTCGGAAGCCGCGCGAGCGGCTACTAGGCCTGAGCGTGCGAGAGCTGCGGCTCGGCCGCCGGCACCCCGGTCGGCTGCGCCTCGGCGCTCGCTTCGGCGGACGACCCGCCGCCCGGGCTTTCCGCCGCCTCACCGCTCACCCGGGGCAGCCATTCCAGCCACTGCGGCAGGTACCAGTTCCACTCGCCCAGCAGCTTCATCGTCGCGGGCAGCAGGATGCCCCGGATCACCGTGGCGTCGAGCAGTACCGCGACCGACAGGCCGACGCCCATCTGCTTGACGTCGATGAAGCTCAGGGTGCCGAACACCGAGAACACTCCGACCATGACCGCGGCGGCGCTGGTCACCACGCCCGCCGTGGTCGTGATCCCGTGCTGCACGGCCTGGTCGGTCGGCATCCCACGGTCGACCGATTCGCGGACCCGGCTGAGGATGAACACGTGGTAGTCCATCGACAGGCCGAACAGGATCACGAACAGGAACATCGGCAACCAGGACACCACGGCGCCGGTCGGCTCGAAGCCCAGCAGGTCCGAGCCCCAGCCCTCCTGGAAGACGAGGACCAGGACCCCGTAGGCCGCGCCCACCGACAGCAGGTTCAGCGCGATCGCCTTCAGGGGCACGACGATCGACCGGAACGTGGCCAGCAGCAACACGAACGCCAGCCCGAGCACGAAGGCGAAGACCAGCGGCGTGCGGGTGGACATGAGCTCGTTGAAGTCCGCTGTGGCTGCAGCCTCGCCCGTGATGTCGGCGCGCATCTCGCCGGCGGCGCCGATGGTGGCCGGGACCACCCGGTCGCGCAACAGGCTCAGCGCGCGCTGGGCGGATTCGTCGTCCTCACCTCCGGCCAGGGGGAGATCCACGCGGGCCACGGTGCCATCAGGGGCGACCGCAACCGACGTGGGTTCTAGCGCCGCTCCCGACGCCACGGCTTCGCGGCGCAAAGCGGCGATGGCCCGCCGCGACGCGGGCGAGCGGACGTCGGCGGCCTGGACGACCGCCAGCGCCGCCGAGCCCTCGGCCGGGAACGCTTGCTGGATGCGATCGTAGGTCCGAATGACCTCGAGGTCGCGCGGCAGGTCGTTGACGCCGGTGACCGTTGTCTGGAGTCCCAGCGCGGGAAGGGCGAGGGCGAGGAGCGCGCCGCCAGCGACGACGGTGGCGACGACCGGGCGGCGCATGACCCGCTCGACCAGCCAGCCCCAGACCCGTGGCTCGCGTCCGCGCCGGCGGCCGAGGAAGGGAATCCGTCCGCGCTCGATGCGGTCGCCGAGCAGGGCCAGCAACGCGGGGAGCGCCGTGACGGAACCGACCATCGCCACAAGGACCACGATCATCGTGCCCAGACCGATCGACTGGAAGCTCGCGTTGCCGGTGAGAAACATTCCGGCCATCGCCACGATGACGGTGAGCCCAGAGATCAGCACCGCGCGGCCCGAGGTGGCGGCGGCCGTCTCCAACGCTGCCTGCGGGCTGGCACCCCGAGCGCGTTCCTCGCGTTCGCGGCGCAGGTAGAACAGCGAGTAGTCGACGCCGACGGCGAGGCCGATCAACAGGATGATCGAGCCGACGGCCTCGTCGACGCCGACCAGCTGGCTCGGTACCGCGACGAGCCCCATGGCGGCGGCCACGGCCGACAGCGCCAGCAGGACGGGAATGCCGGCGGCCACCAGCGACCCGAAGGCCAGCAGCAAGACCAGCAAGGTGATGGGAACGGACGACAGCTCGGCCTGCTTGAAGTCGTCTTCGATGGTCGCCTCGACCGCTTGTTCCCCGCTCGCCGATCCGGCGCCGGCGATGGCGAGGTCGGGATGGACCGCGTCGGAGCGCGCGATCGCCGCGAGCGCCGGCGCAATGCGGTCCACCGCGGTATCGGGGTCGCCGGCGACGGTGAAACCGATCAGCGCGGAGTGGCCGTCGGCGGAGACCGTACCGCGAGCCGCATCGGGGGCCGAGACGTCCCGCACGTCCTTGGTCGCCTCGAGCCGGCGCTGCGTGTCGGCAATCGCCGTCTGGAACGCGCGATCACCGGTCGTCAGGCGGTCGTCCGCGAGCAGCACGGCCTCGTCGGCCGGGACGGCGAACCCGGCGTCGGCCAAGGCCCGCTCGGCCACCTTCGATTCGCCGTCGAAGGTCTCGGCGGCCGGAATGCTGGTCGTGCCGAGGGCCTGGCCGCCGACGACCGCTGCCACGACGAACACCAGCCAGGCCCCCAGCGCGAGCGCCCGGTGGCGGGCACTCCAGCGCCCGAGGCGGGCGGCCAGCCCGCGTGGTTGCTCAGCGTCGTCGTTCATCGTCTACCTCCGGCTCGGGGTTCTCCGACTGGACACCACGCAGGCTCACGGAGCGGGCCTCCGCGCGCCATCGGTGATCCCCCGGTGCGGACCCCCATCCCCGACCCCGACCCGGCTCAGGGTCGACCCCGGGGCCGAGCAGGGATCGGCCGCGAGTGCGCTAGGTTCGCTGGCCCATGTTCGACGCTCTCGGCGACAAGCTGCAGGCCACGCTCGCGGACGTCCGCTCCAAGGGCAAGCTCACCGAAGACGACATCTCACGCGCCCTGCGCGAGATCCGCCTTGCGCTGCTCGAGGCCGACGTCAACTTCAAGGTGGTCAAGCAGTTCGCCGCCACGCTGAAGGAGCGCAGCCTCGGCGTCGACGTCATGGAGAGCCTGCACCCCGGCCAGCAGGTCGTGAAGATCGTCAACGAGGAGCTCACCGAGCTCCTCGGAGGCGAGGCCGAGGGGCTGACCTGGGCCCCCTCGGGCCTGACCGTGGTCCTCATGGCCGGCCTGCAGGGATCGGGCAAGACGACCGCCTGCGCCAAGCTCGCCCAGCAGCTGCGCTCGGAGGGCAAGCAGGTCGGCCTGGCCGCCTGCGACGTGTACCGCCCCGCCGCCGTGGACCAGCTGGTCAAGGTCGGAGCCCAGGCCAAGGCGACGGTCTACGAGAAGGGCACCGACGCCAACCCGGTCGATATCGCCACCTGGGCGGTGGGTGAGGCCCGGGAGGCCGGCCTCGACGTCCTCATCATCGACACCGCAGGACGCCTGCACGTCGACGAGGAGCTGATGGCCGAGCTGGCCCAGATCCGCAAGCGCACCGAGCCCGACACCGTGCTGCTCGTCGTCGACGCGATGACCGGCCAGGACGCCGTCAACGTGGCCGAGCAGTTCTCCGAGGCCGCCGCCTTCGACGGCGTGGTCATGAGCAAGCTCGACGGCGACGCGCGCGGGGGCGCC
>JBPCPM010000143.1:0-3300 GCA_050999155.1 Solirubrobacterales bacterium
CCGCGGACGCCCAATGGCGCTTCAACTGCGCGATCCACAACCTGCTCAAACTCCACTGCGCGGGCGGCCTGAGCCTCGCCCGCGCCGGCTGACAGCCCAAGCGGGCCACGAGCGCCCACAGGCCCCCCCCAAACGAGGCCCCTGCCAGCCCCCTCAAGCGCTCCCGTGCGAAGCTCCGCAACGTGAAAACGCGCCGACCCCCACCCCGATCAGGTCCGATCACGGCCGTGCTGCCCGCCCACCCACCACCGGCCGCGTTAGCGACCCACGCTCCTAGACGTGCTGCTTACTCAGTCGGCCGTCCAGCGGAATCGCCTCCCCTGCCACCCCTCCAGCGAGTCTCTCACACACCAAGTCGGCAAAGATCACGGATATGAAGATCGCCTTTCGCTGCGACGGCGACCTCCGCGTGGGGGCGGGACACGTCGCGCGATCGCTGGAGATCGCCAAGGCCTTCGCGCGCGCCGGTCATGAGCCGCTCTTCCTCGGCTGCTATGCCGGCCTCGCGAGCGACCTGGTGGCTGCGGCCGGGTTCGCCAACGGCCTCCCGGGGCCGGGCGCCACGGGCGCGCCGCCCGGCGCGGACGCGGTGGTGGTCGACTCCTACGAGATCGGGGCAGAGGAGCTCGGGCGGCTTGCCGACCGCTTGCCGGTCGCGGTGGTGAACGACGAGCACGAGATCCCCGCGCCCGTCACCGCCGTCCTCAACTACCATGTGCCCCCACCTGGCCATCCGCGGGCTCTGCCTCCAGTGGTTCAGATCCTGGGACCCGACTACGCACCGGTCTCTCCGCGCCTGGCGGCCGCCCGCCACGAGCGCGGGCTGGCGCATGCACTCGTCACCTTCGGAGGATCGGAGCGGGCGCGCGCCCTGGTCGAGCCGGCGACCGAGGCGCTGGGGAGTCTGGGGGAGCTCGAGGTGTTCATCAGCGGCTCCGGGGCTGTGCCGGATGTGGGCCTGGTCGAGCGCATCAACTGGGCTGACGTCGCCATCAGCGCCGCTGGCACGACGGCGTATGAACTCGCGTGTGCAGGGGTGCCAACGGTCGCCGCCGCCATCGTGGACAACCAGCAAGTCGTAGCGGGCGGCCTGCAGCGCGCCGGCGCGGTCCGGCGCTTCGACGCTCGCCCGGGTGACTTCAGGAGGCGGCTCGTGGCCGAGCTGGCGGCGCTGGCATCGGCGGCGGAGCGCGAGCGGCTGGCCATCCGGGGTCCCGAGGTCGTGGATGGCCACGGCGCCGCGCGGGCGCGCGACGCGCTCCTGTGTGCCTTCGCAGGGCGACGCCTCCCACGCGTGCTCCGGTACCGTCCCGCCCGGGCGGAGGACGCCGCCCAGCTGCTCGCCTGGCGTACCGATCCCCATGTCCGCGCGGCGTCGCGAAACTCGGGCGAGATCGATTCCAGCGAGCACCTGCGGTGGCTGGACGGGGTCTTATCGGACCTCGACCGCGTGCTGTTGATCGCCCAGCGAGAGGGCGAGCCGGTCGGCAGCCTGCGCTTCGACCGCGCTGAGGGGCGCGCCGAGATCAGCGTCTCGATCGCCGCCGAGCACCGCGGGGACGGGCTCGGCACGCAGGCGATCCGTGAGGCCAGCGAGCTCTTCCTTGCCGCCAATCCCGGGGTCCGGGCTGTCGTCGCCCATGTCCGAGCCGAGAACACGGGTTCGATGCGGGCCTTCGAGCGAGCCGGCTACCGGGTTACACCCGACACCGTTGGTGGGATGCGGGTGCTGGAGGTCGCTCAGCCGGTCAGACCATCTCCCCCGTGAGGACGTCGTCCTCCTCGACGTCTTGGCGAAGGGTTCGACCGATCACCAGCTCGAGATCTCTGGGAGCGACGCCGTACCCGGGGCGCTTGACGGTCAGCATGTCCCGGCTCAGCGCAGTTCCGGCTCGCAGAGGGCAGGTGAGGATCAGGCTGCGCCGTCCGAGCCGGTACATCTCGCCGCTCTCCTCGGGCGAGGGGCCGTCCTTGATCCCGTCCCCGATGGCCGCCTGCGCCTCGCGGATGCCCGCCACCATCTCCTTCAAAGTGCGGGGCTCCACAGCGAATGAGTGGTCGGGTCCGGGCATTTGCCGGTCCAAGGTCAGGTGCTTCTCGACGAACGCCGCGCCGAGTGCGGCGGATGCGATCGGAACCGCGATGCCGGTCGTGTGGTCGGATAGTCCGACCGGCACCCGGAATGCGGCGCGCATCGTGGCCATCGCGGCCAGCTTGGCGCGCTCGGGAGGTGCCGGGTATACGGATGTGCACTGCATGAGGCCCACCGCGGGGGCACCGGCTTCCCGGGCCGCCTCGAGTGCCTCCTCGACCTCACCGAGGCGGGCCATGCCAGTCGAGATCATCAGCGGCCGGCCAGTCGAGGCGGCCTTCCGGATCAGCGGCAGATCGACGATCTCGAAGGAGGCGATCTTGAGGACCGGAACGTCGATCGCGTCGAGCTCGTCCACCGCCTCGTGGTCGAACGGGCTCGAGAAGAACGCGATGCCGCGTGCGCGCGCCTCCTCCGCGAGGATTGGCTGCCACTCGCGTGGCAGGGCGATCTCATCGAGCAGATCGGCAGGCGACTTGTCGCTGATGTTCTCGAGGCAGGAGAACTTTGGCGTCTTGCGGGAGTAGATCCTATTCCCGTCGTAGGTCTGAAACTTCACCGCGTCGGCACCCGCTGCGACTGCCGCATCGATCAGCCTCCGGGCGACATCGAGGTCTCGGTTGTGGTTGGCGCCGATCTCGGCGATGACATAGGCGGGCGCCCCCGCTCCAACGGTGCGCCCGCCGATGTCGAAGCACGCCGGCTTCCCGCTCGGTGCCGCAGGGCCCGGCGTGAGGGCCCCGACGTCCGCGAGTGCCTCGCGGTAGCGAGTGGCGATCGCATTGCGTGCGGCCACGAAGGCGTCCAACCGCGCCAGCTGGGACCGCCCGAGCGCGCTGTGGATGTCCGACAGGCGGTAGTTGAAGCCCAGCTCGTGTTGCTCCTGACACCAGCCCCCCTGGATCCGACTCGGTCAGTAGGTCTGGAGCCTTCGTGAGTCCGTGATTGCGAAAGAGCTCAAGGCGCCGGCGCAGCTCAGGATCTCGCGTCGTGACCATGCCGCGTCATGTCGACGTGGCGGCACGAGCCCACCGGCGCCTCGCCGTCGTGGGCGCCGAGCGCATGTGAGGCGTCTTGGATGATGGTGATGTCGGCCCCTACCGCTTTTCTTATTGGGTGCAGATCCCCTGGAGGGACGGCCTCATGTGGTGTTTGGGAGGGCGTTGTCGGCGTAGCGGGATTGGTGGACGCGTTCGTGTTCGCGTGCG
>JBPCPM010000065.1:0-5295 GCA_050999155.1 Solirubrobacterales bacterium
GTCCTCAGCCGATCGCCTGAGGGCTCTGCCACACTGGCTGCACCACTACAACGAGCGCAGACCCCCCACAGCTCAATCGGAGACCAACCCCCGATCAGCCGCGTTCACAACGTCTCCGGTCACGACAACTAGCCGCACCCCGACCCGTCACACTTCTGCGTCGTGGAACGGATCCGCAACTTCTCGATCATCGCCCACATCGACCACGGCAAGTCGACGCTGGCCGACCGCATCCTCGAGGTCACCAAGACCGTCGACGCCAAGGACATGCGCGCCCAGATCCTCGACTCCATGGACCTCGAGCGCGAGCGCGGGATCACGATCAAGGCCCAGGCCGTGCGCGTCGCCTACGACGCCGACGACGGCCAGACCTACAACCTGCACCTGATCGACACGCCCGGCCACGTCGACTTTTCGTATGAGGTCTCACGGTCGCTGGCCGCCTGCGAGGGTGCGTTGCTGGTGGTCGATGCCGCCCAGGGCGTCGAGGCCCAGACGCTGGCCAACGCCTACCTGGCCATCGAGAGCGGGCTTGAGCTGATCCCCGTCCTCAACAAGGTGGACCTGCCCAGCGCCCGCCCCGACGAGG
Source organism: Solirubrobacterales bacterium (assembly GCA_050999155.1). Classification (GTDB taxonomy): domain Bacteria; phylum Actinomycetota; class Thermoleophilia; order Solirubrobacterales; family 70-9; genus JBPCPM01. The sequence continues at coordinate 590 of JBPCPM010000065.1, forward strand.
TCGCCCAGGAGATCCACGAGCTGCTCGGCGAGGACCCCGACGACGTTATGCGGATCTCGGCCAAGACCGGGGTCGGCGTGCGCGAGGTTTTGGAGGCGATCGTCGAGCGGATCCCGCCGCCCGAAGGCGACCCGGCCGCGCCGCCCCGCGCCTTGATCTTCGACTCCGAGTTCGACCAGTACCGCGGCGTGATCGCCTACTGCCGAATGGTCGATGGCCGGCTCGGCACCGGTGACCACATCCTGGCCATGCAGAACGGCACCGAGGCCGAGGTCGACGAGATCGGCGCCTTCACGCCCGCCATGGTCGCGACCTCCTCCATGGACTCCGGGGAAGTGGGCTACGTGATCACCGGCCTCAAGGACGTAGCCAAGCTCCGGGTCGGCGACACCCTGACCGCGCGGGGCCGGGCCGCCGCCGAGCCGCTGCCCGGCTATCGCGAGGTCAAGCCGATGGTCTTCTGCGGCCTGTTTCCCGTCGACACCGGCGACTACGAGGACCTGCGCGACGCCCTGGAGCGCCTGGCGCTCAACGACGCCGCCCTGACCTGGGAGCCCGAGACCTCCCAGGCCCTGGGCTTCGGCTTCCGCGTGGGCTTCCTCGGCCTGCTGCACATGGACATCGTGCGCGAGCGGCTCGAGCGCGAGTACCAGCTGTCGCTGCTGGCCACGATCCCCAACGTCGAGTACGAGATCCTGAAGACCGACGGCGCCTCGATCCGCGTGCACAGCCCAGCCGGGATGCCCGATCCGGCCGACATCGACGCGATCCGTGAGCCCCAGATCCGGGCGACGATCCTCTCGCCGAGCGAGTACATCGGCCCGATCATGGAGCTGTGCCAGGACCGCCGCGGCGATCACATCGACATGACCTACCTGTCGCCGACCCGTGTCCAGATCCGCTACGACCTGCCCCTCGGCGAGGTCGTCCTCGACTTCTTCGACCAGCTCAAGTCCTCGACGCGCGGCTACGCCTCGCTGGACTACGAGGAGCACGGCTCGCGCGAGTCGGACCTGGTCAAGCTCGACGTCCTGCTGGCCGGCGACAAGGTCGACGCCCTGTCGATGATCGTCCACCGCGACAAGGCCTACCGCCAGGCCCGCTCGCTGGTCGAGCGCCTGCGGACCGTGATCCCCCGGCAGCTGTTCGACGTGCCCGTCCAGGCCGCCATCGGCGCCAACGTGATCGCCCGCGAGACGGTCAAGGCGATGCGCAAGGACGTGATCTCCAAGTGCTACGGCGGTGACATCTCCCGCAAGCGCAAGCTGCTGGAAAAGCAGAAGGAAGGCAAGAAGCGGATGAAGCAGGTGGGATCGGTCGAGGTCCCCCAGGAGGCCTTCCTCGCCGTGTTGCAGCTCGACAGTGACGGCGGCTGAGGCGGCCTCGGGCCGCCCATCCGGCCACCTACACTTCGCCAATGGAGCCCATCTCGCTCACCGACCGCCAGCAGTCGATCCTGCGCCTGGTCGTCGCCACCCATCTGGACTCCGGTCGGCCCGTCGGATCCCGGGCCCTGGCCGAGGACGGGACCCTGGAGTGCCGGCCATCGACGATCCGCGCCGAGCTTGCCGCCCTCGAGGACGTCGGCCTGCTCGAGCAGCCCCACACGAGCGCCGGGCGGATCCCCACCGAGTCCGCCTACCGGGCGTACGCCGAGGACCTGATCGAGACGGTCCCGCGCCCGCCGTTGCCGGCTCCCGCGCCCTCGGCGTCGATCACCCACATGCGCCGCGAGGTCGACGAGGCCCTTCACGAGACGACCTTCCTGCTCTCGCGCACCACCGAGCTCGTCGCGCTGGCGACCGCGCCGCCGCTGGCCACCGCGTCCATCCGCCGTGTCGAGGTGCTGCCGCTGCAACCCAACTCGGTGATGGTCGTGGTCATCACCTCGACGGGCGGCGTCGCCAAGCGGGTGTTCACCTTCGAGAGGCGGGTCGACCCCGGCCTCGTCGAATGGGCCGGCAGCTACCTCAACGAGCGCCTGAGCGGCCTCGGGCTCGGGGCACGGATGCTGGCCGGCCGCCTCGACGACGAGACCCTGGGCGCGGCTGAGCGCTGCTTCGTCGATGCCGTGGCGCCGGCCTTCGGCAACCTCGAGGAGGCCGCCGAGCAGAGCCTGTACCTCGACGGAACGGCCCACCTGTTGGCCGGTGACCGCGAGGTGCCGGACCTGGAAGAGCTGATGCGCACGCTTGAACGCCGCGTCGGGCTGCTGTCGGTGCTGCGGACCGCGCTGGAACGCGACTCGGTGTTCATGTGGATCGGCTCGGAGAATCCGCGGCCCGAGTTGCGCGGTGTCAGCATGGTCGGCGCCAACTACGGGCTCGGATGGCGCAACCTCGGCACTGTCGGGGTCATCGGCCCGCTGCGCATGGACTACGCGGCGGCGATCGAGGGCGTCCAGACCGCCGCGGGCGAGCTGTCGCAGTACTTCGAGACCGTCTACGAGGCCTGAGCCCCAGGAGGATCCCGATGCCGCGCGACTACTACGAGGTGCTGGGCGTGAGCCGCCAGGCCGACGGCCAGGAGATCAAGAAGACCTTCCGCCGCCTGGCGCGCGAGCTGCACCCCGACGTCAACCGTCACGACCACGACGCCGAGGAACGGTTCAAGGAACTCGCCGAGGCCTACGAGGTGCTCTCCGACTCCGACCGACGCCAGACCTACGACACCTACGGCCACGACGGGCTGCGCTCCGGGGGCTTTCACTCCCAGGCGCAGGACATGGGCGGCATCAGCGACCTGTTCAACGCGTTCTTCGGCGGCGACGGCTTCGGCGGCGGCCGGTCGGCCGGACGCGACGGCGCCGATGTCGACGTCCAGATCGAGATCACGCTGGGCGAGGTGCTGACCGGCGTCAAGCGGGAGGTCGCCTTCGAGGCGGCCTCGGCGTGCGAGCGTTGCGACGGCGACGGGGCCGAGCCCGGCACCGAGCTCGTCCAGTGCCCGACCTGCGGCGGCGCGGGGGAGCTGCGTCGCGTCTCCAACACCCCTCTGGGCCGGATCGTCCAGGCCGCGCCCTGCGACACCTGCTCGGGACGGGGGCGACGGCCCGAGACCCCGTGCACGCAGTGCCGGGGCGAGGGGCGCGAGATCGCCGACCGAACGTGGGAGGTCGCTGTGCCGGCCGGGATCGAGTCCGGGCAGCGGATCCGGGTCTCCGGCGCCGGCCACGTCGGCGAGGCCGGAGGACGGCCCGGTGACCTCTACGTTGAGGTCGAGATCGCCGAGGGCGACCGGTTCTTCCGCGACGGGCGCGACCTGACCACCGTCGTCGACATCTCCGCGGCGGAGGCGATGCTCGGGCGCACCGTCGCCGTTCCGACGCTGGAAGGCGAGGAAACGATCGAGCTCGAGGCCGGAGTCCAGCCAGGCGCCGTGCAGGTGCTGCGGGCCCGGGGTCTGCCCGACCTGCGCTCCGCCCGGCGGGGCGACCTCGGCGTCCTGGTCAACGTCGTCATCCCGCACTCCCTGAACGCCGAACAGCAGGACCTCGCCCGGAGGCTGCACGAGACGATCGCGCCCGACCAGCTCGAAACCGACGCGCCCACCGGCATCCTCGGCCGGCTGCGCCGGCTGCTCGGCTAGGGACGGACTCCTCGTCGGCCGACGCGGCGCGGCGGTCAGACAGCGGCGGTTCCGCACTCCGTGCAGAACCGGGCCCCGGGCACGAGCTCTTCCTGACAGTTGCTGCAGGTGGCCGCGGAGCGTTGGGGGCCCTCCGCTTCCGGTGGGGTCTCTCGTACCGCGCGGATCTCTTCTGGGATGGCGCCTGCGCTGTCCACGGCGGGCTGGGTGACGGGTTCGGGCGGCATCTCCGGTGCGTCCATGCCGGGCGACATCTGGGCGACGGGCTCCGGCGGCATCTCGGCTCCGCGTTCCAGCGCGACCCCTGCGATCTCCGGGTCCGGCTCCGCCGCCTCGGTCGCTTGGTCCGCCTGCGGCCCCGGGTCGCCCGCCGACCGGACGGTGAGCTCGATGGTGCCGTCGTCAGGCAGCTTGTAGACGTCGAGGTCGGGAAACGCCGGAGAGGCGATCAGGGCCGCCAGCGAGAACCGCGTCTCGGGCGGAAGATCGCCGAGCTTGGCCGAGGCTCTCATCTCCATCGTCTACGGCTGTGGGCTGCCCAGGCCGGTAGCCGGGCCGTTGGACAGCGTGTTCATCGCGCTCTGGACGTGGTAGGGGATGAACAGCAGCGGGAGCAGCAGGAGGAACCCAAGGACGATCATCACCACGATGAGCACCCCGTTGATCGTCGCCCGGCCAAGCAGCGTCGTCTGCGCGGTACGGATCCGCTGCGTACACCCGTAGTAGGAGATGTACGGCGGGATGAACAGGAACCCTCCGGGAAGCAGGGCAAGCAGCGACAGCGTCGGGTTGTCACCGAGTCCCGCGACGTTCCGGGACCGGCCGAGCTCCACGAGCTCCTTGTTGATCCGGTAGTACCAGAACAACCCGTAGATGCCGAGGGTGATTACCATCAGCCCGGTCGTCAGCAGCGGGTCCTGGTGGCGCACCGGACTGGCTCCCTCGATCCCCCGGTCGGCGGTGCCGACCCCCGCCAGGCCGGCAGCGGGGGGGAGCGCGGCGGGCTGCGCCGGAGCTGCCTGGGGCGGGGGTGCGGCCGACGCCGCGAGCCGGGCCGGCGCTGGGGCCGGTGGTTCAGATGGCGCGCGACGTGGGGTCGGCGCCGGGGTCGGCGCCGG
>JBPCPM010000092.1:0-2776 GCA_050999155.1 Solirubrobacterales bacterium
GGAAACCGCGGGGGATCCGCGCCCCGAGCCCCGCATAGCGATCCGGATCGGAGAGGTAGTCGCGGATTTCGGCCAGCTCCACCATCGCGTCGTCCACGCCGGCGACGTCGGCGAAGGTGACCTGCTCCTCGCTCAGGGAGCGCTGGCCGAGGGTGCGCCCGCGCATCGACAGCCGGCGCTGGCGCTCCGGTGCCTCCAGGATGCGCTCGAGGGCCTCCTCGAGCAGTGCGTGGGTGATCTGCTGCTTTCCGGCACGGGCCGCGAGCAGCCCCGCCTCGTTTACGACGTTCGCGAGATCCGCCCCGGTCATACCGAGCGCGCGGTGCGCGATCATCTTCAGGTCGACGTCCGTGGCGAGCGGCTTGCCGGCGGCGTGGACCTGGAGGATGGCGAGGCGGCCATGCTCGTCGGGGGTCTCGAGGCCGATGCTGCGGTCGAAGCGCCCCGGGCGCAGCAGGGCGGGGTCCAGGACGTCGGGGCGGTTGGTCGCGCCGACGACGATGATCCCCTCCATCGGCGAGAAGCCGTCCATCTCGGCGAGGAGCCCGGTGAGGGACTGGTTCTGCTCGTCGCGCGACCCGGTTGCCAGGGGGCCATCGGCTGCGCCGCCACGACGGCCACCGACGGCGTCGAGCTCATCGATGAACACGATCGCCGGGGCGTTCTCGCGCGCCTCGCGGAAGAGGTCGCGCACGCGGGCGGCACCGACTCCGGTGTACAGCTCGACGAAGTCCGATCCCGAGATCGAGTAGAACGATGCGCCCGCTTCGCCGGCCAGCGCCCGCGCGAGGAGCGTCTTCCCGCACCCGGGTGGGCCGAAGAGCAGAACCCCCTTGGGTACCTGGGCCCCGACCGCCTTGAAGGGCTCTGGATCCGCGAGGAACTGCGCGACCTCACGCAGTTCCCTCACCGCCGTCTCCTGGCCCGCCACATCGTCGAAGGTGGCCGAGCCCTCCTCCCGGGTCAGCCGGCGCGCTCCGCTGCGCACGCTGAACAGACCGGTCCCCTTGGTGTAGGAGAGGATGAAGTAGGCGAACACGGTCACCAGGATCAGCGCCGGGATCAGCAGCGAGACGGGGCCGACGAACTGCTTGCCGACCTGCTGGTCGACGGCGGTGGGAACGTTGTTGGGGACGAGGACGTTCAGCAGCTCGGGGCGCAGGACCTCCGACTTGAAGTACGGCGTGTTGTACGCGCGCGTCTCCCCGTCGCTCGTGCGGTACTGGCCGACCACGAAGCCGTCGCCGTCCTGGATGCGCGCGTTGAGGATCCTGTCCCTCTCGGCCAGGTCGACGAAGTTGTCATACGCCAACCGTTCGCCCGACACGTGCGGGCGTGAGTACTCCAGCAGGCCCGCGTAGGCGGCGAGCAGCACCAGGATCCCCAGCAACGTCCACGTGCCCGCGGAGAGCCGGGGCAGCCATCCACTGAACCGGCGCCTCTTGGGCTCATCGGAGCTCATGCGGGCCCCAGCCTAGTGCGTTTTGTGCGGGCTGACACGCGCCCTCAGCTCTCACGCACTCGCCGCACGACGCCGAGCGCAAGTACGGCGACGACGGCGCCGAGCATGGCGAGGGCGACGATCCCGACGGCTCCGATCCCGCCGGAGCCGCCGATCGGCTCGAGCGGAGCGGCGTTTGGCCCGCGGCCCTTGGTGCTGATCGTCTGGCCCAGGAAGGAGCGCTTGTCGAGGATGCCCCTGCCGGCGACGTAGGTCCACCCGTCGTAGATGCTGGGGCGCACGACGAAGGCACCCTCGGGGTAGAAGAGGGGAACCACTGGAACGTCCCGGGCGAGCAGGCGCAGCTCGCGGCGGATCAACCGGCTGCGCCGGTACGGGTTGGTCTCGCGCGCCGCCTGCGTCGCCAGCTCGTCGAATTCCTCGCTGGCGTAGCCCGAGTCGTTGAGCGGGGCCAGGCGATCGTCCGAGCCGAAGATGGCCCGCAGGAAGTCCGGGTTGTAGGAGGCCAACGGGGAAATGCTCGAGATCGCCGCCTCGAAGCTCGGCGTCGCGTCGCCCACCGTGTCGGCCAGCTCGCTGGCCGACACGGTCTTGAGCTCGGCGTCCGCGCCCGCCCGCGTCAGCGCGAGGACGACCTGGCGGCCGGCCTCCTCTCTGGCCGGATCGCTGTCGGGTGCCAGCACCGTGATCGGCGGCAGGTCGAGGGCTGCGAACTCAGCCCGGGCGCGGTCCAGGTCGAAGCGGTGCAGCCGCCCCTCCGAGGCCGCCCTCGACCGTGGGTGGACGTAGCCGCGGTCGGCCGCGAAGGAGCGCTCGTCGTAGCCGATCGTGGCCTGGGTGATCCGCCTCAGGTCAAGCGCGCTGGAGACGGCACGCCGCGCTCGGGCGGAGTCGAACGGCGGCCTGCGCAGGTTCAGCGTCAGGGCGGTCCCGGTGTAGAGGATCCCCCGCTCGGTCTCGAAGGACGCGCCGCGCACCTCCTCCTGGCGACCCTCGGGCAGGGTCGCGGGGACCATGTCGAGGTCCCGACCGCGCAACGCGCGCAGCGTCGCATCGAAGTCGCTGTTGAACGGCAGCGCCAGGGTGGCGACGCGCGGGCGACCGAGGAAGTAGTCCTCGTTGGCCCGGAAGACGTAGCCCGTGCGGCGGTCGCGCTCGACGAGGCGGTAGGGGCCACTGCCCACCGCCAGACCGCGCGGCGTGCGCCCGGGCTCCAGGCCCTCCCACAGGTGGCGCGGCAGGATCGGCACGTCGGCCAGCACCTGGTCGAGGCCGGGCGACGGGTGCTTGAGGTTGAAGGCGACGGTGAGCTCG
>JBPCPM010000118.1:0-5851 GCA_050999155.1 Solirubrobacterales bacterium
CCAGGTGCCCTTTGGGGTTTCCCCCCTGTTTCTCCCTCTCCCTTTTTTTTGGGAGCGCTTTGTGGGGTCTCCTCGCGCGCCCTCGCCCAGGCCCCAGTGCCTGTCACCTGGTCTCGCAGCAGGTACCTCCCGAACAACCGGTGCACGACCTGGCCAGAATCCGTATCGCGCTTTTGGCCTATTAGCATCGCGGTGACCAATGCGCATAGGCCCCCCCGGCAAGCCCAAGATCGACCATCACGGAGGTCCTCTCACCCCAGGAGCCGCCGCCCGCGTTCTCACTGATCTCCCCAGGGGGCTCGGGCTCGCCGTGACGGGCATGCACGAGGAGGTCACCTATGACGATTTGCACGGTCGGGCGAATCAGATCGCCCACGCGATCCTGGCGCGGAGCGGTGGCGTCCCTCCGGGAGCGGTGGCGCTGCTTCTCGACCACGACGTCGACGCTATCGCCGCGGCCCTCGGCATCCTCAAGGCCGGTGGCCACTACGTGGCCCTGGGTCCTAGTGGTTCCTCGGAGCGCATGCGCTTGGTGCTCGCCGACGCAGGAGCTCGCGTCGTGGTGACGCAACGGCGCCATCTTGAGACCGCCCAGACCCTGCAGGACGATCCGCGGGATCCATTGGCCATCGTCGAGCTGGCAGACGCCCACCGTGAACCTACGGCCGAGGTCGGTGGCACCCCCGCCCCCTCCGACAGGGCGATGATCGCCTACACCTCAGGCTCGACCGGCCAGCCAAAGGGCGTCTGGCACGATCACGCCTCGATCGCGGAGGGTACGCGGGCGTACGCCGAGCTGATCGAGATCCGATCGGCCGACCGGCTTTCGCTGCTTCACAGCCTCGTCACGATGGCCAGCGCGACGACGCTTTGGACAGGCTTGCTGAACGGCGCGACGATCGCACCGCATGACCCCCGGCTGGCTTCGCAACAGCGGCTACTTGAGTGGATTGGCGAACGGGAGATCACCGGTCTGCACCTGGTTCCCACGCTGTTTCGGCGGTTGGCGGCCGAAACCAGCAGCGACGCACTGACGCGCCTGCGGTTCCTCCGCCTGGGCGGGGAATCCATCACGCGCAGCGACTGGGAGCTCTGGCGAGCTCACTGCCATCCGGCGTCCCGCCTTCACGTGGGCTTCGCCTCGACCGAGGTCGGGCTGGTGCGACACGGGGTCTATGAAGGCCCCGAACACCCTTCGGCCGAGATGCTCCCCTTGGGTGACCCGGTCCCCGGCAAGGAACTCCTTGTCGTCGACGGAAGCGGCCAACCGGTACCGCCCGGCACCGTCGGCCGGATCGTCGTGCGGGGACGGCACCTCTTCGGCGGCTACCACGGGCTCCCGGCGGAAACGGCGCAGGTGCGCACAGTGCAAGCTGATGGGCTGACCGTCTTCACGAGCGGCGATCTGGCGCGCTACGACCGGCGCGGACGCCTGTTTCACGCCGGACGCGTCGACGCACAGGTGACGATCCGCGGTCACCGTGTCGAACCCGCAGAGACCGAGCATGCGTTGCGGCGCCTTCCGTGGGTTCGCGATTCGGCTGTGGTTGCGAAACCCACCGACGACGGCGATACGCACCTGGCCGCGTTCGTTGTCGCAGATGACGCCAACGAGCCGCATCGACGGGTGCTTCAGGCCCATCTGCGTGAGTACCTTCCCACCTACCTGACACCATCGAGCGTCGAGCTGCTCGATGCGCTGCCGTTGCTGCCCAGCGGGAAGGTCGATCGCCCCGCACTCGCCGCTCGGCCCTCCCCGCCGGCTCGGGGGCGGGCCCGGACCCCCAACGAGGTCGAGAAAACGATCTTGGAGGTGTGGCGTCGAGTGCTCGATTCGCCCCTGGCGGGCCTGCGCTCTGACTTCTTCTTGGACCTCGGCGGAGACTCGCTGGACGCCGTCGAGATGCTCCAGGAGGTTGGCGAGCTGTTCGGCTTCGACCTTCCCCTGGAGACCCTCAACGATGCGTCAACCGTGGAGACGCTGGCCAAGCTGATCCAGGATGACGGCTGGCGCCCTCCGCATGCGGGGATCCTTGTGGTCAACGAGGCTGGCACCCGCGTACCGGTTTTTGGGGTCTGCGGCTTGCAGGGCCACGCGTTGAGGCTGATGATGGTCGGCCACGCCCTGGGCGCCGATCAGCCGTTCTACGGGCTGCAGCCACCGGGCATGGACTGGCAACGCGCAGGCTGCCACTCCATCGAAGACATGGCACGGCACTACCGCGGCGTCATCCGTTCCATTCAGGACCGAGGTCCGTACCACCTGGTCGGGGCGAGCTTCGGGGGGGTATTGGCCTTTGTCATAGCCACCCAGCTCGAAGCCGAAGGTGAGAACGTTCGCCTACTCGCAATGCTCGACACCAAGCCACCGGACTGCCAGCTCGCCGATCGCGTCGACCGGGCGCCAAGACGGGACCGCCTGGGGGGCCAACGCAGCGACGATCCTCTCGTCTCCATGGGGCTACGCGTTGGGCGCCAACACCAAGACGCGATGTGGCGACATGTGCTGACACGGCCATTCGGAGGAGAGATCGTCTACTTCCGGTGCGAGGACCCGGGAGCAGCGGAGAAGCTGGAATCCCGCGCCCGCGCGGTACGGCGTCTGGTGCGCTGGGGGAGGAGGGCCCGGGCGGCGCGGGAGACCGATCGTCGCAAGCTCTGGTCCCACTTCGCGGCTGCAGGGGTCCGAACCGTCGAGGTCCCTGACAAACACGGCAAGTTTCACCGTGAGCCGCAGTTCTCTGCCGTCGTGGAGGAGCTTCGATGCCGGCTGGCGATCACGGAGCCCCCCTCGTGAGCAGGAATAGGACCGCCCTCGTGCTGGTCGACCTCCAGCACGACTTTCTCTCATCCCCCCGCCTGCAGCCGCCGTCGGGCGCCCTCGTCGAGCGTGCGGAAGCCCTTCTCACCGGCTGGCGCGCACGCTCGGAGCCTGTCGTGCACCTCTGGACCACCGTCACGCGCGCAGAGGACCGGCGGATGCCGCATTGGCGCCGTGCCGGCCTTTGGCGGTGCGAAGAGGGAACTCACGGCCACGCCACGCCCGCCGCCCTGGCACCACGCGAGGGCGAGCTCGTAGTCCACAAAACCGATTACGACGGGTTTGCTGACACCTCCCTGCCCGCGCACCTACGAGGCCATGGTGTCGAAAAGATCGTGGTCGCCGGCACTCACCTTCATGCCTGCGTCCGAGCGACAGCGCTGGGCGCCTACCGTAACCGGCTGGACGTGGTAATCGCCGAAGACGCCACGGGCACCGACGATCCCGTGCACGCGGCGGCCACCCGAGCCTGGCTCGGGCGCCGCAGCATCACGTTCCGGACTGTCGCAGCCCTCCTGGAGCCCGCGACCCACCGACACCAGCCTTCGGCGGAGGAGCTACCGGGCCTGATCGACACGCAGGGCGAGACGCGGAGCGGGGCCGGGTGCCGACTCACGCACGAGGCCCCCGCCGCGACTGGAACGGTGGCGTGGAGCGTGATGGTCGGGGACCGTTCGGCGGTCGACAGGGCGGTGCGGGACGCGGCCGCAGCGTCACCGGAGTGGATCGACGCGGGGGGGGACGTCCGGATCGCGATGCTGAACCGGTTGGCTGACCAAGTCCAGGGGGACGCGGCGATGCTCGCGGATGCGATCGTCGCCGATGTCGGCAAGCCGATCGCGCAGGCGCGCGCCGAGGTCTCGCGCGCGGTGGCGCTCCTGCGAGCGGCGGCGGCGCGGGGAGACGACACCCGAACCTCCCCCTGTGGACCCGCTTCGGTGTCCGTGCAAAGGCCGCTGGGAACGGTTGCCCTCATCACGCCGTGGAACAACCCGCTCGCCATCCCCGTCGGCAAGATCGCGCCGGCCCTCGCCTACGGCAACACCCTGACCTGGAAACCTTCCCCGGCCGGAACTCGTGTTGCCGTCTTGCTGCTACGTCTCGCAATCGCCGCGGGACTGCCTCCCGGGGTGGTGACGATGGTGGCGGGAGGTTCGCCGACTGCCTCAGATCTCATGGCGCATGGGAATGTCGACGCTGTGAGCCTCACGGGCGGGGAGCCCGCGGGCTGGGCTGCCCGCATCGCCTGCGCCCGCGGAGGCATCCCGCTACAGGCGGAGCTCGGCGGCAACAATCCCGCTCTCGTCTCGGCCGACACGGACCTCGATGAAGCCGCGGTCGCCGTGGCCGAAGGTGCGTTTGCGTTCTCCGGGCAGCGCTGTACCGCGAACCGGCGTGTCATCGTCGAGCGACCTGTGCTGGAACCGTTCCTCGGCCGGCTTCGAGAGGCTACGGCCGAGATCGCGTGGGCGAGGCCGAGCGAGGAGGCGACGGTAGCCGGGCCGCTCATCAGCACCGCAGCGCGGACCCGGGTCGAAGCCGCCCTCGCCCGGGCCGTCGACCATGGCGCTTCGCCGTTGGATCCGCCAGCGCCATGGGCAGACGAATCGGAGCTTCGCAGGGAGGGCGCCTACATGCCACCCGCAGTGGTCCGGTGCGACGATCCGACCCACGAACTGGTCCAGGAGGAAACGTTCGGCCCGGTCTTGGTGGTCCAGCCGGCCCAAGACTGGGACGAGGCGATCACCCTGGCCAACGGCGTGCGCCACGGTCTCGCAGCCGCAGCGTTCACGAGCTCCCGCGACCGGCAGCAGGCGTTTCGGCGCCACGTCCGGGCCGGCATGCTCAAGCTGGGATCGAGCACGGCGGGCGCCGACATCGAAGCCCCTTTCGGCGGCTGGAAACACTCTGGCGTCGGCCCTCCCGAACACGGCGCCGCGAACCGGAGCTCCTGGACGAGGCAGCAAGCAATCTACGAAACCGTGGGATGAGCGCCCCCGCTCACAATCGAGGTGTAGGCCCGCCGGTGGATGACCGGCCCGCAGACACGCGCCTGCTTCCAGCGGTCTCGCCTGACGCGCCTTCGGTGTCGGCAACGAGCGGGCTCGTGGTCGGATTCCTGACCGGTGAGGGAGTCGGGCCCCAGCTGACCGAGGCAGCCATGCGGGTTCTCAGGACCTCAGCCGACCTGCACGGCCGGCAACTGACCGTGCTCGAAGGCCCCGGGGTCGAGCGAGACGGTGTGTCGCCCGCCGTCACGCGGTTTCTCGGGGATGTCTTCGGCCGTGGTGGAGCAGTGCTCGCGGGACCCGTGGGAGGACGATTCGTGTACGACCTGCGCAGGGACTTCGATCTCTTTTGCAAGCTCGTCCCCGTCCGCCCATGGGAAGCGCTCGTCGGAATGTCGCCGTTCCGGCGCGAACATCTCGAGGACATCGACCTCGTGATCGTGAGGGAGAACGCGGCCGGGATCTACCAGGGCAATGGCCGCCGCGAGGGGGAAGGCCTCGATTCGCGCGTGTCACACACGTTCGGGTACGCGAGGCACGAGGTCGAGCGCATCGTGGGGGTTGCGGCCCGCATCGCGGCGGGCGCGAACGGGCGCCTCGCGGTTGTGATCAAGGACGGTGGGATGCCAGAGCTCAGCGCACTCTGGCGCGAAGGAGCTGCCGAGGCCTGCGAGCCGGTGGGGGTGAACCCCCTGTTCCTAGATGTCGACCTCTGCGCGTACAAGCTCGTGCGTGACCCTGCCGCGCTGGATGTGATCGTGGCGCCGAACCTCTTTGGTGACGTCCTGGCCGACGTGTCCGCCCTGCTCCTCGGAGCGCGCGGGGCATCCTTCTCCGGGAACTTCGCTCCTTCGGGCGCCGCCGTCTACCAAACCAACCACGGCGCTGCCTTCGACCTGGCCGACTCGGACCTCGCAAATCCGGTGGGACATATCTCGGCGTTGGCGATGCTGCTGCGTGAGAGCGCGGACGAACCCGCCGCAGCTCAGCAGATCCTCGCGGCCGTGGACTACGTGTGGCG
>JBPCPM010000132.1:0-11173 GCA_050999155.1 Solirubrobacterales bacterium
TTCGCCGCCTACGCGCTCGCTGTGGCGATCATCGGGGTGGTCAGCGTGATCTACGGGGCCCTGGTCGCCCTGGCCCAGACCGACCTCAAGCGGATGATCGCCTACACGTCGATCAACCACATGGGCTACGTGGTCGTCGGCGTAGCGGCCGCAGCCGTGCTCACGGGTCCCGCCCGGCGGCTGGCCCTCGACGGCGCGATCCTGCAGATGGTCGCCCATGGCTTCGTCACCGGCGCCCTGTTCTTCCTCGCCGGGTTCATCGGCCACCGGGCGCGGACCCGCGACATGAGAGAGCTCAGCGGGCTGATGCGCCCGATGCCCGTCTACGGCACGCTGGTCGCGGTCGCCTTCTTCGCGTCCCTCGGACTTCCCGGCCTCGCCCAGTTCCCCGCCGAGTTCCAGATCTTCGTCGGCACCCTGGAAGCGTGGCCCGCGGTCGCCGCGACCGCGATCCTCGGAATCGTGCTCACCGCGGCGCTGTTCCTGCGCGCCCTGCAGCAGGTATGGCTGGGCGAGCCCGGCGAGCGCTGGCGTGGCCTGTCCGACCTGGGGCCGCGGGAGCTGATTGCCGTTGGATCGCTGATGGCCTTCGTAGTCGTGCTCGGCGTGTATCCGCGGCTGGCGCTTGACTTCATCGAGACCACCTCCCGGGCGCTGACGTGAGCGCGCTCGTCCAGACGCTGGCCGCAGCGAGTGACGTGGCCGCGGCCGTGGCCGATATCCCTGACGTGGTCATCGACCGGGAGAAGGCCCGCGAGCAGGAGATGATCCGCCACCTGCCGTCGCTTGCCCCCGTCCTGTGCCTCGTGGCGGCCACCGTCGGAGGGATCGCACTGTCGATCTCGGTGCGCAGACAGGTGATCGTCGCCTGGGCCGTGGGATTGCTGCACGTCGGATGCGCGGTCGCGGCGCTGGCCGTCTGGCAGCTGCGGGGATTCGACACGGTCATGAGCGGCACCGTGGCCGTCGACGGCCTCAGCCTCGCGCTGGCGGGCATCGTCGGGGTGGGCGGCACGCTGAGCGTGATGCTGATGCGCGGCACGCTCGCGCGGACCGATCGCGAGGGCGAGCTGTACGCCATGCTCGCCGCCGCGTCGCTGGGCTCGCTTCTGCTCGGCAGCGCCCGCGACGTGGCCCTGCTGGCCCTGGCCCTCGGGCTGACGGGGATCGCCTCCTACGTGATGGCCGGGTACCTGCGCCGCTCGCCCGCCTCCAACGAGGCATCGCTGAAGTTCTACATCTACGGCACGGTGGCCGGGGCGGTGATGATCTACGGACTGACCCTGTGGTATGGGCTCGCCGGAAGCACCGATATCGCGGTCATCGGGACCGCCTTGCCCTCGGCCCCTACCGCCGCTGTCGTCGGTGCAACGGCGCTGATCGTCGTGGGGCTGGCCTTCGAGGCCTCGCTGGTCCCCTTTCACTTCTGGACGCCAGACGTTTACGAGGGCGCGCCGATCTCGGTCGCCGCCTTCGTCTCGGTGATCCCCAAGGCGGCGGCGCTGGTCGCGCTGGCGCGGATCCTCCCCCTCGCCCTGCCCGACGGCCTTGTGGGCTGGCCTACGGCGATCGCGGCGATCTCGGCCGTGACCATGGTTCTCGGCACCCTGGCGGCCATGACCCAGCGCAACGTCGTACGGCTGCTGGCCTGGTCGTCGATCGCCCAAGCCGGGTTCATGCTGATGGGAGTGGCCGCCTTGGAGTCAAGCGCGGAAGGCCTGCCGGCCCTCGTCTACTACCTGATCGCCTACGCGGCCACCAACCTCGCCGCCTTCACCGTGGCCGCGTGCGTCGCCCGGGACCGGGGCTCGGTCGACATCGACGCGTTCGCCGGCTTGGCGCGGCGCCATCCGCTGCAAGGAGCGGCCCTGCTCGTTGCCCTGCTGTCCCTGCTGGGCGTGCCGCCGCTGTCAGGCTTCGTCGGCAAGCTCGAGGTTTTCACCGCGGCGATCGACGCTGGCCAGGCGTGGCTGGCGGTGGTTGGCATCGTGGCGACCGTGGCGTGGCTCTATCCGTACCTGCGCGTGCTCGCTCCCGCGTTTCTGGATGCTCCGGGCGACGAGCCTCGCCAAGGGGCCCTTGCCAGCCGGCCGGCGCTTGTCGTCACGCTGGGCCTCGCGGGGTTGGCTACGGTCGGAGTGGGCATCGGGGCACAGCCGTTCCTCGAGTTGGCCGAGCATGCGGTGGCCCTGGGAGCATGAGCCCCGGCCGCCTAGAGTACGGTCGCGAGACCGATGGCTGATCCGTCCTCACCCAGCCCACGCGCGCCCCGCATCGCGCTCGAGCGGCCCTCGCCGCGCGAAGATCCACAGCAGGTCCCACGGCCGAGCGGTGGCGGGCTGGTCATCGTGGACACCACCTGGGGCGAGCTCAACCCGCTCGATCTCGGCAACGGCGTCAAGACGGTCGGAGAGCCGGAGGTGATCGAACACGTCGAAACCGGTGGGTTCCTGGCCGACACCCGGTCCCAAGCCTCGTTCGAGGACTCGACGATCCCCGGCGCCTTGAACCTCCCGCCGGAGGACGGCGCGACGCGCGCCAATCGGTTGCCGCCGGGCGGCGTGCTCGTGCTGTTCTGTAACGGCCCCCAATGCCCGGCAACCCCCAGCGCCATCGAGGACCTCATCGGTGCGGGGATCGAACCCGAGCGACTTCGCTACTACCGCGGAGGAATGCACGACTGGATTACGCTCGGCCTGCCGACGGTCAGCCCGACTGAATCGGGCGGCGACGAGGCAGGGCCAAATTGATGAGCAGCCCGGATACGGCCACCGGCGAGCTGCTGGCCGAGGTCGACGCGGCGGCCGGGGCCCAATCGCAAGACGACGACACCCGGGCGCTCTATGACCAGCTCGCGCCCAGCTACGAGCACTTCCGCGCAATCTGGTTGCGGCTTGCCGGCGATCCGGCTGAGGAAGCGATGCTCGAAGACCTGCGCGCCACCCTGAGGCCCGGGGCATCGATGCTGGACGTCGGTGCCGGCACCGGGGCCCTGTCGCGAAAGGCCCTCGAGATCGAGCCGACAGTCGATTCGACCATGCTCGACGCCTCGCCGGAGATGCTGGGCCACGCAGGCGACATCCCGGGGCGGCGGATCGTGGGAGACGCCTGCTCGCTGCCCTTCTCCGACGGCTGCTTCGACCTGGTCGTCAGCGCGTGGGTGATTGAGACAGTCGACGATCCCATGCGCGCGGTCAGCGAGATGCTTCGAGTGCTCGCGCCCGACGGCAACGTCTTCTACACGTTCACGTCGCTTCCGCGTGGGTTCGTGTCACGAGCGGGGACGGGGTTGTTGCGCAGGATCCTCGAGAGGCAGTTCGCCGGCCATGCCCTACCGGAGGAGCGAATTCCCTATCACGACTGCGGCCGCTCGCACCGGCGGATCTTCATGGGAGGCCTGACGCAGGAGATCGCGCTTCAGGAGTGCTGCGAGGTCCCGCCGTCGCTCGCAAGCCGGCCCGCCTGACCGGGGCGCGAGCTGGACCCTAGCGGCGGGTCCAGGCGCCGCCCTGGACCGAGGGGCAGCTGTCGTACGCTGTGGTGGTGATTCTCGACGTCTCAGAAGCGGAGTTCGCCGACAAGGTCGTGGCCCGGTCGGCCGAGGTCCCGGTCGTGGTCGACTTCTGGGCCTCCTGGTGTGGCCCCTGCCGGCAGCTCACCCCCGCCCTGGAGAAGGCCGCCTCCTCGCGCGAGGGCAAGGTCGACCTGGCCAAGGTCGACGTCGACGCCAACAAGCAGCTCGCCGGCCAGTTCGGCGTGCAGGGGATCCCCGCGGTCAAGGCGTTCCGTGACGGCACCATCGCCGACGAGTTCGTGGGCGCCCTGCCCCCGGCTCAGGTCGAGAAGTTCTTCGACGGGCTCGTCCCCTCCGAAGCCGAGCAGCTCTCGGCCGCCGGCGACGAACAGTCGCTGCGCAAGGCGGTCGAGCTGGAACCGGGTCGTGCGGACGCGGCCGTGCCCCTCGCGAGGATCCTCCACGAGCGCGGGGACACCGACGACGCGGTCCGGGTGCTGGAGCCCGTGACCGGCAGCTTTGCCGCCGACGGACTCCTAGCCCGCATCGAACTCGAGGGCCAGGGACGGCACGCCGACGCCTTCGCTGCGCTGGACGCCGGCGACACCGAGCGGGGGCTCGACCTGCTTCTCGACGACTTCGCCGATCCCGACACCGACACCGACCAGCTGCGCCGGGTCGTCGTCGGGGTCCTCGACGAGCAGGGAGCCGACTCCGAGCTCGCCCGCACCTACCGGCGCCGCCTGGCCACCGCGCTGTACTAGCCACGCGTGCGCTGCCAGCCCCGTATCGTTCGCCCGGCCGCGTCGTGAGCCACGCGCCCGCATCCGAGGACTGGGCAACCAGCCGCGGTGAGCGCTGGCGTACCCACCTCGAGGGCCTGGAGGCCCAGCTCGCCCCGGTCAACGACCCGCTGCTCGAGGCCCTGGACCTGGACTCCGCCGGGCGGATCGCCGACGTGGGCTGCGGCGGAGGCGCGTCCACCCTGGCGATCGCCGGCGCGGTAGCGCCCGGAACCGTCGTGCATGGCTTCGACCTCTCCCCCGCGCTCGTCGACGCGGCGCGCGAACGGATCCCCGCCGACGACACCTCCATCACCTTCGCCGTCGCCGATGTCGGCACGTCGCCGGCGCCGAGGGAGCCCTACGGCCGGCTGGCCTCGCGGTTCGGGACGATGTTTTTCGCAGACCCGGCGTCGGCCTTCGCCAACCTGCGCGAATGGCTGGCCCCGGGCGGGCGGTTCGCCTTCGCCGTCTGGGCCGGCCCGGCCGATAACCCCTGGCTGACCAGCCCCCGAGACGCGGTCGCCACCGTGACCGACACATCGGCGACCGAACCCGATGCTCCCGGGCCCTTCCGCTACGCCGACGCCGACATCCTCGTCGCCCTGCTCGCCGAGGCCGGTTTCGCCAACCTCGATATCCGGGCGTGGGAAAGCAGCCTGCAGGTCGGCGGAGGGCTGCCCGCCGCCGAGGCCGCAAGGTTCGCAATCGGATCCTCCTCGGCCAGCGCGGCGCTCGACGATGCCGGAGACGGCGCCCGTCGTTCCGCCGTCGAATTGCTGACCGAGACCTTCGCCGAGTATGAGCGCGACGGGGTCGTCACCATGCCCGCGCACGCGCACATCGTCACCGGCGGCTTCAGCGCACCGCGAGCTGACGCGTCAGGACCTCCCGCCACCGCCCGGCCACCGCGCGGTACTGACCGTGGGCGTCGGCCGTGAACCGTACGCAGCGTCTCGTCCTCACCGCCATCGGGATCGCGCTGCTCACCGTGCTGGCCTACACGCTCCTGCGACCCGACGAACCAAACATCAGCACGATCGATGGTGGTGCTGGCACCGAGCGTGACGGCAGTCCAACGCTCCCCGCGGGCGACGAGCGGACACCCTCGGGCCGGCCGACCACGACCACGCCACCCACGGCGACGTCCGAGCCCGCCGGCGAGGAGATCGTTGTCCGCGACGAGCGCCCCGTGGGCGGTGAGCAGATCCTGCGATTCGACAGCGGCGGCCGCGCCCGGTTCACGGTTCGCTCCCCGGAGAAGGCCCTGGAGATCCACGTCCACGGCTACGACATCACCCGTACCGCCGAGCCCGGCGCCCCCGCACGTTTCTCCTTCGATGCCGACCTGGAGGGCGTCTTCGAGGTCGAGATCGAGAGCTCGGGCCGAACGCTCGCCGAGCTTCGTGTCGAGCCGTAGCCTTACTCTCCGGTCCCAAGCGTGAACAAATGCGAGGCCCCAAGGCCGCGAGCTTGCAGATACCCCAGTGGGGTGCGGCGAGTGCCGCCATTCCAATGCCAGAGGGGCGTTTGGCTTCAGCCGCCGGCGACCGCCGGCAGGATCTGGACCTCGTCGCCGTCGGAGACGTTCGTGTCGAGGCCGTTCTGGAAGCGGATGTCCTCGCCGGCCACGTAGACGTTGACGAAGCGGCGCAGGTCGCCGTCCTGGGTGATCCGCTCGCGCAGACCCTGGTGGGACTCGAACAACGAGTCAAGTGCCTCGCCGACGGTGTCGCCTTGGACCTGGACCTCGGACTCGCCACCGGCGGCAGCGCGCAGCTGGGCGGGGATCTTCACGGTGACCGCCATCAGGCGGCCACTCCCTGCTCGACCTCGGACTCGAAGGCCTCGGCCGTCGGGTCGATCTCGTGCGTGGTGAACGTGCCGCGGATCGCGTCGAGGGTCTTGAGGCCCTCGCCGGTGATGTAGACGACCACGCGGTCGTCGGCGCCGATCGTGCCCTGCTCGGCGAGCTTGGCCAGCGTGGCCGTGGTCACGCCGCCGGCTGTCTCGGTGAAGATGCCGGTCGTCTCGGCCAGCAGACGGATGCCGTGGCGGATCTCGTCGTCGGTGACGCTCTCGATCGAGCCGCCGGTCGAGCGGGCGACGTCCAATGCGTAGGGACCGTCGGCCGGGTTGCCGATGGCCAGGCTCTTGGCGATTGTGCTCGGCTTGACCGGGCGGCAGATGTCGTGGCCCTCGGAGTAGGCGCCGGCCACCGGGGAGCACCCCTCGGCCTGGGCGCCGTGGAAGGCCGGCAGCTGCCCTTCGACGAGCCCCACCTCCGTCCACTCGCGGAAGCCGCGGTGGATCTTGGTGAAAAGCGAGCCGGAGGCGATGGGCCCGACGATCCGGTCGGGCATCCGCCAGCCGAGCTGCTCGACGGTCTCGTAGGCGAGCGTCTTGGAGCCTTCGGCGTAGTAGGGCCGGAGGTTGACGTTGACGAAGGCCCACGGGCGCGACTGGGCCAGTTCGGTGCACAGGCGGTTGACGTCGTCGTAGTTGCCGCGGACGCCGATGAGGTTGGTCCCGTAGACGCCGGTGGCGAGGATCTTCTGCTCCTCGAGGTCCGAGGGGATGAACACGTAGGACTCCAGGCCGGCTGCGGCGGCGTGGGCGGCGACGGCGTTGGCGAGGTTGCCGGTCGAGGCGCAGGCGACGGTCTCGAAGCCGAGCTCGCGCGCCTTGGCCAGGGCGACGGCCACGACGCGGTCCTTGAAGGAGTGGGTGGGGTTGGCGGCGTCGTTCTTGACCCAGACCTCGCCGATGCCGAGCTTCTCGGCCAGCCGGGTGGCGCGGATCAGGGGCGTGAATCCGGGCTCCAGCGGCGAGGAAGGCCGCGAGTCGAAGGGCAGGAAGTCGACGTAGCGCCAGATGCCGGTCGTGCCGGCCTGGATCTTGCGCTTGGTGGACTCGGGGTCCAGGCTCGAGAAGTCGTAGCCGACCTCGAGCGGGCCAAAGCACTGCTCACAGACGAAGCTGGCGTCGAGCGCATATCGCTCGCCGCATTCCTTGCACTGCAGTCCGGTCATTGTCGTCATTGCTGGTGGAGCCCCTTTCACGGAAAAACCCTCGCTCTTGGATAGACGCGAGGGTTTCAAGGGTCCTCTGCATCTTCCAGGACTTTCGCCTGCAGGAATTAGCACCGTTCCCTCGACTCGGACCGTAGTCGTCGTCGGGGAGGGTTGCCGGGGTATCGACGGGCCTGTCCCTCCACCCCTCTGGATGCAACAGCTATGTGGACGGGAACTATACCACCGCCCCAGCCAAACCAAACGATATTTCGCGAATCGGGAAGCGAGCAGCGGTGAAGGCGCCCGGCCTCAGGGTAGAGTCTCGCGGGGAGACGAGCGATGCCGAACCTGCCAAAACCCCGCATTCGGCGCCGTCCGCGCGACATCCCCGACCGCGTCGAGGCGCCTGTTGCCGACCGGCCAAACGTCGAGGTCATCGAGGCAGAGGGGTTGCGCTGGATCAACATCGAGCAGCCCGACGCCATGGAGCGCGGCTGGCTGGAAGAGCACCACGACTTCCACCCCCTCGACCTCGAGGACGTGTTCTCGCGCAACCAGCGCGCGAAGATCGACACGTACCCGGACTACCTGTTCATCGTCTTGAACTTCCCGGTGTTCGACAAGCGGATCCGCCGCCTGAACGCCGGCGAGCTCGACGTGTTCGTCGGTCCCGGCTACCTGATCACGATCCCCAACCACCGTCTGCAGCCGGTCGAGTACCTGTTCGAGCGCTGCCGTGCCCAGTCAGAGCTGCGCGCCGAGCTGTTTTCCCGCGGCTCGGGCTACCTGCTGTACCGCGTCGTCGACGACGGGTTCGACTACTGCTTCCCGATGCTGCGCAAGATCTCGGCGAAGCTCGACTCGCTGGAGGAGCAGATCTTCCACGGCCCCTCCGACGCGGGCAAGCGGGTGGTCCGCGACATCTCCAACGTCAAGCAGGAGATCATCAACTTCCGCAAGGTCATCCGGCCCCAGCGCCCGGTCCTGCGCCAGATGGAGTCCCAGAAGGCGCGCTACCTGGCCCCCGAGATGGACCTCGAGGTCTACTTCGACGACATCGTCGACGCCCACGAGCGGATCTGGGACGAGCTGGAGAACGCCAAGGAGGTCGTCGAGGGCCTCGAGGACTCCAACGAGTCGCTGATCGGCCATCGCGTCAACGAGATCCTGCGCGTCCTCACCGTGATCAGCGTCATCCTGCTGCCGCTGACCCTGATCGCCAGCCTGTTCGGGATGAACGTCGAGGTCCCGTGGCAGGCCGACGGGGACGCCAGCCTGTGGCCGTTCTTCGCCGTGATCGGCGGCATGGTCGCGATCTTCGCGGCGATGATCGTCTACTTCCGTCGGCGCGAGTGGCTGTAGGCCCCGCTTCGGGTCCCCGGCGCGATCAGTCGGTCAGGACGCTGGCCAGCGAGCGGTCTGGGACTCCCTCGCCGGCGACCGCCGTGTGGATCGCTTCGACTTCCTCGTTGTAGGCGACGTCCGTGAACCGCGATGCGTCGATCAGTCCGGCCTGGCGCAGGCCGCTGCGCAGGACCTCGTCACCGGCCAGCCGCGTGACGCAGTCGGTCAGGCCCTGAGGGTCACCGGCTCCGTGCAGCAGGCAGTTCTCGCCGTCACGCAGGTACTCGGCAGAGCCGCCTGTTCCCGTGGCCACCACCGGGCGGCCGACCGCCATGGCCTCCAGGGGCACCAGACCCCACGGCTCCTCCCACTCGACGGGAAACAGCGCAACGTCGGCCTGGGCGTAGACCTCGGGCAGCAGGGCACGGGTCGTGCGCTCGAAGTGGACCCGATCGCCGACCCCCAGGCTGTCGGCCAGCTCCCGTAGCTCGGTCGCGTAGTCGTCGTCCCCTGCGCCGACGATCGACAGGTCGGCCTGGTCGGGCAGGTGGGTGAGCGCGGTGATCGCCGTATGGACCCCCTTTCGGCGGTCGAGGCGACCGACGTAGACCAGCCGCCAGCGCCAGGGGCGCTCGGGGGCAGGTGGCCCGGCGAACAGCTCGGCGTCGATGCCGGCGTTGACCACACGGGTCGAGGGGAGCTTCCATCCCGCCTCGCGGGCCCGGCGGCGGCAGTGTTCGCTGACGAAGCACCAGGTGGCGGCGGACCCGAGGTCCAGCCCCCCCGGGGTGTGCGCGGCGCGTTCGAGGGCCGGGCGGGCCGGTCCGAAGCGCCGGATCAGCCGCTGCCAGCCGTCGACGCGGGGCCCGTAGACCATCCAGTCGTCGATCACGAAGCCGGCGGCCGGGATTCCCGCCCGCCGCACGCGCTCGATCAGCGACAGGGACATCCCCCCCATCGCCCACCAGCTGACCACGTCGGGCTCGAACTCGGCAAGGTGCCGGTCGAGGATGGCGGCGTTCTCGCGTTCGAGGTTGACCCGCTCGCGGGTGCTGCGGTGTGGGAAGGCGTGGTCGTGCCAGTACCAGCGCAGCTCCCGGTGGACGTCGGCGTCCTCGCTGGGGTCGTCGACGCTCTCTCGCCGCCAGTCGGCCGCCAGGACCCGGACGTCATGCCCGGCGGCGCGCAGGTGGTGCACGGCCGAGCGCCAGATCACCTCGTAGCCGCCGAGGGCGTGCGGCGGGTAAAGGTTGCCGATGCTCAGGATCCGCATGGTCGGCCTCAGCGCCGCTTGCGCTCGTCGCGCTTGTCGCGCAGGTCCGACCACATCTGGTCGGCGTAGCGGCGGTCTTCGCCCGGTTTGCCGGCCCGGCGCTCGGCCTCGGCGAGCTTGCGCCAAGCGTAGGAGAGAACGACCCACGCGAACGCGAGGTTCACGAAGAGGACGATCGTGTAGGCGAGAATCTCCAGCACGGTGAGAGGGCAACCACGGAGAACCCCACGCACCCCATAGGATCCCGGCCCGCGTACCCTGGGCAAAGGATTCCACAAGTGAGCACCCCCCGTGAAGCCCCCGTCGTGAAACCGGAGATCTTCAAGGCCTACGACGTCCGCGGACTCTACGGCGACGACATGGACGGGGACACCGCCGAGCTGGTGGGCCGCGGCCTCGCCCGCGTGCTGGCCAACCTCCACGACAAGTCGACGACCGGCCTCCGGGTCGGTCTGGGCCGTGACATGCGCCTGACCGCCCCCGAGATGGCCGGGCGGCTGCGCGGTGGGCTTACCGCCGAGGGCGCCGATGTCCTGGACATCGGCCAGGTCGGCACCGAGATGCTCTACTGGCTGGTCGGCGACCGAGAGCTCGACGGCGGCGCGATGGTCACCGCCTCTCACAACCCCAAGGGCTACACCGGGGTCAAGATGGTCCGGGAG
Organism: Solirubrobacterales bacterium; assembly: GCA_050999155.1. Taxonomy (GTDB): domain Bacteria; phylum Actinomycetota; class Thermoleophilia; order Solirubrobacterales; family 70-9; genus JBPCPM01. The sequence goes on from JBPCPM010000132.1 coordinate 10,590, forward strand.
GGGGCGCTCGCCCTCTCCGGCGACGCCGGGATCCAGGACGTGCGCCGCCACATCGAAGGCGGGCTCGGCGACGCGCCAGGCGGCGGCTCCGTCACCGAGCTCGGCATCTACGAGGACTTCCAGCGCCACGCCCAGACGCTTGTGGACGTGTCGAAGGTCAGCGGGCTGAAGGTCGTGCTCGACGGGGGCAACGGCATGGCGGGACCCATGGTCGGGCCGATCCTCGAGCAGATGGACATCGAGCTGATCCCGACCTACTGGGAGCCCGACGGCGAGTTCCCCGACCACGAGCCGAACCCGCTGCTGCCCGAGAACCGCGAGTTCATCATGGCCAAGGTCGTCGAGACCGGCGCCGACCTCGGGATCGCCTGGGACGGTGACGCCGACCGCTGCTTCTTCATCGACGACAGCGGCCGCTTCGTCGCCGGCGACTTCCTGACCGCGATCCTGGCCGAGCACCTGCTGGCCAAGAGCCCCGGCGAGACGATCCTCTATGACGCCCGTGCCTCCCGCGCGGTCGCCGACACCGTCACGCGCGCCGGCGGCACGGCCGAGGTCAACCGCGTCGGCAACGCGTTCTTCAA
>JBPCPM010000149.1:0-40256 GCA_050999155.1 Solirubrobacterales bacterium
GCTTCCGGCGCCGCCCATCAGCGGCATCAGCCCGCGGTGACTGCGCAGGCGCCGCGTCGCCGCCGAGAGCCGTCCGGCCAGCCCGGTCTCGCGGGCCGTCCGCCGCTCGGCCTGCTCGGCATCGAGACGCCGGGACAGCTCCGGCGGCAGCGGTGGCCGGGCGGCGCGAACGGCCGTGGCCAGCTCGCCCAGCGCCCGGTGCTCGGGGGCCAGGGCATCCCCGCGCAGTGCGCGGTCGACGGCGTCGAGCTCGGCGCGCTCAGCGGCGGTCAGAGGCGTGGGCTTCCTAGACATCGCAGATCCTCCTCAGGGTGGCCAGGGCGCGGTGCAGGCGGGTTCCGGCCGCGGTGGGGCTGATCCCCAGGACGGCACCGATCTCCGCCTGCGTCAGGCCGGCGTGGAACTTCAAGACGATGAGCTCGCGCTGGCGCGGGTCCAGGGCGGCGAGGGCGTCGCGGACCTGCAGGTGCAGCTCGCGGCCGGGGTCCTCGGCGGCGACCGGCGGATCGGCGTGCGGGTCGGCGTGACGCTCACGGCGGCGCAGCTCGTCGAGGGCCGTGTTGCGGGCGATCGTGAAGATCCAGGCCCGCGGTTCGCCGCGGCGGGGATCGAAGCGGGCCCGGCGCCGGAAGGCGCGTTCGAACACGGCCGAGGTGACGTCGTCCGCCGCCGCGCCCACGCCGACCATCGAGGTCACGTACGCGTACACGTCGTCCCGGGTGGCGCGGTAGAGCGACTCGACGTCCAGCGGTGCTCGTCGCGACGAGGTGCGGCGCGAGTCCATCTCCGGGGCGGCGGTCATGGTGCCCATACCCCTACTACGTCCCGGCCGGCGCCCTTGCCACATCCGTTGTTCCGGGTCCCGGAACACGCCCCGATTCGGGTACAGTGCCGACCCATGGCTGACGTACAGCAATGGATCTGCGAGTCCTGCGGCTACATCTACGATCCCGAGGACGGTGACCCCGACGGCGGTATTCCGCCCGGCACCCCCTTCGAGGAGATCCCCGACAGCTGGTTCTGCCCTGTGTGCGGAGCCCGCAAGAAGGACTTCACGCCGTACGAGGACTGACCGGCCGGCCGCCACCGCGCCACGGCCGCTGGGTGAACCGTCGGAGCTGTCCGACGGTCGAACGGGAGAACGACCGCCGGCTTGGCGGTACCCGGCGACCGAGAGGACAACGACATGGCCGAGCAGGAATTCGATGTGGTGGTCGTCGGCGCGGGACCGGCCGGCGAGGTGCTCGCGGGTCGCGTCGCCGAGCGCAGCAACAAGTCGGTGGCCATCGTGGAGAACCACCTCGTCGGCGGCGAGTGCTCCTTCTACGCCTGCATGCCCTCCAAAGCGCTGCTGCGGCCGGCCGAGGTCCTCGACGAGCTGGGCCGCGTCCCAGGCGTCCGCGACGCCGAGGCCTCGATCGATGTCGACGCGGTCTTCGAGCGCCGCGACACGATCGTCAACGGGCTTTCCGACGACAACCAGGTCCCGTGGCTCGAGAGCCGCGACATCGCGCTGTTCCGTGGCAACGGGCGCCTCGCCGGAGAACGGCGGGTCGAGGTTGGCGACGACACCCTCGTCGCTCGTGAGGCCGTGGTCCTGGCGACGGGCACGGGCGCTGCGATCCCCCCGGTGGACGGGCTCGCCGAGGCGAGCGCCTGGACCAACCGGGAGGTCACCACGGCGTCCGAGGTGCCGGGAACGCTGCTGATCCTCGGCGGAGGGGTCGTCGGCGTCGAGATGGCCCAGGCCTGGCGGTCGCTGGGATCGCGGGTCACGCTCGTGGAGAGGGACGACCACATCCTGGGTCGCGAGGAGCCGTTCGCCGGCGAGCAGGTCGCCGACGCCCTGCGGGCCGAAGGCGTCGATGTCCGCACGGGGGCCCAGGCCGAGCGGGTCGACCACGACGACAGCGGGTTCACGCTGGTCCTCGGCGACGGGGACTCGATCAGCGGCTCGCACCTGCTGGTGGCGACCGGCCGCAAGCCGCTCACCGACGACCTCGGCCTCGAGCAGGTAGGCCTGGAGCCGGGCGGGTTCGTCGAGGTCGACGAGCAGATGCGCGTCCACGGTCATCAATGGCTGTTCGCCGTGGGCGACGTCAACGGCCGCGCGCTGCTGACCCACATGGGCAAGTACCAGGGGCGGATCGTCGCCGACATCGTCCTGGGCGCGACGGCCGGAGGGTCGGGAACCGAGCCCCGGGCGCTCGAAGGCGGCCGGGGCCACCGGGGGCTCGCCCCGAGGGTCGTGTTCACCCATCCGCAGGTCGGCGCCGTCGGGCACACGCTCGCCTCGGCGCAGGAGGCCGGGTTGCCCGTGCGCGAGATCGACCTGCCGACGGCGGGAACCGCGGGCGCCGCGTTCGTCGGACGCGGCGCCGACCAGACCACCCGCTTCATCGTCGACACCGACCGCGAGGTGCTGGTGGGCGTGACGTTCGTCGGCCCGGGTGTGGCCGAGATGGTCCACGCGGCGACGATCGCGGTCGTGGGCGAGGTCCCGTTGTCGACCTTGATCCACGCGATCCCCTCGTTTCCCACCCGCAGCGAGCTGTGGCTGAACTTCATCGAGGCCTACGGCCTCTGACCGCGGCGGGGCGCCGGCGTCGCATGCCTCTCGGCGGGGCGGCCGGGTGTACTAGGAGGCGGCGCGCAGACGCGGCTCGGCGCGGGATACGGCCCGCGCCAGCGACTCGGCGAGCCGCCTGAGCTCGGGACCGCTGATCGTCAGCGTCGGAGAGAGCCCGAGCACGGGCCCGTCGCGGTCCACCAGCAGGCCCTCGGCGAGGGCGAGGTGCTGGGCCTCGACCGCACCCTGCTCGTCCTCGAGCTCCACGCCGGCGAGCAACCCGCGCTGGCGCACGTCGACGACGGCGGGCAGCTCGGCGAGGGTCTCGAGCAGGTCGCTCAGCAGGTGGATCTTCGGCTGGATCTGGGCGATGGTGTCGTCGGAGGCAAACGCGTCGAGCGTGATCGCGGCGGCCTCGCAGCCCACGGGATCTGCTTCCATCACGCCCTCGGCTCCCGAGATCCGCTCTCGTGCGGCGATGATGGCGCCGAACGGTCGAAGCCCGCCCGTAAGGCTCGGGCCGACCCGCAGCAGATCCGGAGCGACGCCTTCCTGCTCGCAGGCGAGCAAAGTCCCCGTACGACCCAGGCCGGTGGCCGTCTCGTCGCAGACCAGCGGCACCTGCCACTCGTCGCACAGCCGTCGGATCTCGGCGAGCTCGCCCCGGGGACGGATCCACATCTGCACGGCCGTGGCGATGAGCGGCTCGATGACGACGGCGCCGACCCGGCCGGCGCTGGCCTTCAGGACGGCCTCGAGCCCGGTCAGGCCGGTGCGGGCCGCCGGGACGATCGGCTGGTCTTCGCGCCCGGCCGTCGCCATGGCCAGGGCCCGTTCCAGGGTGGCGTCGGGGCCGATGGCGGCACAGCGCATCTCGCCGGGGGCGATGGCGTCGATGCGAGCGGCGACGGAGGCGGCGGCCCGCCGGCCGTCCTTCGTGCGGACGGTGGGGTTGTCGATGGCGCACGCCGGATGGCCGTGACCGTGAAGCGCGCCCGAGCGCAGTGTGGCGGCATCGAGGAAGACGTCACCTTCGGCATCCTCGAGCCAGGCACCCTGGGCGCTGACGATGCGGCGCGGGGCAGCGCTCCGGCGGGGAGCCGGCCCCCGGTGCGCACCCCCGTCGATCCGTATGGTGGTCCTCACAGGCCCGCGAATCTAGCCACATGCGCGGTCGGAAATGGTCGTCTCGACCGGCCGGTCAGGCCGAATCGCCCGGTGCGCGCTGTGTACTAACCGAGCGCGAGCTCCGGCCAGGTCTCGTCCGCGGGATCGAACCGCTCGAGCGTCAGGACCGGCTTCATCGTGCGCTCCAGCAGGGTGGTGCGGTTCGATGTTTCCGGCTCCCCGGGCTCGGCAGGCCACGGCGTCAGCACCACCCCGAGCACGGCAAGGCCGCCCTGGTCGGCGGCTTCGAGGGTCAGCAGGGTGTGGTTGATGGTGCCGAGTCCGGGGCGCGCGACGATCACGGTCACGGCATCGAGCTCGGCGGTCAGCACGGCGAACAGGTCGCGCACGGTCAGCTCGTCGTCGAGGGGAACGAGCAGGCCTCCGGCACCCTCGACCACGAGCACGTCGGCCCCGTCCGCCGCGGCCCTGGCCGCGGCGACCAGGCGCCCCATGTCGATCGCGCGGTCGGACAGCTCGGCGGCTCGGTGGGGAGACAGCGGGGGGCCGAACCGGTAGGGGCTGATCTCGTCGGGGTCCTGGGACGAGCCGGCGGCGCGCCGCAGCAGCAGGTGGTCGGGCTCCGAGGCCTCATCGTCCCCGCTTTGCACCGGCTTGAAGACCGCGACCCGGCAGCCGTGTCGCGCGTGGGAACGGGCGATGGCCGCGGCCACCATCGTCTTGCCGACCCCGGTGTCCGTGCCCGTGACCAACACCGTGCGACAAGGCCCGGCGGCGGTCGCAGGCACGGCCGCTACCTGCCCTCCCAGGAAGCCCGCCGCTTGTCGCGGAATGCCTCGACGCCCTCGCGGAAGTCACGGCTGACAAAGCAGCTCCGGCGCAGCGCCACGAGCTCGGCCTCGAGCGCCGGGGGGATCGGCTCAGGGTTCTGCAGCGCGCCGATCAGCCGCTTGTTGCCTCGCACCGACAGGGGGGCGGCCGCCACCAGCTCGGCCGTGACGTCGCGGACGCGGTCAGCGAACCCGTCGGCCACCGATTCGTGCACGAGTCCGATCTGCTCCGCGCGGTCGGCGCCGATCGCGCGGCTGGTCAAGAAAATCTCGCGGGTCCGGGCCGGACCCACGATGTCGAGGAACCGCTGCACCCCGGTGTGGCTGTAGATCAGCCCGAGCTTGCCCACCGGCATACCCACCCGGGCGCCGCTGTGGGCGATCCGCAGGTCGCAGCACAGCGACAGCTCCAGGCCCCCGCCGAGGCAGCCGCCGTTGATCGCGGCGACCACGGGCCACGGGAAGGCGTCGAGTGCGGCGAAGGCCGCGTGGTAGGGGTGGGCGACCAGGGCCTCGGCCTCTGCCTCGAAGCCGGCGTCCGAGAAGCCCGCGATGTCGTACCCGGCCGAGAACCACTCGCCGGCGCCGGTGATGACCAGGCAGCGAACGTCGCCGGCGAGCTCCGGCAGCGCCTCGGCCACGGCATCGAGCATCACGTGGTCGAGCGGGTTGCGCTTGTCCGGGCGGTTGAACGTCAGCCGCGCGACGGCCTCGGCGGGACGGTCGATCAGCACCGACCCGCCGGCCAGCGCCTCGCCGCCGGTGCCGGGCGCGGACCAGCTGCCCTCGGCCCTGCCGGGCACCCGGGTCAGCCGAGGACGACGAGCACGTCGCCCTCGTTGACGGACTGGCCTTCTTCGCAGCGGATCTCGGACACGGTGCCCTCGTCCTCGGCCTCGACGGGCATCTCCATCTTCATCGACTCGAGGATGACGACGGTGTCGTCCTCGGCAACCTCGTCTCCCACTTTGACTTCGATCTTCCACACGGTGCCGGTGATGTGCGCGGCGATCTTGGGCACGGCGTGCTCCCTCCGGGTCGGACAGTGCCGCCACAATACCCCCTCCATGGTCGCCGACCACCACCAGCTACCCGCCCGGATCGCGCTCGTTGCCGCGCGCAACGAGGCCGACCGCATCGCCGGCACGATCGCGGCGCTGCGCGCCGCGATGCGCGGCGTGACGATCGTCGTGGCCGACGATGCCTCCACCGACGGCACGCGCCACGTGGCCCTGCAGCACGGGGCCAGGGTCATCCGTGGCGAGCGCTCACGCGGCAAGGGCCAGAACATGACGGCGGCCGCCCGGACGGTGCTGCACCGCGCCTACGAACCGACGCCACCGACCTTCCTGCTGTGCGACGGCGACCTCGGCGACAGCGCCGGCGCGCTGGTGGCGCTGTGCGAAGCCGTCGAGCGCCAGGAGTGCGAGCTCGCGGTGGCCGTGTTCGCCCGCCGCGTCGGGGGTGGGGTCGGCGCCGCGGTGGCCTTCGCCCGCTGGGCGACCGGCCGCCTCTGTGGTGTGCGACCGCGGGCCCCGATGTCCGGCCAGCGGGCGTTGTCGGCCGAGGCCTTCCGGCTTGTCGTGCCGTTCGCGGACGGGTACGGGATGGAGGTCGGCATCGCCGCCGACGTCGTGCGGGCGGGCCTGCGTCTGGGTGAGTACGAGCTCGATCTCGCCCATCGCGCGACCGGCCGAAGCCCGGCCGGGTTCGTCCACCGGGCCCGCCAGTTGCGCGACATGGCGCGCGCCTACGCGTCGCGGCGGTGGTCGATCGGGTGAGCGCTCACCACGGCAGGAGCTCGTCGCGGCCGAAGTCCATCCAGCCCTCCGGCAGCTCGCCCGCCCCCTGCAGGAAGTGCTCGCGGTCGACCTCGATGAACAGGGCCCGCGCTTCGGCGATCGTCGTCTGGTCCTCGCGGATCTCGCCGGCGAACACCAGCTTGCGCCCAGAGATCCGCTCGACCCACGCCTCGACGTCGAAGCGCCGGCCGAGGAACGCGGGGCTGCGGTAGCGGACCTCGAGCTTGCCGGTCACGGCGGGCCGGCCCACCACGAGCAGCAGCGACCCCAGGGTGTCGTCGAGCAACGTGGCCAGCGCCCCGCCATGGGCGAAGCCCGGCGCGCCTTCGTGGCGGCGGTCGAGGGTCGCCGAACCGGGGACGCGCTCACCTTCGACGGCCAGCTCGGGGCCGAGGCTGGCCGGGTTTTCGTCCCCGCACCCGAGGCAGTGGGAATGGTGGGGCGGGATCGGCTCGGCCATCGGGGCGGGCACGTTACTGTGCCCGCCGTGATCCTCGCGCCCGATCAGGGCACCACCGGGAGCACGGCGATCGTCTTCGACGACGAGGGGCAGATCGCGGGCCGCGGCTACCGCGAGTTCGAACAGCACTTCCCCCGGCCCGGCTGGGTCGAGCACGACGCGACGGAGATCTGGGATGTCACGAAAGCCGTGGGTGAGCAGGCTCTCGCCGACGCCGGGATCGCCGGCGCCGATCTGGAGGCCATCGGGATCACCAACCAGCGCGAGACCGTCGTGGCGTGGGATCCGGACTCCGGAGAGCCGGTCCACCGGGCGCTCGTCTGGCAGGACCGCCGGACCAGCGGGCGCTGCCGCGAGCTGCGCGAAGCCGGCCACGAGCCCCTGATCCGCCAGCGGACGGGGCTGGTCCTCGATCCGTACTTCTCCGGCACCAAGATGGCGTGGCTGGCCGAGAACGTCGAGGGAGCGTCGGGGGCGCGGTTCGGGACGATCGACGCCTGGCTGACGCTGAAGCTGACCGGTCGTGCGGTCACCGACCACACCAACGCCTCGCGGACCCTGCTGTTCGACATCCACCAGCGTCGCTGGGACCCGGAGCTGTGTGAGCTGCTGGGCATCGATCTCGATCAGCTCCCCGAGCCCGTGGGCAGCGCGGAGGTCATCGGCACCACCACCGTCTTTGGAGGCGATGTCCCGGTGGCGGGCATCGCCGGCGACCAGCAGGCCGCACTGTTCGGGCAGGCCGCGCACAGGCCGGGGGAGGGCAAGAACACCTACGGGACCGGCAGCTTCGTCCTGCTCAACAGCGGCGACGAGGCTCCCACGGCGCCGGACGGGCTGCTGGCGACGTGTGCCTGCGGTCCCGGCGGAGCGCCGGCCTACGCGCTCGAGGCGTCGATCTTCGTCACGGGCGCTGCCGTCCAGTGGTTGCGCGACGGCCTCGGCGTCATCTCCTCGGCCCAGGAGAACGAGGAGCTCGCTCGCTCGCTGGAGTCCAACGACGGCGTCTACTTCGTCCCCGCCCTCCCCGGGCTCGGTTCGCCGCACTGGGACCCCCACGCCCGCGGCACCATCGTCGGGCTCACCCGCGGCTCGAGCGCCGCCCACCTGGCGCGGGCCGCATTGGAGGCGATGGCCTACCAGACGGTCGACGCCGTCCGGGCCCAAGAGCAGGCGGCGGGCGAGAGTCTGCCCGAGCTCAAGGCCGATGGTGGAGCCGTGGGAAACGACTGGCTGATGCAGTTCCAGGCCGACGTGCTCGGCGTGCCGGTCGTCGTGCCCGAGATCTCCGAGACCACGGTGCTCGGGGCCGCCTACCTCGCAGGCGTGGCGACCGGCGTCTGGGACGCCGGCGAGATTGGCGAGATGTGGCGTGAGCGCGACCGCTGGGAGCCGCAGATGGGAGAGGACGAGCGCTCCTCGCTGCTCGAGCGCTGGCACGAGGCGCTCGGGCGGTCCCGGGAGTGGGCCTCCGACGAGGACTGACGCGGCCGGACGCTCAGTGCGGCTTCGCGGCGACCTGGCGGTCCAGACGGGCGAGGGTCGCCGCGAATGCACGCGCGAGCCACCACCGTCCTCCGAGGGCGAGCACGACCCGGTCGAGGGGTGTGGCCTCCAACAGCCGCGCCTGCAGGCACACGAGCGTCGTCGGATTCGGCCTGGTGGCGGCAGGCGACTCCAGCGTCCAGGTGACCTGCGCACGGGTGCCACGGCCAACGAGGGCCTCCCCGGTGAGGCGGTGGGGAGGTGTGCGCTCCCGTACCCGGGTCACCGCGTGTCGCCTGATGCCCAGTGGCCCGCGCAGGCTCACCGTCGCGCCGTCGGCGGGCTCGCCGTTCGCGCCGTCGAGTTCGAGCAGCCGGACGTGCGGGTCGGCCAGGCGCCAGTGGTCGCGCAGGTCGGTGATCTGTGCGTACACCTGCGGCGCCGTCGCCTCGATGCGACGGCTGCTCGAGATCGGGTCCATGCGCAAACCGTACGCGGGGCGCGGCCCGCTCCGCGGCCTCGGCGGTGATCCGCAGGGGGCCACTGCGCGAATAGGGTTGGTGCCGATGGCCGACTTGGAACCCCAGCAGTACCGCGAGGAGGTAGGACGCGAGGAGTTCCTCGACGTCCACCGCTACGCGCGGACCCACGACGGCAAGCGGATCCAGAACCCGTCGCGGGCGTTTCTCGTCCCGGCCCTGTCCATGTTCCGCCCGCTGCCCATCGGGCTGCGGCACATCCCGCGCGTGGGGCCAGCGATCCTCGCCCCGAACCACTTCTCGAACCTCGACCATTTCTTCATCGAGTACTGGATGCGACGCAACATCCACTTCGTGGCCAAGTCGCAGCTGTTCAAGCACCCCGCGTCGCGCATCTTTCTGAAGTACTCCTCTTCCATCCCTGTCCGCCGCGGACGCGCGGACGAGGACACGTTTGCCACGTCGCTCAACGTGCTCGGCCGGGGCAGGGTGCTGTTGCTGTACCCCGAGGGGGGACGGTCCCGGACACCGGGGAAGCTGGGGGAGGCCCGGCGCGGGATCGGCCGGGTGGCTCTCGAGTCGGGCGCGCCGGTGCTCCCCGTGGCCGTCCACGGATCCGATGGCATCCGCAGCATGCGCCGCCGCAGGCGCGTCCCTGCGGTGACCGTGCAGTTCGGCGGGGCCGTGCGCCTGGATCGCGAGGCGAATCCCGGCCGGGATCGCCAGCAGCAGGCGGCCGAGCTGATCTTCGGGCGGGTGGCGGAGCTGTACTACGGCCTGGCCGCCCGGCTGGAGTCAGAGTCGCGCTTGCGCGTGGCGCGGGGGGGCGGCTACCGGGGGCCCGCCGCGATCCCGGCCGACCGGCTCTCGCTGTCGTGAGGGCGGAACCTGAAGGTCGGGTGTTACCGATGGGCTTCCGGGGTGGTAGTTGCCGTGCGGTCTCTTGGCGGCCGCCGTCCTGCCCTCTACCGGAGCCCATCTCGTGAGCGATCTCAAGCCGCAGGTCTACAAGGACACGCGTCCTGCCGAGCACTTCCAGCCGTTCCACGACCGGGTTCGGGCCAACGACCCGAACTGGGTCTACACGATGGTCCGCTCGACTGTGACGCCTCCCGTCGTGCTCGGCATGCGCACCCGCTGCATCGGCCTGCACCATGTGCCGACCGACGGCCCGCTGATCGTGGCGCCCAACCACTTCAGCCAGTGGGACCACTTCATCACCGGGGCCTACCTGCGACGGCGGATCAACTTCATGGCCAAGTCGCAGATGTTCTCCAACAAGTTCTTCGAGTTCATCTTCAGCCGGGGCGGCACCTTCCCCGTGCTGCGGGGGCGCAACGACACCGAGTCGCTGAAAACCGCGTTCGCCATCCTCGAGCGCGACGGGCTGCTGCTGATGTACCCCGAGGGCGGCCGCTCCCGGACCAAGGGTGAGTTGGGCCAGCCCAAGCACGGGCTCGGGCGGATCGTCATGGAATCGGGCGCTCCCGTGGTGCCGGTGGCCATCCACGGGTCCGATCAGCTGCGCAGCTGGCGCGAGCGGCTGAAATCGCTGAAGTTGCCCCACGCGGTGACCGTGCAGTACGGCGAGCCCATGCACTTCGAGCACAAGCCCGACGCGAGCCGCGAAGAACACCAGGAGGTGTCCGACCAGGTGTTCGGCCGGATCCGCGAGATGTACACGAACCTCTCGGCGGCCCTCGAAGCGCACCCGCGGCGGGTCGTGCTGCGTGCGGCGCGCGAGGGCTCGCTGCCCGAGCTGGCGGCCGGCAGCAGCTAGGCGCGACCCCGGGCCGCTACTCGAACCGCTCGGGCAGCGATGCCCACTGCTCGGGATCTTGGCCGGCCACGATCACCGAGTCGGGGTGCTGCTCGCGGTGGCGGCTGAGCTCACGAGCCGACCGGCGCCACTCGTGGGCGTCCTCGGGCCGGGGAGGTTCAGGCGCCTCGTCGAGCTGTCCGTGGGTGTAGACGGCGTCGCCCGCGATCACCAGCTCGCGGTCGCGCAGACGACAGATGACCGAGACGTGGCCCTCGGTGTGCCCGGGGGTGAAGGCGAGCCGGACCGACTGGTCGTCGAACAGGTCGAATGTGCGCCCGAAGGTCGACCAGGATGCAATGGCGCCCCGGCGGAAGTCGATCGTGCGGTACTCGAAGGCGTAGTCGAAGAGCTCGCGCCGGTAACCGTGGAGGATCGGCCGCGAGACCGTCGTCGCGGCTGTCCACTCCGATTCCGAGCAGACGAACGTCGAGCCGGGAAACTGTGAGATCCCCGAAGCGTGGTCGAAGTGCAGGTGGGTGAGCAGCACCACGCGGATGTCCTCGGGACCGATTCCGCGGTCGCGGAGCTGGCGGACAAGTACCTGCTCGGGCGGGAGGCGCACCTCGCCGAACCGCGCGACGAGGCGGCCGAGATTGGCCGCCGGGTCGGTGGCGACCGAGGGATGCATGCCGGTGTCTACGAGCATCCGCCCGGCGGTCGGGTGGGTGATGAGAAAGGCCGGAATCGGGATCCAGCGCCACCGCGAGCGACCCACCCCGATGCCCGCGTACCTGAACCACTTCAGGGGGCCGGGCTCCTCTTCCAAAAAGCCCGGAGGCACGCGCGCCTCGCCACAGAGCAGTGGTTCCACGGTGACGGTGGAACCCGGACTCCCGCCGCGGAAGGGGCGGTGCAGGCCGCGGGGGTTGGCACGGACGGTCATCGGTGGCGCGAGCCTAGCGGGGGCTCGCCAGGCCGACGGCGCGTGCAAGCCCAGCACCAACGGCGAACCCGACGAACACCACGCCAGAGGGGGGAGATCGTCGGGTTCGGCACGCCGACGGCGGGTGCATGCCCGCCACCAATGGCGAACCCCGCGAACACCACGCTGGAGGGGGGAGAACGCTGGGTTCGGCGTCGTCGGGGCCCCTGTACGCTGGCGCGCGATGAGCGCTTCGGAGATATTCGCGCCCGGGCTGCTGCGCGACCGGGTCTGTGTCGTCTCCGGCGGTGGCACGGGGCTCGGGCGGGAGATGACCCGGGAGCTTGTCGCCCTCGGGGCCAGGGTGACCATCTGCGGCCGGCGGCAGGAGCCGCTGGAGGAAACCGCGAGCGAGCTCGCCGCGGCCGGCGGGGAGGTCGCCACCAAGCTCGCCGATATCCGCGACGCCGAGTCCGTGGACGCGCTGGTCAATGACGTCCTCGAGCGCGAGGGTCGGGTGGACACGCTGGTCAACAACGCCGGCGGCCAGTTCCTCAGCCCCGCCGAGGAGATCAGCCCCAAGGGCTTTCGCACGGTGACCGAGCTCAACGTCCAGGGCACCTGGCAGATGACCCACGCCTTCGCGACGCGCGCGTTCATCCCCCAGAACGAGGGCCAGGTCATCAGCATCACCCTGTCGCCGCACAACGGCATGCCGGGCATGGTGCACTCGGGCGCCGCCCGGGCCGGGGTGGAGAACATGATGCGCACCCTGGCCGTCGAGTGGGCCCGGTTCAACGTCCGCACCGTGGCGATCGCCGCCGGGCAGATCGAGACCGAAACGCTGCGCACGAAGTACCCGAAGGCGGTCACCGAGAACCTGGAGCGGATGGTGCCGCTCGGCCGCCTGGGACGGCCGCAGGACATCTCCTGGCTGGTCGCCTACCTCGCGTCCCCGGGCGGGAACTTCCACTCCGGGTCGGTGATCACCGTCGACGGCGCCCGCGACGACTGGCTCGGCCCCTGGCCGCCGGAGGACATCATGGGCGACGAAGGCAAGCCGATGGCCGAGGAGCGTCGACCCGCCGAGGGGAGCTAGCCGGGAGCCAGGCGTTCGCGGAGGCGGTCCAGGGCGGCCCGCTCGCCGTCGAAGGCCAGCTCGGGCAGCTCGCCCAGGGCAAACCACTCAGCGGCCGAGCTCTCCGCGGACACCCTGAGTTCGCCCGGTCCGCTGAGCCGGCACAGGCAGGCGATGTCGAGCGTGGTCCTCTCGCCTGTGTAGTGCGACGGGAAGGCGCCGATCAGGTCGATCACCTCGATATCGAGGCCGGTCTCCTCGCGCGTTTCCCGACGGGCCGCCTCCTCGGGGGCTTCCAGCGGCTCGATGAATCCGCCCGGGACGTTCCACTCCCCGCGGCGCGGAGCCTCGGCTCGGCGCAGCAGCAACAACCGGCCCCGGTCCTCGATCCAGGCCTGGACCGTCGGGGCCGGGTTGTCGTAGTGCACGTAGCGACACGAGGGGCAGACCGCGCGAGACGGCTCCCCACCGCCGGCTTCGGTCCGCAGCTCCGACATGCACCGCGGGCAGTAGCGAAAGCCGCCGAGCACGTCAGCGACTCCCGGTCGCGCCGGCGCGCCCGGTGAAGGCGGGGCGGCGGCTGCGGGGGGAAGGGGACGAGTCGGCGCCGGAGGCAAGCAGGCGGATCCGCTCGTTGGCGGTGCGCTCGCGGTCGAAGCCGTCCGAGCCGCGGGCGACGAGCGTGGCCGAGACCGCCCCCTCCCGGCGCACCAGCTGCCGGCCTGCCCGCGTCAGGCGTACGGCGACGGTGACCCGGCCGGTGGCCCGCGACCGTTGCGCGCGGCCGCTGCCGATCGTCCGCGTCGCACCGTGGCTGCGGGCGCGCACCGAGACGCGGCAGCGGTCGAGCTCGCCCTCGTCGGCCACACACCGGGTGGCGAACCGCCCGTCGCCGACCCGCTCCGTTCCCGGGGCCGACAGCGACAGGGCCAGCGCCTCGCGGCACGGGCGCTGTTCCTGGGAGACCACGGCGGTGGGGCCGCGAAGCACCGTCACCGGCGAGCTCAAGACCTCGATCAGCTCGCCGCGGCGCACCTCGATCCGGTAACGGCCCGGCCCGAGGTCGGGGAACGTCCGTGTCGCCGCGGACCCGTCGATCGGGACGGCGGCGACCGTCTCGCCGTCGCGGACCAGCGCCAGGACAGCCGGACCCGGGCGCGGCGTGGAGTTGCGGTCGGCCCCCAGGACCGTCGCGGTGATCTGGGCCGACGGGGCGATGAGCGTGTCGCCCATGGTCGCTTCGGGCCCGCCTCCCGGCGGTGAGGCGGTGAGGCGGATGTCGGGCCCGGAGTTGCCGAACAGCTTCACGTAGGTCCGGCCTGCCTGGACGCCTTGGTTGATGCCGCATTCCGAGAGCTCCTGGGCGCCGACCACGGTGGTGGCTTGGCCGATCGGGGTCTGCGTGAGCTCGTTCTCCGGCTTGCCGGCGTTGTGGGAGTCCGAGACGCCGACCGCGGCCAGGCCGTTGCCGTCGGCCAGGTGGCCCTCCCACTCGTCGATCGCGGTGAGAGTGAAGGGATTCGGGGTGACGTCGTTGACCGTGGCCGGGCCGGACTGGATCTCGAAGCCGTCGACCAGCCGGTAGTCGGTCTCGGCGCCCGAGTAGTCCCACGGGCAGCCGCGGCAGAATGAGCGGAAGGCCGGGACCTCGGAGGGGAAGATCGTCGGATGGTTGATCTGGGTGAAGCCGCCGGCCCGGGTCACCCGGTTGAACGCGGCTCGCGGATCGAGCTCGCCGCGGCGGCGGACCAGCTGTCCGTCGGGACGCCGCTCGAGGATCGGGCCGTGGCGGTAGTCGAGGTCGGTGACGCTTGCGTGGTTGTTGAAGTGCCCGCGGTAGGTGATGACCTCGGAGCTGCGGACGATCAGCTTGCCCTCATACCGGGGCTGGTGGCGGCCGATCTCGCCCCAGGCGACGTTGGAGACGTAGTCCGACAGCGTGATGAAGTCCAGCCCGGCGCCGTCGCCCGGCTCGCCGAACGCGTAGTCGAAGGTCTCGCGCATGGTGGCGTCGCCCTGCGCCGAATGCTCGGCGTGGACGTGCATGTCGCCGGCGTACCACCCGGGCTGCGAGCGGGCCGGTCGGTCGTCGTACAGCGCCCGGCGGTATGGCCGGTCGGCGAAGCGCGCGTCGTCGGAAAGCTCGACCTCCACCCGCCAGCGGACCCGGCCGTCGGTGTCGCCCTGGTCGCGGCCCGCGACGGCGGCCACGCCGAGCTCCGCCGCCCACGTGCCGGCGGGGATCGGACCGGGGCGAAAGGCGCGGGTGGTGCGTCCCGGGACGTGCGCGTCAGGGTCCTCGACGTAGGCGGTCTCGGAGGAGAAGCCCTCGGGGCTGACGGTCACGTCGGGGTGGCTTGAACCACCCCAACCGCGGAACTCCGGCAGGCCCCACACCCGTTCGCGGCGGGCATCGCTGCGCGCCTCATAGAGGCCGAGGTCCAGCGTGTGCGAACTCTGGGGGACCGGGACCTCAGGCTGGTCGAAGCAGTACTTCACCCGCACCGCCGTCGTGCCTGCGGGCACCGTGAACGGCACCATCACGTAGCTGCCCTGCTGGTCAGTGGTAAAGCTGCCCTCGATGACGCGATCGGGCTCGATGGCGTCACCGCTGCATCCGTCGGCTGTCAGGGCGGTGGCACGGACGGTGCGCTGGTGGTCGGCCGCGGCGGTCCTCGCAGCGTCGTCGCGGGCGGCGGGCGGCTCAGTACCGGCGAGCGCCGCCGGGCAGGCGCCCACCGAGACCAGCGCGCAGATCAGCGTGATGCGCAGCCGCACGGACCCAGGATACGGCCCGTGCGACCGCGCAGGGACGGTTCGCCCCGCGCTAGGAGGCCATGCCGGAGAATTGGCCTCCGGTCACGTTGAGCACCTGGCCGTGCACGTAGTCGGCCAGCGGCGAGGCGAGGAACAAGACTGGGCCTGCAGCCTCGTGCGGCTGGGCCGGGCGCCCCATGGGGATCACGAAGCTGGCCATCTCGCGCATCTGCTGGGGGATGCCGAGCTTGACGTCCTCCCCCTCGCGTTGGATCGTCTCGGACTCTTCCTTGGACGCGGTCAGGCGCGTCTCGACGAAGCCGAAGGCCACGGCGTTGACGTTGATCTTGAACTGGCCCCACTCCTTGGCCAGCGTCCGGGTCAGTCCCACCACCCCCGCCTTGGCGGCCGAGTAATTGGCCTGCCCGGCGTTGCCCATGGTGCCCGAGATCGAGCTCACGTTGATGATCTTGCGGAAGACCTCGCGGCCCTCCTCGCGCTCGGCCTTGGCCGGCTCGCGCATGTGCGGGGCGGCGGCGCGGATGATCCGGAACGGCACGACGGTGTGGATGTCGAGCATGGCCTGGAACTGGTCGTCGCCCATCTTGTGGACGGCGCCGTCCCAGGTGTAGCCGGCGTTGTTGACGATGATGTCGACCGTGCCGAACTCGTCGACGGCCTTCTTGACGAGCGTGTCCGGCACGCCCTCGGCGGTCAGGTCGCCACCGAACACCGTGGTGTCACCGTCGATCTCCGATGCCGCCTGCTCGGCGACGTCGGCGTCGATGTCGTTGATCAGCACCCGGGCCCCCTCGCCGGCGAACAGCTCGGCCACCGAGCGCCCGATACCGCGTGCCGAGCCCGTGACGATTGCCGACTTGCCCTCCAGCATCCCGTTTGCGAACTGCGCCATGCCTACCTCCCGAAGCGTTCGATGGGCGCTGCCCACCCTGGTCGCGCGGCGCGTGGGGCCGCGGGGCGGACCCTAGTACAGGGTGGCCCACGAACCGGTACGCGGTGCGCCGGCGGCGTAGGGTGGTGCACGGTGGCCGACGACCCCACAGCCGAGGAGAGCCCGCGCGCCGAGGGCGTGGCGCTGGTCCTGGCCGGAGGTGGCGCCCGCGGCGCCTACCAGGCCGGGGTGCTGGCCGAGCTGATTCCCGAGCTCGAGCGCCGGGGGGAGCGGGAGGTGATCCTCTCCGGGGCGAGCGTGGGCTCGATCAACGCGGTCCACCTGGCCGCGACCCGCCACCTCGGCGCCCAGGAGTCCGTCGAACGTTGCCTGGAGCTGTGGAAGAGCCTGCGGTTCCGCGACGTGATGCGCCCGGTCCTGCGCGAAGGGCTGCCGCTGACCGTCCTGCGCTACATGGCCGAGG
This sequence comes from Solirubrobacterales bacterium, assembly GCA_050999155.1. Classification (GTDB taxonomy): domain Bacteria; phylum Actinomycetota; class Thermoleophilia; order Solirubrobacterales; family 70-9; genus JBPCPM01. The sequence continues at coordinate 16,649 of JBPCPM010000149.1, forward strand.
CGTTCGCGGTGCCCGGGTTCCGGCTGCAGGGACTCTTCGACGCCGGCCCGCTGGAGGACACCCTGAACCGGCTGATCGACTGGGACGCCGTGCACGAGTCGATCGAGTCGGGGCCGATCGAGGCGCTGTCGGTGATGACCACGGCCGTACGGACCGGCCAGGTGACCTCGTTCACCGATTCCAAGGACGACGAGCTCGACCTCGACGACCAGGATGTGCGCTACGTCGCTGGGCGGGTGACCGTCGATCACGTCCGGGCCTCGGCGGCCATCCCGCTGGTGTTCGCGCCGATCCGGGTCGACGAGCCCGAAGCCGGGCGCGGGTGGTACGTCGACGGCTCGACCCGCCTGCAGAGCCCGCTGGAGCCGGCTGTCCTGCTGGGCTGCGACCGGATCCTCGCTATCGGCTGCTCGGACCTCGTCCAGCGCGCGGCCGATCCGATGGAGTCCGACATGGACGACCCCGACATGGCCGACGGGGCGGTCAACGCCCTCGAGGGGTTGCTGGGAGACCGGATCGTGGCCGACATCCGTGACCTGGCCACCAAGAACCGCCTCTCGCAGATCCCGGCGGTCAACGAGATGCGCCGCGAGGAGGGGCGGCGCGAATGGGAGGAGATCCCGTGGGCCTTCGTCGCACCGAGCGAGCCCGGCGAGGTCGGCCGGCTCGCCTACCGCTGCTTCCGCGAGCGCTACGCCTCGCCCCGAGGGCTGCTGCGGGCGTCGGACCTGCCGCTCATCCACCGCTTCACGGGCGGCGAAAGCCCCCTGCAGGGCGAGCTGCTGAGCCTGCTGATGTTCGACGAGGAGTTCGCCGAGGAGTCGATCAAGCTCGGTCGCCGGGACGCCAAGCGGTGGCTTGAAGCCGAGCCGGACCTGTGGCGATCGGTGCCGCTCGGCCTCTAGAGCAGCGGTTTCGCGCTGGCGATCCGGTGTTTGCGCGCAGCGCGTATCGTCAAGTACCCAGGTAGGGCCGACAGCTCGCGGCCCGCTGATCTCGACCACGCCCGATTCCCAGGAGCAGTCAATGGCCGACGACGCCCCCCGCACCGACCAGCACGGCACGCCGATCCCGTCCGACCGCCACTCGGTCACGGCCGGCTACACGGGCCCCGTTCTCATGCAGGACCGCTACCTGTTCGAGAAGATGGCCCAGTTCAACCGGGAGCGCGTGCCGGAGCGGGTCGTGCACGCCAAAGGATCGGGCGCCCACGGCCATTTCGAGCTCACGCGTGACTGCAGCGAGTGGACGCGCGCCGCGTTCCTGACCGGCGAGCAGGGCAAGAAGACCGACGTCTTCGCCCGCTTTTCCACGGTGGCCGGCGAGCAGGGCTCGCCCGATACGTGGCGCGACCCCCGCGGCTTCGCGCTGAAGTTCTACACCGAGCAGGGCAACTACGACATGGTCGGCAACAACACGCCGGTCTTCTTCATGAGCGACCCGCTGAAGTTCTCGGACTTCATCCACTCGCAGAAGCGCGACCCGCGGACGGGCCTGCGCGACCACAACCTGATGTGGGACTGGTGGTCGAACTGGCCCCAGTCGCTGCACCAGGTGGTGTGGCTCATGGGCGATCGCGGGATTCCCAAGACCTATCGCCACATGAACGGCTACTCCAGCCACACCTACAAGTGGGTCAACGCCTCGAACGAGGCCTTCTACGTCAAGTACCACTTCAAGACCGACCAGGGAATCGAGTTCCTGTCGGACGCCGAGGCCGGCGAGCTGGCCGGACACGAGCCCGACGCGCACCGCCGCGACCTGTTCGAGGCCATCGAGCGGGGCAACCCGCCCAGCTGGACGCTCAAGGTCCAGATCATGCCCGAGGTCGAGGCCGTCGACTACAAGTTCAACCCGTTCGACCTGACCAAGGTCTGGCTGCACTCTGACTACGAGCCGATCGAGGTCGGCACGCTGACGCTGGACCGTAACCCGGACAACTTCTTCGCCGAGACCGAGCAGTCGGCGTTCGAGCCGGGCAACATGGTTCCGGGCATCGAGCCCTCGCCGGACAAGATGCTCCAGAACCGGCTGATCAGCTACGCGGACACCCACCGGCACCGGATCGGGACCAACTACGCGCACCTGCCGATCAACCAGGCACGCTGCCCGGTCAACGATCCGCAGAACCGCGACGGGAACATGCGCTTCGACGGCAACCACGGGAGCCGGCCGAACTACTTCCCCAACAGCTCCGACGATCCCCGCATCGAGGACGACGCCGAGGAGCATGAGTACGAACTCACCGGCGTCGTGGGCCGCAACGCCTACGACAAGCACTCCGAGGACGACACCGAGTACACGCAGGCGGGGATGTTCTTCCGCATGCTCGACGACGACGCTCAGGACCGGCTGATCGACAACATCGTCAGCCACATCTCCGACGGCGTCGACGAGGCAATCCAGCGCCGCCAGCTCGAGCACTTCCGCCAGGCGGACGAGACGCTCGCCTCACGCGTGGCCGACGGCCTCGGCCTCGACGTCCCGCAGCCGGCCGGCGCATAGGTCCCGGGTCTGTGAAGGCGCTCCCGGACCCCGCGGACACCGACCACCCGACCGAGCCCGGAGCCGACACGTGAGCCGGTGCCGGGACTCGGCGGACGGCTGCGCTACAGGCCCAGCTGCTTGCCGAGGATCTCGCGCATGACCTCGTCGGTGCCGCCGCCGATGGGACCCAGCCGCGCGTCGCGCAGGAACCGCTCGATCCCCGTTTCGGCCGCGTAGCCCATGCCGCCGTGGATCTGCAGGCAGTCGTCGATCACGTCGACGGCGGCGCGCTGGGTGAACAGCTTGGCCATCGTCACCTCGCGGACCGCGTCGCCGGTCTCGTGGTACTGGCGCAGGGCGTCGTAGGTCATCGAGCGTGCCGCGTACAAGGTGGTGGCCGCGTCGGCGAGCTTGTGGCGGATCGCCTGGAACCGGCCGATCGGCTTGCCGAACGCCTCACGCTCGGATGCGTAGGCCAGGGTGCGCTCGATGGCGCGGTCCATCGCGCCCACGGCGCCGAGGCTCATCAGCAGCCGCTCCCACTGGAAGTTGGCCATGATCAGATAGAAGCCGCCGTTCTCGTCCCCGAGCAGGTTTTTCTCCGGGACCTCGACGTCGTCGAAGGCCAGCTCGGCGGTGTCGGAGGCGTGCCAGCCCATCTTCTCCAGCTTGCGCGAGACCGTGTAGCCGGGCATATCGCGCTCCAAGATGAGGAACGAGATGCCCCCGTGCCCGCCCTCGGCCGTGGTCCGGCAGGCGCAGACCAGCACGTCGGCGCGGACGCCGTTGGTGATGAAGGTCTTGGAGCCGTTGACCACCCACCCACCGTCGGTGCGCCTGGCCGTTGTGCGGATGGAAGCCACGTCGGAGCCGGCGCCCGGCTCGGTGATCCCCAGCGTGCACACCTTCCCGCCGGCGATCGCCGGTCGCAGGAGCGGCTCGTGCTGGTCGGCCGTGCCGAAGGTAAAGAGGGGAGGGGAGGCGATCCCCGTGTGAGCGCCGAGTCCGGCCGCCACGCCGCCCGAGTCGCACCAGGTCAGCTCCTCGGCCCACACGGCGTCGTGGAGGTGATCACCCCCCTGACCGCCCAGCTCTTCGGGGAACTTCAGCCCCAGGAACCCCAACTCGGCGGCACGCTCGAACACCGAGCGCGGGAACTCGCGCTCGCGCTCCCACTGGTCGGCGTGCGGAGCGAGCTCCTCGCGGGCCCAGCGGCGGATCGACGCGCGCAGGTCGTCGTGCTCGTCGCCGAACGGCGGCCGCGACGTGGCCTCGGCAGTCACGTCCGCGACGCCCGGCGCTCAGACGCCGTAGCTGCGGCCGATGACCTCGAGCATGATCTCGTCCGTCCCCGCCCCGATCCGGTTCAGGCGCGCATCGCGGTAGGCCCGCTCGACGCCGGTCTCGGCCGCGTAGCCCATCCCCCCGTGGATCTGGATGCACTCGTCGGCCACCTCGCACAGGATCCGCGTCGCGTACAGCTTGTTCATCGAGATCTCCCGGACCGGGTACTCGCCCTTGGAAAACCGCCAGGCCGTCACGTACAGGTGCGCCTTGGCCACGTCGATCTTCGTCGCCATCTCGGCGATCTTGTGGCGGATGACCTGGAACTTGCCGATCGGCCGCCCGAACGCCTCTCGCTCCTTGGCGTACGCGACGGTCTTCTCGAGCAACCGCTCGGCACCGGCGACCGCTCCCGCCGCACCCACCAGCCGCTCTCCCTGGAGCTCCCAGGAGATGTGGTAGAAGCCCTTGCCGACCTCGCCGAGCACGTTCTCGACGGGGACGCGAACGTCTTCGAGCGCCAGCTCGGCCGTGTCGGAGGCGTGCATGCCCATCTTCTCGATCTGTCGCGATACCGAGAACCCGGGGGTGTCGGTATCGACGAGCAGCAGGGTGATCCCGTCGTGGCCGGCGTCGGGGTCGGTCTTGACGACCAGCAGGCAGAAATCGGCCCGGACCCCGTTGGTGATCCACATCTTCGACCCGTTGACGACGTACTCGCCGCCCTCGAGGCGCGCGGTCGTGCGGATCCCGGCCACGTCCGATCCGGCCCCGGCCTCGGAGATCCCCAGGCAGGCGATCTTTTCGCCCTTGATGCCGGGGACCAGGTACTGCTGCTTTTGCTCCTCGGTCCCGAGCATCTCCAGCGGGGGCAGGACCATGTCGGTGTGGACGGCAAGGCCCATGTTGAGGCCACCGCACTCCGAGTGGCTCATGGCCTCCGAGCGCACCAGCGAATAGAAGTAGTCGCCGCCCTGGCCGCCGTACTCCTCGGGAAAGCACAGGCCGATGAAGCCCAGCTCCCCCATGCGCCGCAGGGCCGAGTCCGGCCACAGGTTTCGCTCCCATTCCTCCGCGTGGGGGGCCAGCTCGGTCTTGACCCATCGCTCCATCGATTCGCGCAGGGCCTCGTGCTCCTCGGTGAAGATGAAGTGCTTGCGCTGGGCATCGTGGTCGGGCTTGAGGACCTTCGCCTCGGCGGGCGTGCCGACGGATGGGGTTGCGCTGCTGGCCATGGGTGCTCCTTGGTGCGGGTGGCGAGGGCAGAGTAGATAGTAGTACGTCTTACTTCCAGCTTCTTGCCAACACGCCCCGCGCAGGAACCCGTGCAGAACTGGACGGACGTACGACCCCTGCGTACGGTACGTCTAGCTGGCCACCGACGGCCGAGCAGTCGATGCCAAGGCAGGCGAGACGGCAGGCAGCTCGGGAGGCCGCCACGGTGTCGTTGCTGGAGGAAGTCGACGAACAGCAGCCTGCAGGGCCGTCGTACGCCGGTGCTGCCGGCTGTCCGGTCAACCATGCCGCTCAACCAACGGCGGCCGGAGCCTTGGCGCTGACCAGCGCTGCCGAGCCCCCCGTCGCCGAGCCATTCAGCTTTGACGACCTGCCGCCCGGGCCGACGAGCTCGGGGGTCGTCCAGTCGCTGCAGTGGGCCAACCGACCGCTCGCCTACATGCAGCGTGCGCGCCAGGCCCACGGGCCGGTCTTCACGGCCCGGCTGGGGCCGATGCGCAGCGTGGTGTTCATCGCGGACCCGGCGGTCGCCCAGGCCGTGTTCACCGGGCCGGCCGACGTGTTCCACACCGGCGACATCAACGGCATCTTCCGGCCCGGGCTGGGTTCGAAATCGATCTTGCTGCTCGACGGCGAGGAGCACCTGCGCCACCGGCGGATGATGCTGCCGCTGTTCCAGGGTCGGGCGTCCACCGACCGCATCCCGATGTTCGAGCAGATCGCCCGGTCCGAGCTCGAACGGGTCCCGCTCGGGCGCCCGGTGAAGATGCTGCCCGTCATGCACCGGATCTCGCTCGAGGCGATCCTGCTCACCCTGTTCGGCGCTACCGACCCCGAGCGCTACGACCGCTTGCGCATCCGCGTCCCGAGGATGCTCGACCTCTGTGACACGCCCGCGTTCCTGCTGCCGTGGCTGCGCTACGAGCTGGGAGGGCGCAGCGGGTGGGGCAAGGTCATGCAGGCCGTGCGCGACCTCGACGAGGCGCTGTTCGAGGAGATCGCGATCCGGCGGGCCGGCGGCGTCGAGGGGAGCGATGGGCTCGCCCAGCTCATGGCGGCGCGGGACCCCGACGGCCACGGCCTCGACGACCAGGCCCTGCGTGACGAGCTCGTCACCTTGCTGGGAGCCGGCCACGAGACCACCTCCGGGGCCCTCGCGTGGGCGGTCGAGAGGATCTCCCGGGCGCCCGAGGTGGCCGACACGCTCCGTCGCCAGGAGGCCGTCGGCGATCCCTCCTACACCGAGGCCACCGTCAAGGAGGCCCTGCGCCGACGTCCGGTGCTGCCCATCGTCGGCCGCACGGTTATACGTGACGTCGAGGTCGCCGGCCTGCGGCTCCCCCGCGGCGCTGTCGCCATGCCGTGCGTGTACCTCATGCACCACGAGCCCTCCCTGTACCCGGATCCGTACGCGTTCCGGCCCGAGCGGTTCCTGGAGTCCTCTCCGCCGAGCTACGGCTGGATCCCGTTCGGCGGCGGTGTGCGGCGCTGCGCCGGGGCGAGCTTCGCAACCCTCGAGATGGAAGCCACGCTGCGGGTCCTGCTCACGAGCCGGCGTCTCGTGCCGATCGGGCGGCCGGAGGGAATGGCCCGGCGCAGCGTCTCGATGCAGCCGTCGCGCGGCGCCGAAGTGGCGCTCGAGGCCCTGTAGCGCGGAGCGGCTAGGCGCGCCGGCCGGCCAGGGCGGCGGTGAACGCCGCGGTGAACGCCGAGATGGCCAGGGCGATCGGGTTGCCTGCGAGGGGGCTCATGACCCTCGTCATCGGCATCGGCCCGCAGGGCTTGAGTCCATTGCTTGAGCACTGCCGGGCGCCGCGAGGCCCGGGGAAGGTAAGGAATCTGTCATTTCTGCCGATAAGCGGGGGGAATGGCCCAGCAACCGCAAGACTGGAGCGGTATCGGTCAGGGCGATCCCTTCCTGGGGGTCGGCGCCGAGAACTCGCCCGAGAACCGCTTCGTCATGGCCCGCCTGCAGGGGGTCATCCTGGTCTTGGCGGGGGTCTTCGGATTCATCGGCGTGCTGCTCCCCCACGCGCCCGACTACAACGAGATCGGGCTGATCGCCATCCAGGCGGTCGCGGCCGCCGCCGGGGTGGTCATGTACGCACTGGGCGGACGCGTCTCGCTCGCCTTCCTGCGGTACACCCCGCCGGTCAGCTCCCTGCTCACGACCCTGGCGATCTACTACACGCGCGATGTCGAGAGTGCCTACGCGCTGTTTTTCCTGTGGAACACGATCTACGTCCTGTACTTCTTCTCCGCCCGCGAGGCGATGGCCAACGTCGTGATCGCGTCGGCGGCCTACGTCTTCGCCTTCGTGATCACGCCGGGCACCTCGCTGGCCGCCCCCGGCGTCGCCTATCACCTCGTGCTTACGGCCATGACGCTCGCACTCCCGGCCTGGGCGCTGATGAACCTCCGCAGCCGCGTCCTGCGCCTCATCGCCCGCCTGACGGACTCGGCCCGCATCGATGCGTTGACCGGCTTGCGCAACCGCCAGGGGTTCACCGAGATCCTCGACAACGAGCTCGAGCGCTGCCGGGTCCCCGGCCACGCGCTTACGGTGCTGATCGCCGACCTCGACGGGTTCAAGCGGGTCAACAAGGAACTCGGCACCCGCGGTGGCGACGTCCGCCTTACCGAAGTCGCGCGGTTCCTGCGCGACTTCGCCCGGCCCCAGGACACCGTCGCGCGCACGGGCGGCGAGGAGTTCGGTCTGATCTGCCCCGACCTCGACCAGCACGAGGCCTACCTGATGGGCGAGCGGATGCTGCGCGCCCTGCGCTCCGACCAGCACGACCGTCCCTTCCCCGTATCGATGAGTGTCGGCGTCGCGACCTTCCCCGCCCAGGGCGAGGGCGCCTCGGAGCTGCTGCGATCGGCCGACGAGGCGATGCACGCGGCCAAGGCCCTTGGACGCGATCGGGTCGTCCTTTTCAGTCCCGAGATCTCCTCGGTCTTCGGCGACCTCACCATCGCCAGCGACCAGGGGGCCCATGCCCAGCTCTCGGCCGTCCTCGGCCTGGCCGGGGCGCTCGACGCACGCGACTCCTATACCGCCCGTCACTCCCAGACGGTGGGCCGCTACAGCGAGCTGATGGCCCGCAAGCTCGGTCTCTCCGAGGACCGGATCGAGCGGGTCCGCCTCGCCGGCATGGTCCACGACATCGGCAAGGTCGGCGTGCCCGACTCGATCCTCAACAAGCCCGGCAAGCTCGATGACATCGAGTGGGAGCAGATGCGCCGTCACCCGGAGATCGGCGCGAGGATCCTCGAAGGCGAGGGCCTGGAGGACATCCGCAGCTGGGTGATGGCCCACCACGAGCGTCCCGACGGTCGCGGCTACCCGCTCGGCCTCGAGGATTCCCAGATCGCCGTCGAGGCCAAGATCCTCTCGGTGGCCGACGCCTACGAGGCGATGACCAGCGACCGCCCCTACCGCAAGGCGCTGGGCCAGGAGATCGCGATCGGCGAGTTGCGCAAGCACGCGGGCGGGCAGTTCGACGAGGCGGTCATCGACGCGTTCCTGGCGGTGCTGAAACTGGGCGGCGCCGAGATCGAGATCGACGAGCCGACCTACCGCAGCGACGCCATCGCCTGATCCCCGGCCGGCGGTGGCGCGGTAGCCTGCCGCCCGATGGACTACGAGCAGCTGGGATTCGAGAGCGCGGACGGGGTCGCCACGGTGACCCTCGACCGGCCCGAGCAGCGCAACGCGCTGTCGGACACGATGCTGACCGAGCTCGTCGACGCCGTCCGCCGCGTACGCGACGACGACGAGATCCGCGCCATGGTCCTCACCGGGGCCGGCGACCGGGTGTTCTGTGCGGGCGCTGATCTCGGCGGCTTCGCCGAGGACGTGCCCCTGGTCGAAAAGCACTTCGCCTCGGACCGCTTCCTCGAGTTCTTCCGGCTGATGCCCCGGTTGGGAAAGCCGTCGTTGTGCGCGGCCAACGGTCACGTGCTGGCCGGCGGGATGGGCCTTGCGCTGTCCTGCGACCTCGTGATCGCACGGGAGGGAAGCTACTTCGGCACGCCGGAGATCAACGTGGGCGCGTTCCCGTACATGATCATGTCGATCATCTACCGCAACGTCCCGCGCAAGAAGGTCAACGAGATGATGCTGTTCGGCGACCGGCTCACCGCGGAGGAAGCGGTGCAGTGGGGCCTGATCAACAAGGTGGTCCCGGCCGGCGAGTTCGATGCCGCGGTGGCCGACTGGGCCGGGCGGCTCGCCTCCAAGAGCCCGGTGTTGATGCGCCTTGGCCACGACGCGATGTACCGCCAGCAGGACATGGCCTTCGACGAGGCGCTGGAGTTCCTTCGCTCCCAGCTCAGCCTCACGTTCACCACCGAGGACCTGCGCGAGGGCGTGGCGGCCTTCTTCGAAAAGCGCGAGCCCGACTGGAAGGGCCGCTAGGCCCGACTCGGGCCACCGGGAAGCGAGACGTTCCACTTCCCGCTTGGGCCGGTTTCGCGTAGCCTGCCTGCCGACCAGGAGGCAGAGATGAGCTACCGCGACCCCGTCATCATCACCAACTCGATCTCCGGCGCGATCGCCAATCGCGATCAGTGCCCTGCGATCCCCTACACGCCCGCCGAGTACGCGGCGGAGGCCCGCCGCGCCGTCGACGAGGGCGCCGTGCAGATCCACATCCACGCGCGCACGCCCGAAGGCGTGCCCAGCTACGAGATCGACGACTTCCGGGCGATCACCGAGGCGATCCTGGCCGAGGTCGACGACGTGATCATCAACTACTCGACCGGCGCCCTGGGCGTCCCGGTCGACAAGCGGATCGCGTACCTGCGTGCGCTGCAGCCCGATGCCGCGGCGCTGAACATGAGCTCGATGAACTACGCGAAGTACTCAAAGCGCCGCCAGGATTTCGTATTCAAGGCGGTCTTCGAGAACAGCTTCGACCTGATCATGGAGTTCCTCTCGGCCATGCGTGACAACGGCATCCGGCCCGAGCATGAGTGCTTCGACGCCGGGCACGTGGCCAACCTCGATCCGCTGATCGACATGGGCCTGGTCGGCGAGCCGCTGCAGATCTCGCTGGTCATGGGCGTGACCGGCGGGATCCGGCCGACGCCGCGCAACCTCGCCGTGATGGCCGACCAGGTGCCCGGCGGCCCCGACGGCTCGGTCAACTGGCAGCTGATCGGGATCTCCCGCGACCAGTGGCGGCTAGTTGCCTCGGCCCTCGCGCTGGGCGGCAACGTCCGAGTCGGCCTCGAGGACAACCTGTACCTGCCCGACGGGACGATGGCGAGCTCCAACGGCGAGCTGGTGGCCCGGGCGCGGAGGATGGCCGAGGACGCCGGCCGCACGCCCGCGACCGTGGCCGAGGCCCGCGAGATGCTCGGCGTGCCCCGCCGCGAGGTGGCCGGCGTCGCCCCGCCCGCCGCGGCATGAGCACCCCGCCCCCGGCCGAATCGGCCCCCGGCGACGCGGTCGCCCGCCCCATCGTCGAGCGCGACGCCCTGCCGCTGGCCGACCTGCAGATCCTCGATCTCTCGCGGTTGCTCCCGGGCGGGTTCTGCTCGCTGTTGCTCGCCGACCTCGGCGCCGACGTGATCAAGGTCGAGGACACGGGCGCCGGCGACTACGTGCGCTGGGCGCCGCCCTACTACGGCGGCGACGAGCACACCGACCTTGGCACCCGCTCGGCCCTGTACCTGGCTCTGAACCGCAACAAGCGCTCGATCCGCATCGACCTCAAGCACGAGCGCGGGCGCGAGACGTTGCTGCGCCTGGCCGAGCACGCCGACGTCGTTCTCGAGAGCTTCCGCCCCGGCGTGATGGACCGCCTCGGCGTCGGCTTCGAGGCGCTGCGCGAGCGTAACCCGGCGCTCGTGTACTGCGCGATCACCGGCTACGGCCAGACCGGCTCCCACGCCGCCCGCGCCGGCCACGACATGAACTACCTGGCCCTCAACGGGATGCTCGGCCAGACCGGCGCCCCCGGCGGCCCTCCCGTCCAGCCCGCGGGCCAGATCGCCGACCTCGGCGGCGGTGCCTCGATGGCCGCCATCGGCATCCTGGCGGCGGTCCACAGCGCCCGGGCCAGCGGCCGGGGCCAGATGGTCGACATCTCGATGACCGATGGCTCGCTGTCGTGGCTGGCCATGGTCGCCGGCCGCCACCTCGCCGAGGGCTCCAGCCCCGCCCGGGGCCACCAGGAGCTCTCGGGAGGGCTGGCCTGTTACGCGGTCTACCAGGCGGCCGACGGCTTCGTGGCCTGCGGGGCCCTGGAGCCGAAGTTCTGGCAGGTGTTGTGCCGCGGCGTCGATCGCGAGGACCTGATCGAGCACCAGTACGCACCGCCGGGCAGCGAGGGACGCGAAGCGGTGGCCGCGCTGTTCGCCGAACGGACCCGCGGCGAGTGGCGCGTGTTCAACGACACCCACGACTGCTGCATCGAGCCGGTGCTCGACCTCGACGAGGCGCTGGGCTCCCAGCTCGTGGCCGAGCGGGAGATGGTGGTGGAGCTCGACCAGCCGCAGCTCGGCCCGGTCCGCCAGCTCGGCACCCCGATCCGCCTCTCCGAGACGCCCGGTGGCCTGCACCGGCCCGCCCCCGCCCTGGGTGAGCACACGGCCGAGATCCTCGCCCAGGCCGGCATGGGCGACGAGCAGATCGCCGAGCTGACCGAGGCCGGTGCCGTCGTCGGGCAGGGATCTGCGGCCACCGAGCCGTTCATGTACTGATGGCCGCCGAGCCGCGGATGCTGCGGATGAAGCAGCTCGCCGAAGAGGCAGACGTCTCGGCCGCCACGATCAAGCACTACCTGCGCGAGGGCCTGCTCCCCGAGCCGGTGCGCACCTCGCGCAACATGGCCTGGTACCCGGAGGAGTTCGTCGAACGGCTGCGCCTGATCCGCCGCCTGCAGGACGAGCGGTTCCTGCCCTTGAAGGTGATTCGCGAGCTGCTCGATGACGACCCGAGCGCGGCCCGCGCCATGCTCGACGAGGGCGACCGCTTCATCGAGCAGACCATCGCCCTGCGCGAGGGCGAGCGCACCCCGCGTGACGAGGTGGCCGCGGCCCGCGAGGTCCCCGAATCCGTGCTGCTGCGCCTCGAGGAGCTGGGCATCCTGGCCGACGGCACCGAGGGCTACGAGCCCGAGGACATCGAGATCGTCGACGCCATCGCCCGCTTCCGCGCCGGCGGCTACGACGAGGCGATCGGCTTTACCGTCTACGAGACCCTCCGCTACCGCGAGGCCCTCGAGCCCCTGGTGGCCAAGGAGGTCGACGTCCTGCTCGAACGGCTGGCCGGCACGATGGAGCCCGACCGGGCGGTGGACATCGTGGCGTCGGGGGCCGCGCCGCTACGCGATCTCATCGGGGCCATGCACTCCAAGCTGCTGCTGGCCGAGCTGCGGCGCAGGCGAGGAACCGCCTGAAAACGAGGGTTGGCGCGTTCTCGCGCCGGTCTACGCGTGGCCCGAACCCCGGTGGTCCTGGACGCGCTCGTCCTTCTCGCGCGACGCGGCTGATAGGGAGCGTTGGAACTCGGTCATCCGGTCGCGCAGCCCCTCGTTGGAGGCGGCCAGGATGCGAACCGCGAGCAGGCCGGCGTTGCGCGCCGCGCCGATGGCCACGGTCGCGACCGGGACGCCCGAGGGCATCTGCACGATCGACAGCAGCGAGTCCATCCCGTCGAGGTGTTTCAGGGGAACGGGGACGCCGATGACCGGGAGGGGGGTGGCGGAGGCGAGCATGCCCGGCAGGTGCGCGGCGCCGCCGGCGCCGGCGATGATCACCTGCAGGCCGCGGTCGGATGCTTCGGCGGCATATGCCAGCATCTCGGCCGGAGTGCGGTGGGCCGAGACGACGCGGACCTCGTGGGAGATGTCGAACTCGGTGAGGGCGTCGGCGGCGTTGCGCATGACCGGCAGGTCGGAGTCGCTGCCCATGACGACGCCCACGCGGGTCGGATCGCTGGCGGTCACCGTGGTGGTGTCCCCGCAGACGTCGGATCGTGAACGTCGATCCTCCGGGGAGCGGGTATCGGGGTCACGCGTACTCCCCATCGACAAGAGCTCGCTGAGCTGCCGTGAGCTCGTAAAGCTCGAATACCAGATCATCGGCCTGGTCCTCGTCCGAGCGAACAAGCTGGCCGAGCTCAACGATTCGATCGACGCTCGCCCGATGCTCAGCCTCCACCCGTTGGCGGAAGCCTCGCGATGCAGGATCGACGCTGAGTCTCCGAGCGTTCCGGCGTAGGATCGCCAGGAAGTCCTCGAACTGCTCATCGAAATAGCTGCGGAGCCGGGTCTTCCCTTCGAGGTCGTCGATCCGGCAGCCGATGGCACCTTCGAGCCAGGCGAGGAACTCGCGTCGCTCCTCCGCCCGGGCGGCAGCGTGCTCGTGAAGGCGGCTGCCCAGATCGACGAGGGCGGATTCCTGAGCTGGGTCGGGAACGCGGATGGGAAGAGGGGCGATGAACTGCTTGTTGGCGGACCAGAAGTCGTTCTGGAACGGGACAGAGTGGCGGCGGAAGATCCAGTCGAGCAGACGAGAGTTCAGCAGGACCGACAATGTCAGCAGGCGAGGGCCTCCCTTTTTCGGGAGCAGCCCATTGACGTCGACGTTGTCGAGGTAGATCCCTCCCGTGGCGTCGACGCTTGCGCGGAGGCGGTCACAAAGGCGGGGGATGCCGAGCTTGGGCTCGTCGTGACTCCCGAGATTCTTCGGGTAGACGTAGCCCCACCAACCAGCCCGGTCCATCTTGCCCCCTTCCCGATCCCGCAAGAGCTGCTCGTGCTCGAGAAAGTAGTCGCGTGTAGCTTCGAGCCGCTCGATCTCCTCCCAAGGCATGAGCCGCATGTCGCCATCGTCACCCTCGGAGTAGGGAAATAGCAGCAGCTCGTCGAGCGCATCGAACGCGTAGCGGCCGACATCGCCACCGGAGGCGATTGGCCTCAGCAGCTCCGGCTCGAGCTCGTGTTCGCTTTCCGAGGCCTTGGACCAGACCACCTGGAACCCAGCACGCCGACCGAGGTTCTGGGCGATAAACACTGAGTCTGCGCTCGTCTGTAGGCCCACGAAGATGTGCTCGACCACCTCATCGAGGGGTTGTGATTCCTTTCGCGCTGACGAGTAGACGTCGGCCTCATCGCCTGCCACCAAGACCCACGGTGCCTTTCCCCGGCTTGCCGCGGCGAATCGCTCTCCCTCCGGAAGGTCTCCCGTCGAGACCACGGCCCTCACGGAGCTCGCTTCTCCCTCGACCCGTCGATAGGTGAACTCTTTCCTCTCTCCGGCATCGAGGAGGAGGACGCAGGTGTAGGTCGTCGCATCCTCGAAGACCTGTGCGCCACCAAAATCCAAGATTTCCTCGACGAGCTTCGCTCCAGCCAATCGCTCCCGAAGCTTCTTGCCGTAGTCCAGCTTGAAGAACTTATTGGGAAGAATGAAGCCGAGCCGACCGCTCGGAGCCATGAGCTCGATCCCTCGTTCGACGAAGGGGATGTAGGTGTCGAAGCTGCCGGAGGCCGTCTCGAAATGCTCGCGGGTCCATTGCGCCATGCCAGGACCCTGATCTTGAATGCGCACGTACGGCGGGTTTCCGATGACGGCATCGAACCCGCCGCTCTCAAGGGGTTCGCCGCCGACGGAGAGAAAGATCTCAGGGAACTCCAATTCCCAGTGAAAGGGTCGGCCGCGGGCGACGTGATCGGAGAAGGACTCGTCGGCTCGCCGATCGGCTCGCTTGAGTAGGGGGGCCTGGATCTCTGCGGCCTGCTCGGCCAGACGCCGCTTGGTATCGGCGTCGGTTCCCGAGGACGTGCGCAGGGAGTCGATCTCGCCCAATTTCTCCAGTAGCGCTCGGCTCTCGTCGGTCAGCTGGTCCGCGAAGATGTCGTCAGCCGTCAGCAGGTCGGCCAGCCGTGTGCCTACGAGAGAGTTGCCCTCGCGCAGGTTGTGGAGAAACGTCAGCGGCTCGTCATCGCGCACGGTTGTCAGCCACAACGACACGCGGGCCAGCTCGACCGCCAGAGGATCGAGGTCGACCCCGTAGATGCTCCGCTCCGCCACCAGCCGCCGTAGCTCGTCTGCTCCGAGATCGCCGTCAGCGTACGCGGGATCGTCGGCGATCCGCCGCGCGAGGTGGGCTGTCGCTGACACGAGGAAGTGCCCGCTGCCCATGGCCGGGTCGAGGACGCGCATCTCCAAGAAGTGATGGAGCGCCTGTTCGCCGGAGAGGCCAGCCTGGTGCGCGGCGTTCGAGCATCGGTCGAACACCGGGTCCAGGGTCGTGCGGACGATGTGGTCCACGATGTACACGGGGGTGAAGTGGACGCCTGATGACTTGCGGTTCGGATTCTCGACGAGTTCGAGGTCGCCGTCCTCGCTCTCCGCGAGCATGAACCGCAGCAGGTGCTCGTAGACCGTTCCGAGATGACGGACGGCCAGATCGGCGTAGTCCACGAACTCTCCGTGGACCCGGTAGATGCGATCGGCGGCCGGTGCGAGCAGCGAGTCAGGGACGGTTCGGTTTTTGAGCCAAGGGTGGGTGTCCGGATTGAACAGGCCGCCGTCGTACTCGTTGACGCCGAGGTCGGGCTCGCCGAGGTCGACCATTCGGAACAGACCGCGAAGATCGTTGTGCAGATCGTCGGAACGGCTGCTGAGGACCCGCCCGCCATCGAGAGCAGCTGCGATCTTGCGGGAGTGGGCCCGAGCGCTGTACGCCTCGTAGTGGGTGTTTCCGATCGGCAGCAGGCCGCGGCCCTCTGCGTGTGCGCAGAAGAGGATGCGGTACAGCACGACGAGTGCGTGCGTGTAGGCACGGTCGAGCGACTCCCGGGTCCGCGGATCGGAGCCCAGGAGGCCAGTCGCCAGCAGAGGCACCGCGATCTTGACCTGCTGGACGAGGGCCTCTCCCACCGTGGCTGTGCGGGCGAAGCTCTCGGCGAGGGCCTCGGCGAGGAAGGTTCTTCCCGTGGGCCCGGCGGTGAAGGCCTGAGCTCCGAAGAACAGGAGGAAGATCCGCAGTGCCGTGAGGTCTTCGTTCTCGATGGCGGCGGCCACGTCGATCTCGAGGTACGGAGCCTCGGCACGGTCTGCTTCTGCGCTGTAGAGGCGCCAGTGGCGGCCGTTGGTGAGGATGCCCCACGGTTGGCCGGCGAAGACCATGTAGGTCAGGATCTGCGCCACCGGGTCGCCGGAGAGTGACTCTCCGGCCCGGCTGTCCAGCGGGCGACCAAAGTGTTTTGCGTCTGCCACCGCGGCCGCGCGTTCAAACTGGGCTCGGCCGTCGGACTCGGCCGCAAGCGCGCGATTCGCATCGGTGGTGAACAGTGCGAAGTCGGGAGTCACCCGGCGGCCGGCGGCCGCCATCCCAGGCTGCACGAGCCATGAAAAGCCCAGGGCCGTGAGCGTGGGTTTGATCAGGCGCTCTTCTGTCTGGCTCTCGTTCATCGACTCTGCGGCCAGCCGCTCGCTGGACCACAGGTCTCCGAGGACGGAGAGGAGTTCTGCGACGTCCACTTTGCCCCACTCGGGGCGGGCGGGAAGATGGTCGCTGAGAAAGCGAGTCGAAAACAGCCGCCCTCGGACTGCGGCCGTCTCCAGCGATAGCTGGCTCTCGGGAGCCGCCATCCCTACCGGGTCAGGCTGCGAACAGCTCCTGCTGCTCGTCGTCTCCGGTTTGCGTGTTGTTGTCCAGGGCTTGGACATCCTCGTAGAAGGTGACGATGAGATTGTCCCGATCGAGGAAGGTCGCTCCGGCCTCGTCGAAGGAGCGAATCGAGGCATCCGGATGAGACGCTCTGACGGCCTCAATCATCTGCTGTCGGCGCTCGGCGGGGGTCCCAGGAATGACCACCTCGCTGGTTGCGCGGTGTTGGGTGTCGCTGTCGAGGTCACGAGCTTTGATTACGAGGCTGGCCATCTTCATGGGTGCGACGCTACGCGATCAGGCGGACGCTGCGGGCCGTTGACGCGCACAAAAGCCGCACGTTGGGGTGTCTATCTAGAGTCGGTTGGGACCGAACCTCCGGCGAGTCTCGTTGCGGCCTCCCGGGCCACCGACAGCGCGTCCTCGATGTCGCCACCGAGGGCCGTGACGTGGCCGAGCTTGCGGCCCGGGCGCGACGCCTTGCCGTACAGGTGCACGTGTGCGCCCGGGACGGCCAGCGCCGCTTCCCGCCGCGACGCCGGGTCGCTGCCGTCCTCCGGGCCGAGCACGTTGACCATCACTGCGGCCGGGGCGACGAGCTCCGGGCGGCCGGGGGGCCAGCCGAGCACGGTGCGCAGGTGGTTCTCGAACTGGGAGGTGATACATCCTTCGATGGTCAGGTGCCCGGAGTTGTGGGGTCGCATGGCCAGCTCGTTGACGACCAGCCCGTCGGGGGTGGCGAACAGCTCGACGGCGAGCATGCCCGTGGTCCGCAACTCCTCGGCGATGGCCATGCCCAGCGCCTGGGCCTCGCGGGCCTCGCGCTCGTCGATCGGCGCGGGGGCGTGGACCTCGTGGCAGATCCCGTCGCGCTGGACGGTCTCGACCACGGGGTAGACCACCGCGTCGCCCTCCGCATTGCGCGCGACCAGGACTGCGAGCTCCCGGTCGATCTCCACGCGCTCCTCGACCAGCACACGGGAATCGGTGCCATCGCGGATGAGGTCACCCACGGTGGCCGCGGCCTCCTCCGGACCGTCGAGCATCCACACGCCCCGGCCGTCGTAGCCGCCCCGCGCCGTCTTGAGCACGACAGGCCAGCCGTGGGGCTCGGCGAAGGCCTCGACCTCCGATGCCGAGGCGACCTCCGACCAGGCGGGAACGGGAAGGCCGAGCTCGCCGAGCCGGGCCCGTTGCACGAGCTTGTCCTGGGCGTGGAGCTGGGCCGCCGGGGGTGGCTGCATCGACACGCCGCTCCCGGCCATGCGCCGCAGGTCCTCGGGAGGGGCGAGCTCGTGGTCGAAGGTCACGACGTCGGCGCGAGCGGCGAGTCGTAGCAGGGCGTCCGCGTCGTCCGGGCTGCCGAGCTCGTACCCTGCGCCCGCCCGGACGGCCGGGTCCTCGGGCCGCTCGGCCAGCACCACCAGCTCGACGTCCAAGGCGGCCGCGGGAGCCAGGCTCATCCGTGCGAGCTGACCCCCTCCGACCATCCCCACGGTCGGGCGCCCCGGGGTGCGGGGGTCGGTGGCATCGCCGGACACGGCCCTATCCAATCACCGATCGCTCGCGGAGTGGCCCTCCGCCGGGCAGGTTCCGAACACCGATCGCGCCTATACTTCCGGGTGGTCAGCGGCACCTGTGGGGGCCATCGGACGCTGACCGCGAACCATGCGTGTCGCCGCCATCCAGCTGAACTCGGGATCGGACGCCGAGGCGAACCTCGACGCCGCGACCCGCCTGCTCCGGCGCGCCGCCGGCGCCGGGGCCGAGTTCGCGGTCCTGCCGGAGAAGTGGTTGTGCCTGGGGTCGGCCGAGGCGCTGGCCGGCTCGGCCGAAGCGCTCGACGGCCCGTCGCTCACCGCGATCGCAGGCCTCGCCGGGAACCTCGGCCTCGCCGTCGTCGCGGGCAGCATCGTCGAGCGCCACGGCGATCACCTGCACAACACCTCGGTGCTGTTCGACCGCGAGGGTCGCCACGTCGCCGCCTACCGCAAGATCCACATGTTCGACGTCGAGGTCGAGGGGACCGCGTACCGCGAGTCCGACCTCGAGAGGGCAGGCACCGAGCCGGTGCTCGCCCCGCTCGGCGACCGCCGCGTCGGTCTGACGGTTTGTTACGACCTGCGCTTTCCCGAGCTGTACCGCGAGTTGGCGGTGGCCGGGGCCGAACTCATCACCTGTCCCGCCGCCTTCACGGCCGCCACGGGGCGCGACCACTGGGAGGTCCTGGTGCGGGCGCGGGCGATCGAAAACCAGCTCTTCGTCGTCGCCGCCGGCCAGTACGGCACGGCCGAGCCGCACTACCGTTCCTACGGGCGCTCGATGATCGTTGACCCCTGGGGGACCGTCCTCGCCACCGCCCCCGACGTCGCGGAGACCGTCGTGGTCGCCGACCTTGACTTCTGCCGCATGGCCGAGCTGCGCGAACGGTTCCCCTCGCTGGCCAACCGCCGGCCCGGCGCCTACCGGGCGCCCGGCATCACGACTGCCCAGGCGGTGGTCGCGTGACCCCCACCACGGCAGCCATCGAAAAGCGACGCGTGATCCTGCGCGCGGCCGTCCGCGTCTTCGCCCGCCGCGGCTTTCACGCCTGCCGCGTGGCCGACATCGCCGACGAGGCTGGCGTCGCCTACGGCCTCGTCTACCACTACTTCCGCTCCAAGGAGCAGATCCTGTCGGTCCTGTTCACCGAGCGCTGGGGACTGATGCTCGACGCGATCGCCGCCGCCGAGCGCGAGCAACAGACCGCCCGGGCCCGCCTGGAGCAGGTGGCCCGGTTCATCACCGACTCCTACCGCCGCGACCCGGAGATGATGAAGGTGATCATCGTCGAGGTGACCCGGGCGGCGAACTCGTTTGGGCAGATCCACCTCGACGAGATCGGCGAGGCCTACCGGCTGATCGCCGAGATCGTGCGCGAGGGCCAGGAACGCGGCGAGCTACGCGACGACGTCGACCCGATGGTGATCTCGGTCTGGTTCTACGGCGCTATCGAGCAGCTGCTGTCAGGCTGGATCTTCGGGCTGTTGGCCACCGGCGACGACGAGCTGCGCCAGGCCGAGCGCACGGTCGTCGACACGCTGTTCGGTGGACTGGCCGCGTCCCCGGGCGCCTGAGGCGACGGCCGAACTGGTTTACTGGCTCCGACCTCTCCGCACCTCCGGTTTGGCCCGCACCGGCCAGGGGGACGGACACTACGCATGAGCGAGCCCAAGAAGACCCCGACAACCGCCTCCGAGGCTGGCGTCAACGCCGGCGCCGGCGGATCCGTCGATCCGGCCGCGGCGGCCACGCGCGCCCGGCAGGCCAAGACGACAGCGGGGTCCGGGGACGCCCAAGGGGCGCCGACCGGAGCGGGAGAGCACGTCAACCAGGGTGCGACGGGAAACCTCGGGCCCGCGCACGAGCACGATCCCTTCGTCGACAACGCCGCCCTGTACGTCGGGGGCGCCTTCGCCGCCGGCTTGGCGCTGGCCATCGCGCTGAGGTGGCTCCGTGGCTGAGCGCGAACCGGTTCCGCCCGAGGTCCGTGACCGCTCCATCGGCGAGCTCGTCAGCGAGGCCTCCGAGAAGGGCGCGCTGCTGGTCCGCGAAGAGATCGCGCTGGCCAAGGCCGAAGTCCAGGCGAAGGTCAAGAGCCTGGGCAAGGGCGCGGCCGTCGGCGGTGCCGCAGCCGTCTTTCTTATCGCAGCCGGGCTGCTGCTGCTCCACGGCATCGCCCTGCTGATCAACGACCTTCTCGGCGTCACCACCGCCATCTGGCTCGGCTACCTGATCGAGGCCGGCGCGTTTCTGGTCCTGGCCGCCATCGCCGGGCTGATCGTCAAGCGCCTGTTCGACAAGGGCACCCCGCCCACGCCGGAGATGGCCATCGCCGAGGCCGAGGCCGCCCTGGCCGAGCTGCGGCGCGCTGGTGCCGTCGACGATCCCCAGCTGACCCGGCCCACGTCGACGAAGGCGACAGCCAAGTGAGCCCCGCCGGAGATCGCGCGCCGGTGGCCCGGGACCGCACTCCCGAGCAGATCCGCGCGGACATCCAGCGCACCCGCAAGGAGCTCGGCCAGTCGGTCGAGCAGCTGCGCTGGAAGGCCACCGAGATCGCCGACTGGCGCCGCCAGCTGCACCAGCACCGGACGAAGGTGATGGTGGGCGCGGTGGTCGCCGGGTTCATCGTCGGCGGCGGGATAGCAGCGATCGCCGCCCGACGCGACTAGAACACCGCTCTAGTCCAGCAGCGCCGCAGGCATCGCCCCGATGCCCAGCAGCCCCGGGCCGGAGTGGGAGCCGAGCACGGGCCCGATCTCCGATACGAGGACCGGAGGGCGGCCGAAGATCTCCGTGCAGTCGGCTCGGAGGCGCTCGATCGTCTCGGGGTCCTGGATGTGCTGGAGAAGCCAGGCGTCGGAGCCCTGTTCGTGGACCGTGCGGGCGTACTCGAGCAGGCGGTCGTAGACACGACGGCGGGTCCGGACCTTGTCCACGGCCTTGACCTCCTCCTCCATCGTGAGGATTGGCTTGATCTGCAGCCGGGAGCCGATGAAGGCCTGCGCGCCGCCGATCCGTCCCCCCCGGCGCAGGTACTCCAAGGTGTCGACGGCGAACCACATCTGCAGCGCCTCGCGGGCCTGGCGGGCTCGGGCCGCTGCCTCGGTGGCGCTCGCCCCCGAAGCAGCGGCGCGGGAAGCGGCGAGCACGACGAGCGCGAACCCGCCAGCCGCCGAGCGGGAGTCGTACAGCTCGATCCGCTCTCCGCCGCGACCGTCGTCGATCAGCGTCTGGCGTGCCTGGCGGGCTGACTCGAACGTCCCCGAGATGCCGGCGGACAGGTGGATCGACACGATCTCGCCCCCGTCGGCCAGCAGCGGCTCGTAGACCTCGATGAACTCGCCCACCGAGGGCTGGGAGGTCGCGACGCTCTCTGCCGAGCGGGCCAGGCGGCCGTAGAACTCGTCGTAGTCGGTGATCTCCGACTCGCGCTGCTCGTGGCCCTCGAGACTCACGTGCAGGCTCACTTCGTGGATCTGCTCGGCGGCCACGAGCGCTCCGGGTAGGTAGTGGGTGGTGTCGGCGACGACGGAGGTCTGTCCCATGGGGCGTTTGTATCACCGCCATCGGTACGGTGCGAGGCGTGGCAACGGTATTGGTGACTGGGGGAACCGGCTTCGTCGGGTCGCACATCGTGCGCGCGCTGCGTCGCCGCGGCGACGACGTGCGCGTCTCGGTGCGCGAGCGTTCGCGCACCGACAACCTGCGTTCGATGGACCTCGAGTACGTCAGCTGCGACCTGCGCGACCCCGACGGCGCCGCCCGCGCCGTGGCCGGGGTGGACAAGATCGTCAACGCCGCCGGGCTCGTGTCCCTCGATCCGGCAGACAACGACCGGCTGTTCGGCGCCAATGTCACCTGCACCCGCAACGTCTTGGAGGCCGCGCTGGCCGCCGACGTCGGACGCGTCGTCCATGTCTCTGCCGCGGCCGCGCTCGGTCCGGCGCCGGAGTCGGGCACCGTCGACGAGGACGCGGTGTTCAACGCGGGCCGGCTGTCGATCCCCTACATCAACTCCAAGCACGAGGCCGAGATCGAGGCGATGCGCGTCGCCGCCCAGGGCCTCGGGGTCGTCGTGGTCAGCCCCACCTGGGCGATGGGTCCCGGCGACGTCTACGCCAGCTCCACCTACTTCGTGCGCAACTTCCTGCGCGGCGAGGTGCCCGTCTACCTCAGCGGCGGGGTCAACATCGTCGACGTGCGCGACGTCGCCCGCGGCGTGCTGCTGGCCGACCGCAAGGGCGAGGTGGGTGAGCGCTACGTGCTCGGTGGCCGCAACTTCACAGCCAGCCGGCTGATGGCCGACCTGTCGCGGATCAGCGGCGTCCGGCCCGGCATCCAGCTTCCGGGGCGCGCCGCGGTGGCGGCGGCCCAGGTGGCCCGGACGGTCGGGGTGGACTCCGGGCTCAACCTCAACGAGGCGAAGATGGCCTCGCGGTGGTGGACCTACCGCTCGGCGAAGGCCAAGCGGGACATCGGCTTCGAGGCGCGCCCCCACGAGGAGACGCTCGAGGACACCGTCAGCTGGTGGGTCCAGCAGCTCGGCGACAACGCCGTGGCCGAGTCATCGGGGCCGATGGCGCCGCTCCGGATGGCCGGGCGCGCGGTCGGGCTTGCCGGCCGAGGGGTCTCCCTGCGCCCGTTCTCGCGCTGACCGTGGCCCGCGTCCTGTACCGCTGCCACACCCGCACCAACCGCCTGTGCCCGTGCGGCACGGTCGAACGGCGGCTTCAGAAACTGGACCTGGACCACAAGACCGAGCGCGTCTCCCTGCGCCGGGCCGAGCGCCCGGAGATCGAGCACCTGACCAGACAGCTCCACGTGCCGGTGCTCGTCGACGGCGACGAGATCATCCATGACTCCAAGCGGATCCTGGAGTACCTGCAGTGGCGCTACGGGCAGGACGGTGGAGAGCCACCGGCGACGCCCGATTCCTGATCCCCCCTTGGGCCGGGGCGATTCAGTCGATAGAATGCCAGCCCATGGGCGCCACCGAAACCACCATCAAGTCCGATCCCATCCGCCTGACCGATCACGCGGCCGAGAAGGTGCGTGAGTTGCTCGGGTCTCAGACCGGCGAGGAGGAGCAGGCGCTGCGCGTCGGCGTCAAGGGTGGCGGCTGCTCGGGCTTCGAGTACGTGCTCGCCTTCGACGTCAAGAAGGACACCGACCACGAGTTCGAGCTCCAGGGTGTGAGGGTGATCGTCGACGAGCCCAGCATGCGGTTCGTCTACGGCTCCGAGGTCGACTTCGTCGACGGCCTCCAGGGGGCCGGCTTCAAGGTCAACAACCCCAACGTCGTCGCCGCCTGCGGCTGCGGCTCTTCCTTCCAAGTCCGCGAGTAGAGAGGGACCTGGGGGGCGCGGGCAGGGGGACCGGGGAGGGGAGGCCAAGACACTGAACAGCAAATGCGGGGATCGTGGG
>JBPCPM010000097.1:0-29840 GCA_050999155.1 Solirubrobacterales bacterium
CGTGTGACACGGCCGGACAAACCGACCAACCAGCCCCCAACCCCGGCACCTCCCGGTCCCGCACCAGTCCTTACCACGGGCGTCGTCTCCCTCGCGGGGGCGGCGCCCGTCGTCTGTCCGCAGGTCCCGGGTTCGACCCTCGGTCCGCATAGACTCGCCGCGTGCGCTCTTCCGATCTCGCCTTCTCCGGTCTGGCCGCCCAGTCGCAGGCCCTTGCCGCAGGCGAGGTCTCATCCGGCGAGCTGACGCAGCTGTGCCTCGCCCGGATCGGTCGCCACGACGGGCGGCTCAACAGCTTCCGGACCGTCTACTGGGAGCAGGCCCTGGCCGAGGCCGACCGGGCCGACGACGCCCGCGGTGGCGGAGACGACCGGCCCCTGCTCGGCGTCCCCATCGCGATCAAGGATGTCTTCGACGTCGAGGGGGATGTGACCACCCAGGGCTCCGCGGCCAACGAGACCGTGGCCACCGCCGACGCGGAGGTCGTGCGTCGCCTCCGCGAGGCCGGGGCCGTCATCGTCGGCAAGACCACGACGCCCGAGCTCGCCCAGTGGGGCTTCACCGAGTCGGCCGCGTGGGGCGCGACGCGCAACCCCTGGGACACCGGGCGCCAGACCGGGGGCTCCAGCGGGGGCACGGCCGCTGCGGTCGCGGCGGGCCTGGTAGGAGCCGCCCTGGGCTCCGACGGGGCGGGGTCGATCCGGATCCCCGCGGCGGCCTGCGGGCTGTTCGGGCTCAAGCCCCAGCGCGGGCGGGTGTCGCTCGCTCCAGCGACCGATCACTGGCACGGCCTCTCGACGGCAGGCCCGCTCACCCGCCGGGTGCTCGACAGCGCCATGTTCTACGACGCCGTCGCCGCCGATCACCCCCACGCGCCCAACCTCCCGGCTGACGGGTTCGCCGCCGCGGCCGAGCGGGATCCCGGCCGGCTGCGGATCGCGGTCGTGACCGAGCCGATGTTGCCGTGGCTGCCCGTCACCCAGGCGGCCCACGACGGCGTGCAACAGGTGGTCGACGCGCTGCGCACCTGCGGCCACGACGTCGAGCCGGGCACGATCGAAGCCGGCGGCCCGCTCGCGACCCTGATGCTGCTCCCGCGGTACCTGCGCGGCATCCGTGACGACGCCCAGCAGGTCGATCGTCCCGAGCGCCTCGAGCGGCGGACGCGCCAGATGGCCCGCCTGGGCGGGCTCGTCCCCGACGCGGTCCTGCACAAGGTCCGGGAGGCCGAGCCGACCTGGGCCGAGCGCGTCAACTCGCTGCTCATCGACCACGACGTGATCCTCATGCCCACGCTGGCGCACCTGCCGCCGCGCGTCGGCCGCTGGGAGGGCCAGGGGGCGCTGCGAACACTCGACGGGATGACCCGCTACGTGCCGTTCACCCAGATGTGGAACGTGACCGGCCAGCCCGCCGCCTCCATCCCGACCGGGGGGTTCTCGGAGGGCATGCCCCTGTCGGCCCAGCTCGTGGGCCGCCCCAACGACGAGGTCACCCTGCTGTCGCTGGCCGCCCAGCTCGAAGAAGAGCTGGGCTGGCCCGACGCGGTGCCTCCGGAGTTCGCAGGCGACGACGACCCCCCGACCGAGACCCATGAGCGAGGCGACGGATGACCCCCGGCGCCGACCTGGCAACGCTCGACGCGACGGGCCAGGCCGCCCTGGTCCGCGGAGGCGACGCATCGGCGGCGGAGCTCGTCGACGCGGCGATCGCCCGCATCGAGTCCCTGGACACCGAACTCAACGCTGTCATCCACCCGCTGTTCGACCAGGCCCGCGAAGCCGCGAAGGGCGGGCTCCCCGACGGGCCGTTCACCGGGGTACCGATGCTGATGAAGGACATCGGCGCGATGGTGGCCGGCGCCCCGTTCCACGTCGGCATGCGCGCCCTCAAGGAGGCCGGGTTCACGGCACCGGTGGACAGCGTGCTCACCCAGCGCATCCGGCAGGCCGGGTTCGTCATCTGCGGCAAGACCAACGTGCCCGAGCTCGGCCTGGTGCCGACGACCGAACCGGTCGCCTACGGCGCCACGAAGAACCCGTGGGACACGGGCCGCACCCCGGGCGGCTCGAGCGGGGGGGCCGCCGCGGCGGTCGCCTCGGGGATGGTGCCGCTCGCTCACGCCAACGACGGTGGTGGATCGATCCGCCTGCCGGCCTCGATGTGCGGCCTGGTCGGCCTCAAGCCCTCTCGCGGGCGGGTGACGATGGGCCCGGTGCTCGGCGAGCCCAACGCCGCGCTGGTCAGCGAGCTCGCCGTCACCCGCACGGTCCGCGATACCGCCGCATTTCTCGACGCAGTCCACGGACCGTCGCCCGGCGATCACTACGTGGCGCAGCCGCCTACCCGGCCGTACGTCGACGAACTCGAGGCCGACCCGGGGACCCTGCGGATCGGCGTGATCGCCGAGCCGCTGTTGGAGGACCTCACCCTGGATCCTGTGTGCGCAGAGCACACCCGGGCCGCCGCCGAGAAGCTCGCCGCCCTCGGGCACGACGTGCACGACGGCCGCCCCGGCGGACTCGACCAGCCCGGCGTCATGCAGACGTTCACCCTGCGCTGGGCGGCGAACGTCGACTGGACGCTGAACCAGATGGCGGCGATCCTCGGACGTGAGCTGGGCCCCGACGATCTCGAAACCACGACGTGGGCGCTGGCCGAGGAAGGTCGCAAGCACGGGGCAGCCGATCTACTAGAGGCCATCCACCAGCACCAGCGGATGACGCGGATGCTCGCTGCCTGGTGGACGGAGGGCAACGATCTGCTGCTGACCCCGACGGTGGGTGAGCCGCCGCCGGAGCTCGGCACGTTCACGCCCCCCGACGGCGACCCCATGGGCGGGTTCCGGCGGTCGACGGTCACCGGGCAGTACACCGCCCTGTTCAACGTGACCGGACAGCCCGCCATCTCGGTCCCGCTCGGACGCAGCGAGGAGGGCTTGCCGATCGGGGTCCAGCTCGTGGCGGCCCACGGCCGCGAGGATCTGCTGATCCGTGTCGCGGCCCAGCTGGAGCGCGAGTACCCTTGGGCCGACGCGCGGCCGCCCGTCCATGCCTGAATCGCGCGATACTCGCCCCGTGAAGCCGACCGAGGGAATCCTGACCGCCATGGTCACGCCGTTCACGGCGTCCGGCGATCTCGACCTCCCGGCCGTACGCCGGCTCGCGTCCCACCTGATCGACAACGGATCGCACGGGATCGTCGTCTGCGGGACGACGGGCGAATCCCCGACGCTCAGCGACGCCGAGGACGTGACCCTCGTGGAAGCGGTCCGCGACGAGGTGGGCGACCGCGCGACGGTCATCTGCGGTACCGGGACGAACGACACGCGCCACTCCGTTGCCCTCACCGCCGCCGCGAGGCAGGCCGGTGCCGACGCCTGCCTGGTCACGACGCCGTACTACAACAAGCCAACCCAGGACGGCCTGCGCCTGCACTACCGGGCCATCGCCGAGGTTGGGCTGCCCGTGATCCTCTACAACATCCCGTCACGCGTGGTCATCAACCTCGATCCGGACTTTCTGGCCGAGCTCGCGCAGATCGATGGCGTGGACGCGGTCAAGCAGGCCAACAACGAGCAGCTCGCGGCCATCGACGGTCTCGACCTGCTGGCCGGCAACGACGACGGGCTGCTGGACTGCCTGCTGGCCGGGGGGACGGGGGGCATCTGCGTCGCATCGCACCTCGTCGGGCCGCAGATGCGCGAACTGTGGGAGGCCGCCCGCGCCGGCGACGAACAACGAGCACGCGACATCGACAACGACCTTCGGGAGATCTACGACGTTATGGGCATCCTCACCAATCCGATTCCGGTCAAGGCCGCGCTGGCCCTCCAGGGTCACTGCGAGCCGACCATGCGCCTGCCGATGCACCCGCCGGGCGACGAGGCGCGCGAGGTCCTCGCGCAGACGCTGCGTCGCCACGGACTCCTCGGCGACCGGACGGCCGCCTGATGGCCGGCACGCTGCGGATCCTGCCGCTCGGCGGGCTCGGCGAGATCGGCAAGAACATGTCGGTCGTCGAGTACGAGGGCCGGATCGTCGTCGTCGACACCGGCCTGATGTTCCCCACCCCCGAGCATCCGGGTATCGACCTCGTGCTCCCGGATTTCTCCTACCTGCGCGACCGCGCCGACGACATCGAGGCCATCGTGCTCACGCACGGCCACGAGGACCACGTCGGGGCGTTGCCCTACGTCCTGCGCGAGATCGGTGACGTGCCGGTGGTCTACGGCGGCCGCCTGACCGTCGGCATGGTGCGCTCCAAGCTCGACGAGCACAAGCTCAAGGACACCCCGCTCACCGAGCTCGAGGACGGCGAGGTGGTCGAGCACGGTCCGTTCTCGATCGAGCTCGTGCACATGTCGCATTCGATTCCCGACGCGCGCGGGGTCATCATCACGACCGAGCTCGGGCCGATCTTCTTCACCGGCGACTACAAGTTCGACCAGACCCCCGTTGACGGCCGCCCGGCCGACCTGTGGCGCCTGGCCGAGCTGGGCCGCGACGGGCTGCTGCTGCTGTGCGGTGACTCGACCAACGCCGATCGCCCCGGGACCGCACCGTCGGAGGCCACGACGGGGCCGGCGCTGCGGGAGGTCTTCGGGGGCTGCGAGGGGCGGATCATCGTCACCTCGTTCGCCTCCAACGTGCACCGGGTCCAGCAGGCCATCGACGCCGCCGTCGCGCTGAACCGCAAGGTGGCGCTCGTCGGCCGGTCGATGCGCAAGAACTTCAACATCGCCAGCAACCTCGGCATCGCCTCGGCCCCCCAGAGCACGCTCATCCAGCCCAACGAGATCGAGGACTTTCCCGACGAGAAGGTCGTCGTGATCTGTACCGGCAGCCAGGGCGAGCCGCTGTCGGCGTTGCGCCGGATGGCCAACAACGACCACCGCCAGATCTCCCTCCACGACGGCGACACCGTGATCTTCTCGGCCACCCCGGTGCCCGGCAACGAGCGCTCGGTCAACGAGACGATCGACCGGATCTTCGAGATCGGCGCCCGGGTGATCACCGCCAAGGACGCGCCGATCCACGCGTCGGGCCACGGCTGGCGGGAGGAGCTCAAGCTGATGCTCAACCTCACCCGGCCGACGTACGTGCTGCCCGTCCACGGCGACCACCAGCGGCTGCGGCTGCACGCGACGCTGGCCGAGCAGGTCGGCATCGACCCCGACTGCATCTTCCGCTCGCGCAACGGCCTGCCCCTGGAGATCGACGAGCGCGGTGCCCGGTTCGGCGAGCCCGAGCCCAGCGGCGTGATCCTCGTCGACGGCCTCGAGCTCGGCGAGCCCAGCGACGCCGCCTTGCGTGACCGCCGGACGCTGGCCGGCGACGGGGTGATCATGGTCGTCGCGACGATCGACGAGGACGGGCGCTCGGTGTCCGACCCCGAGGTCGTGCTCCGCGGCGTGCCACTGGGCGACGACGTCGACCGCGACCTCGACGACATCCGCGACGCGGTCGAGGACCTGCTCGACAAGATGGCGAAGGAGCGGGTCGGCGACCTCGACGTCATCCAGGAGGACCTGCACGACGAGATCGCCTCGCTGGTCTACAA
The DNA here is from genome assembly GCA_050999155.1 of Solirubrobacterales bacterium. Classification (GTDB taxonomy): domain Bacteria; phylum Actinomycetota; class Thermoleophilia; order Solirubrobacterales; family 70-9; genus JBPCPM01. The sequence goes on from JBPCPM010000097.1 coordinate 5,563, forward strand.
GCGCTTCAAGCGGCGTCCGATGGTGCTGCCCGTCGTCGTCGAGGTCTGAGACCGGGCGCCAACCAAAGCGAGCCCCCCGGGTCAACTGCTCCGGAGGGCTCGACACTCAGAGAGGGATCTGGGTGTGGTGTGGGGGACAGGACGGCCCGCCGAGGCGGCGGGAGGGTGCCCCGGCGGGCCTGTCTCATCCCGAAAACCACGGTAGGCGGCCGTCCTTAACCGGCGGTAAACCCGCGCTAAGAAGGTCGTGAAACTGGCGGGACCGGACCGCTGACGGGTCGCTCGACCACCGCCGGGCGGTCATGTAGCGGCTCGGTTGGAGGTGCCGCGGGCAGCGTGACAACGAAGCGCGCGCCCCCCTGCTCGGGGCTGTCGACGGCCACGGTGCCGCCGTGGGCATCGACCACGGCCCGCACGATGGCCAGCCCCAGTCCGGTGCCCCCGGCCCCGCGGTCCCCGCCGTGTCGCACGAACCGTTCGAACAGCGTGTCGGCGATCTCGGGCGGGATCCCCGGGCCGCGGTCGGCGACCTCGAGCACGGCTGCGTCCGGCGTGTCGCGCACGGCGATGTCGACCGGCGTCCCGGGCGGCGTGTAGCGCAGCGCGTTCTCGACGAGGTTCACGACGAGGCGGTGGATGGCATCACGGTTGCCGGTTACCGCGACGGGGCCCGAGACCTCCACCGACACGGGGTGGGAGCCATCGCCCGCGGCGCCGGCCTCGGCCACGGCGTCGTTCGTGACGTCCCCGAGGTCGAACGCCTGGCGCCCGCTCTGGTGGCCGGCGTCGGCCTGGGCCAGCAGCAGCAGGTCGGCGATCAGGCGGCTCATCCGGCGGCTGGAGCGCACGGCGGCGTCGACCATCTCGCCTTCGTCGTCCGCCTCGTCGGACAGGCTCTCCTGCAGCAGCTCGAGGTTCGCCAGCACGGCGGTCAGCGGGGTGCGCAGCTCGTGGGAGGCATCGGCGACAAACTCGCGCTGGCGCTCCATGGCGTGCTCGGTCTCGGCGCGGGCCTCGTCGAGCGAGCGCAGCATCTGGTCGAGTGTGCGCGCCAGCTCGGCGACCTCGTCCTCGGCGCGAGGCTGGGGGATCGTGACCGACGGATCGCGGGACCGGGCGATCTCGCGGGCGGCGCTGGTCAGCTGGGAGATGGGGGCCATGGCCCGGCCGGCGATGGTCAGCCCGGCCAGTCCCGACAGGGCGGCGGCCGCGAGCACGCCGCCGGCCAGCAGCACGTAGAGGCGGTTGATCGTCGACTCCAGCCCGGTCATGGAGCGCGCGTACTGGATGTACACGGGACCGCCGCGATCGATGCGCGAGCGGGCGGGAACCGTCGACACCAGCACCGAGCCGTACTCGAGCAGCCCGGGCGTCGGCGCGCCGAGGTTGGGAGCGCCCCGGGTGGCTTCGATCACCGCTCCGTCGGCGCGCACCACCCGGATCTCGGCCTGCTGGGGCCGGGCGTAGTCCTCGAGGTCCGGACCGCGGATGATCGACAGCTGCCCGAAGTCGGAGGCGTCCCCGACCTCGAGCTGCTGGCCCAGGGTCAGAGCGGCCGTCTGGACATCGGCGTCGAAGTCCGTGTGCAGGCGATCGGTGGCCAGCCGGCCGACGACCACGGCGAAGCCGATCAGGATGACGGTCGTCATCGCCGCCGACGCAAGGGCGATCCGCCACCGCACCGGCATCTGGTTGAAGCGGCGGATCATGGTTCGCGCAGGACGTACCCGGCGCCGCGTTTGGTGTGCAGCAGGCGCGGTTCGCCCTCGGCTTCCAGCTTGCGGCGCAGGTTCGACACGAAGACGTCGATCGTGTTGGTGATGGCGGTGGGGTCGTAGTCCCACACCTCCTCGAGCAGGCGCTCGCGGCTGATCACCAGGCGCTGGTTGCGCATCAGGTACTCGAGAAGCTCGAACTCGCGGTTGGTCAGCTCCAGCTCGCGGCCGCCGCGGACGACCTCGCGGGTGTCGGGGTTCAGCCGCAGGTCTGCGACCTCCACCGAGGCGGACCCCCGCGGTGGCCGGCGGCGCAACAGGGCGCGTACCCGGGCCAGCAGCTCGCGCCGCTCTAACGGCTTGGTCAGGTAGTCGTCGGCCCCGGCGTCGAGGCCGTCGACCCGGTCGTCGGTCTCGGTGCGCGCCGTGAGCATGAGGATCGAGACGTCACCGGCCTGGCGCAGTCGCCGGCACACCTCGACACCGTCGAGACGGGGGAGGCCGAGGTCCAGGACGACGAGGTCGGGGGCGAAGGCCTCGCTGTGCTCGAGCGCCTGAACGCCGTCGGCCGCGATCTGGGCCTCGTAGCCCTCCAGCCGCAGGGAGCGGGCCAGCACATCGGCGATCTCGCGATCGTCTTCGACAACCAGGATGCGTCCGTCGCCCATTCCCCTGATGGTAAAGGCAGACTGGTGGTTTGCAGGAGTTCTTGAAGGGCCTTTTAGGGCGCGGTCCAGTCAGAGGCGTCTCGGCAAGGTACTCGCTGAAGCCGGTCAACCATTCGCGCTACAACGGTCGCGGGCGCTGAGCGGCGCCCGGTCGGGCTGGTCGAGCGCGGCGAGCTCGACGCCGACGCGCTCTGAGCGGGCTCAGGCTGCGGTAGCTTCGGCTTCGCGGTATACCGAGATGTGCTGGGAGCGCCGGAGGTGCAATCCAGCGATCAGCTCCTCCACGGCGCCAGCGCACTCCGGGGCGGGGAGGATGTCCAGGGGGCACAGTGCACCCCGCTCGGTGTTGCCCATCCGGCGTCCGGCGAGATCGGTGATGCGCTCCCCAAGACCGGGATCGGCGAGATCGTCGCGGACCACGGCCATCCCGATCCAGGTGACGCCACCGGGACCCGTAGCTTCAAGGGTCCCCTCTTCGCTCCGGCCTCGAATATGCCGGCCGCGCATCCTCAGGGAAGACCGCCCAAATCCGGGGGAGCGGACGGGGCTGCAGCGTCTGTCTCCAGCGCTTCCAGCCGCGCCACGTAGGTACCGGGAAGCCCGTGGCGGCGCGCAGCGTCGACCATTAACCTCAGGTAGTGGGGATGGGGCCGCAGCTCCCGGGGTGCCTTGCTGATCACCTCGTAGGTGAGCGCGCGCCGCCAAGGCCCGCCGCGTCCGTCGTCCACGCGGACGGCGCGGCGGCGGTAGCCGAGGACGTTGCCCGACGCCTCCTTGGCGTCGAGCAGGGCGAGCTCGGCTGCCGGCACGTGGTAGAGCAGGCCCCACACCTCGCAGCCCTCGGCCCGGACGATGTCCGCGGCTCCCGCGTGCCAGCGGGGGGAGCGGCGCACGAAGGCGAGCCGGAACCCCGGCAGCCGGCACGGTCCGATCACGGTGAAATCCCCGCAAAAAGCCGCCATCTGGCCGCTGTCCATGTTGCTGCCGTAGGCGAAGTAGAGGTCGTCGCTGCCGTGCACGGGGGCCAAGGATGGCGGTGTGTGAGCGTTTTCGCAGCCCGGAAGGGGCCGGCTGGGCCGCGTCGAAGGTGCACGGGCCATGGCGACCAAGCGCAAGCCGGCCGGCAAAGCCCGGACGCAGTCTGTCCCTGCCCGCGTGCGGGCCGGCCGCACCAAGCTGTCAACGATGGAGCAGCTGCAGGCCGACGTGCTCGGCCTGGGGCTGCTCGCCGCTGCCGTGTTCCTGTCGCTTGTCTTCTACGAGGGCTGGGCCGGCGGCGCCGTCGGGGAGGGACTCTTCGAGGGCGGGCGCATGCTCGTCGGGCTCGCCGCCTACCTGCTGCCGATCGTCATCGGTGTTGCCGGCGCGCTGCTCATCGCTCGTCCCCTGATCGCGGGCGCCCCGCGGATCGCCGGCCTGGGTGCCCTCGGCGCCGGGCTGATGCTGGCGCTGGCCGCCCGGACTGCCGGCATCGGTCCGTCGGAGCCCGTGCGATCCGGATACTTCGACGTCGACTTCGCCTCCGACCACGGCGGCATGGTCGGCGAGCTCCTGTACTGGGCGTCGGTCACGCTGTTCCAGACGGCCGGAGCGCACATCCTCGCCAGCTTGCTCGTCGTGGCCGGCACGGTGCTCGTCCTGGGACGCCCCATCGCATCGGCGCTCGAGGGCGCCGGGGACCGTGCCCGGGGCGTCTCGGGCATGTGGAGCCGCGCCGAGGACCGCACCCGCGTGATCGCCGGCGCCGTCCGGGGCAAGGCGCCCGCCCCGCCGCGCGGCCCGGCGGCCGACGTCGGGACCGACGGATTCGGCACCGTCGATCCGGACGAGGACTGGGGGCCGCCCGAGCCCGAAGGCGAGGAGCCCACGATCGCGGTGTCGGCGCCCGAGCCCGACCTGGATCCGATTGACCTGGGCCCAGATCCCGAGCCCGAACCGGAGATCGAGGTCGAGGATCTCTCCGGACCCGAGACATCCGAGCAGCCGAGCCTGCTCGAGGCCGACGGTGCCACGACCGCACCACGGACCCCGATGGGTGCGGTGCGTGGTGGGGTCACCGAGTCCGACGAGATCAACTACCGCCTGCCGTCGCCCCGGGCGCTGGAGCGCTCCGAGCGCGGGGAGGGTCCCGACCGCAAGACCCAGGAGGAGACCGGTCGGATCCTGCTGGAGGCCCTCGGTCACCACGGCGTGGAGGCCCGGCTCAGCGCGGTCGTCAGCGGACCGAGCGTCAGCCAGTACGAGCTCGAGCTCAAGCCGGGCACCAAGGTCGGCAAGGTCTCCAACCTCAAAGACGACCTGGCCTACGCCCTGGCGGCGACCGAGATCCGGATCATCGCCCCGATTCCGGGCAAGCGCGCCGTCGGCGTCGAGGTACCGAACCTCCATCGGCGGATGGTGCGCCTCGGCGACATCTACAAGGGCCGGCCGAAGGGCGCCTCGCCGCTGGCCTGCTGGCTGGGCAAGGACATCAACGGCCACGGCGTGTGGACGGACCTGGCCAAGATGCCCCACGTGCTCGTCGCCGGCACCACCGGATCGGGCAAGTCGGGCTGCGTCAACGCGATCCTCTCCTCGCTGCTGTTGCACGCGACGCCCAACGAGCTGCGGCTCGTGCTCGTCGACCCCAAACGGGTGGAGCTCAACCATTACGAGAAGGTCCCGCACCTGCTCACTCCCGTTGTGACCAACCCCCGGGTGGCGTCGAACGTGCTCTCGAACCTCCTGGTCGAGATGGAGAACCGCTACCAGGTCATGGGTGAAGCCCGGGCCCGCAACCTGCCCGAGCTCAACCGGGCCCGGGCCAAGTCCGGCGAGGCGCCGCTCCCGTACATCCTGTGTGTGATCGACGAGCTGGCCGACCTGATGATGGTCGCTCCGGCGGAAGTCGAGGACGCGATCATCCGCCTGGCCCAGAAGTCCCGCGCCGTGGGCATCCACCTGCTGCTGGCCACACAGCGCCCATCGACCGACATCATCACCGGCACGATCAAGGTCAACATCCCGGCTCGCATCGCCTTCGCCGTCTCCTCCCAGGTCGATTCGCGCGTGATCCTGGACGCTGGCGGCGCCGAGTCGCTGCTCGGCCAGGGCGACATGCTGTTCAGGCCCGTGGGCTCCTCGAAGCTCCAGCGCGTCCAGGGAGCGTTCGTCACCGAGGACGAGATCGACGGCGTCATGAGCCAGTGGGCGCGCCAGGGCGAGCCCGATTTCCAGGAGGAGCTCCTGCAGGCACCCGAGCCTCCCGAGGATGAGGGCGGCGACGACGACCTCGACGCCGACCAGGACGACCTGCTCAACGACGCGATCCGGCTGGTCATCGAGACCCAGACCGCCTCGGTGTCGATGGTCCAGCGGCGCCTGCGCGTGGGCTACACCCGGGCGGGACGGCTGATCGACATGCTCGAGCGCCGCGGCGTGATCTCCGGCTATGAGGGCTCCAAGCCGCGGCAGGTGCTGGTTGGCGCGGCCGACATGGCGCGGGTCCTGGCCGCCCAGTCGGCGGGAGCCGCTGGCCCGGCTGAGGCAGGCGGCGAGGACGGTGACGCGACCCCCGCGCCCGAGCCGAGCCTGAGCGGCGGGACGGACGACAACTAGGCCGCAGGGCCGATGGCCCGCGGGCCGGGTTGGCCTGCGATCGCACCACGCGGCACAATAGGCCGATGGAGGTCGGCTCGAACCTGCGTGAGACGCGCCTGCGGCTGGGCATCTCGATCGATGAGCTCGAGGAGCGGACGAAGATCCGCGCCAAGTATCTGCGCGCACTGGAGAACGAGGAGTGGGATCTGCTCCCGGGCCCCGCGTACATCCGCAGCTTCCTGCGTACGTATGCCGATACGCTCGGCCTCGACGCCCAGGTCCTGCTCGACGAGTACCGCCGCACCCACGAGGGCCCGGGGGCCGGCGAGCGGTTCTACGGCGGCGAGCCGGTCCTGCGTGGCCGACGCAACATCGACGATGCCCCCAGGGGGCCGGGGCGGGGCTCGGTGATCGTCGCCGTCGTGATCGTGTTGCTCGGCGCCCTGTTCGTGCTCGGAACCCTCGGCGGAGACGACAAGGCCGACGAACGGGCCGGCTCGACCACCACGGACCGCGACGCGGAGCGCACGACCACGACGAAAACCAAGGCCAAGAAGAAGGCGTCCAAGCTCGCGTCGGTCAAGCTCGAGGCGACAGCGCCCGTGTTCGTTTGTCTGGTAGATGCCACCGGCAAGCGGCGGGTCAACGGGGTGGTGCTGCAGCCCGGCGACACACGTGGCCCGTACCGGAGCCGGCGCTTCCGGCTCAACCTCGGAAACGCGGGGGCCGACGTGACGGTCAACGGCAACAAGCTCTCCGTACCGGGCGCGGCCGCCGGCGTGGGCTTCGACATCCGGGCCGGCCGGAAGGCCTCCCGCCTGGCCGACGACAAGCGCCCCACCTGCCAGTGAGCGTCCGCGCCGCGATCGTCGCTACGGGCACCGAGCTGCTCACCGGCCGCACGACCGATCGCAACGGCCCGTGGCTGGCCGCGCGTCTCGGTTCCCTCGGGATCGAGGTCGCCCACAGCACCTGCGTGGGCGACCGGCCGGAGGATCTCGAGGCTGCGCTGCGCCACTGCGGCGATCTCGGCATCGACCTCGTCGTCACCACCGGCGGCCTGGGCCCGACCAAGGACGACCTGACCGCCACGGTCGTCGGGCGCTTCGCGGGACGCGACATGGTCCTCGACCCGGAGCTCGAGAAGACGATCGAGAAGATCCTCCAGAAGATCGCCACCCGGCGGCGGCTGGACCCCGACGCGATGCGGGCCGGCAACCGCAAGCAGGCGACGATCCCCGCGGGCGCGATCGCCATCGATCCGGTGGGAACGGCGCCCGGGCTGGTCCTCGACGCCGACGGGATGGTGGTCATCATCATGCCGGGTCCGCCGGGCGAGCTGCACGCAATGTGGCCCCAGGCGCTGGAGACCGGGCCGGCCACCGAGCTGCTCGCCCGCGCGCCGGACCTCGTGACCTCCCAGGTCAGGCTGTTCGGTCTGCCCGAATCGACCCTGGCCAAGGGCCTGCGCGAGATCGAGGACGACCTGGCTCTCGACGACCTCGAGGTCACGACCTGCCTGACCGGCGCGGAGCTGGTCATCGACATCCGCTACGAGCCCGAGCACGCCGACACCGACGCCCGGCTGCGCGAAGCCCTGCTCGCACGCTACGCCGAGTACGCGGTCAGCGGGGAGGGCACGAGCACCGAGGAGATTCTCGCCGGCGCGCTCGATGGCCTGAAGCTCGCGGTGGCCGAGTCGTGCACCGGCGGCCTGCTGGCCGCGCGGCTCACCGCCCGCCCCGGGGCGTCGGCCTACATGGCCGGAGGGGTTGTCGCCTACAGCGACGAGGCCAAGACCCGGCAGCTCGACGTACCCGCGGGCCTGATCGCCACCTACGGGGCCGTATCGCCCGAGGTCGCCGAAGCGATGGCCGACGGGGCGCTGGCGCGATTCGGCGCCGACGTGGCAGTGGCCGTGACCGGGGTGGCGGGACCCGACGGCGGAACCGAGGACAAGCCGGTCGGGTACGTGTGTTTCTGCGCGAAGCGAGCGGGAGGTCGGACGATCAGCCGCGACCCGACGCTGCCAGGAGCGCGGAGCGACGTCCGGGACCGGTCGGTCGTCGTGGGGCTGCACATGCTCCGGTGGCTGCTGGCCGACCAGGATCCGCCTGTCTGATCGCCCGAAGGAACCGGGACTACCGACCGCGAAGCACGGAGGCGCAGCGACGATGACCGACCAGGGCAACGACATCCAGCCGCACCCAGGTGCGCAGCTCGAGCGCGCCGAGATCCGGGTGCCCGAGTCGGTGCTGCTCGACCTCCGGGATCGCCTGCGCCGGACCCGGTGGCCCCGCCACGTCTCGGGCGGGTGGGACCTGGGCCCCGACATCGACGAGCTGCGCGGTCTGTGCACCTACTGGGCCGAGGAGTACGACTGGCGCCAGACGGAGGCGCGTCTGAACGGCATCGACCAGGTCCGCTTCGGGGGGGTCCACGCTTTCGTCTTCCGAGCCGATCCCGGCGATGGTCGGACGCCCGTCGTCCTGCTGCACGGCTGGCCGAGCGGGCCCATCGAGTTCCTCGACTTGGCCGGCTGTCTCCGCGATGCCGGGCGCGACGTGGTGATCCCGTCGCTTCCGGGCTACGGCTGGTCGACCATCACCGATCGTGCGATCGGTTCGGGGCGAGGTGGCCGAGCGGATCCACACGCTGGTGCGCGACGGGCTGGGGTACTCGCGCTACCTGGCCCACGGCGGCGACTGGGGCGCCCTGATCGGCGCCCGCCTGGCCGACGCCCACCCCGACGTGGTCGCCGGCCTGCACCTCACCACGCCCTCGGTCCTGCCGCCGCCCGCCGACATGGACGACCTCGACGACACCGAGCAGCGCTACGTCGAGCGGGCGCTGGCCTGGCGGGCACGCAAGGGCCAGCACCTGTTCGTGCAGTCGGCTGAGCCGCACTCGATCGCCTACGGGATGCACGACTCTCCGGTCGGGCTTGCCGGATGGCTGGTCGGCAAGTACCGGGCCTGGTCGGCGGGCGACGACGCGTTCGGCCAGGTGTTCGACCGCCGGTCCCTCTGCGACTTCCTGACGATGTACTGGGCCACCGGCACCAGTCACTCGTCGATGCGCCTCTATGCCGGGGAGCTGCGCAACCGCTGGCAGCCGCCGCCGGGCCGGCGCATTCCCGGCCCGGTCGGTGTCGCGCTGCCCCCGGGGGAGTTCCTGCATCCACCGCGCGCGTTCATCGAGCGCATCGCCGACGTGCGCCACTGGACCGAGCTGCCGGCGGGAGGGCACTTCGCCGCCCTCGAGGAGCCCGACCTCGTGGCCGCCGACCTGCTCACCTTCGCGGCCGACCAGGACATCTAGCGGGCGCCCGGGTCCCCGCTCGGAGGCTCGTACGACATCGGTTGCACCAATGGCACGGCGGGCGCGCCCCCGGCGCCTGGCGCGCCCCTAGGCTGGCTCACAGGTCGTTCGGTGCCGTCCGGCTCGCGGTCTACCGTTCGCACCTACGGCCGAGCGGGGCGCACACCACGTCCTTGGCCCATGTCGAGCTGCCCGTTGATGCGGGCGATGAGGAGAACGAACGCTGATGGCAGAGCAACGGTTGCGCAAGGTTGACGCGGGAGACACGAAGGCCAAGGACGCCGCCCTGAAGGCGGCGATGGGCCATATCGACCGCGAGTTCGGCAAGGGATCGCTCATGCGCCTCGGCGATCAGGAGGGCCTGCAGGTCTCGACGATCCCGACCGGCGCCCTGTCTCTGGACCTCGCCCTCGGGGTCGGCGGCGTTCCTCGCGGCCGCGTCGTGGAGATCTTCGGCCCCGAATCATCGGGCAAGACGACGCTCGTCTACCACATCATCGCCGAGGCCCAGGCCCGCGGCGGCGTGTGCGCGTTCATCGACGCCGAGCACGCCCTGGACCCCAACTACGCGGCCCGCATCGGGGTGGACACCGAGGAGCTGCTGATCTCCCAGCCCGATCACGGCGAGCAGGCCCTGGAGATCGTCGACGTGCTCGTGCGCTCCGGCGCGGTCGACGTCGTCGCGGTCGACTCGGTCGCCGCGCTGACCCCGCGGGCCGAGCTCGAAGGCCAGATGGGCGACCAGACCGTCGGCCTGCAAGCCCGGCTGATGAGCCAGGCGCTGCGCAAGCTCACCGGCAACCTCAACCGCACCAAGACGGTGTGCGTGTTCACCAACCAGATCCGCGAGAAGGTCGGCGTGATGTTCGGCTCGCCCGAGACGCAGCCGGGTGGTCGCGCGCTGAAGTTCTACGCCTCCCAGCGTCTGGACATCCGCCGCATCGAGACGCTCAAGGACGGCACCGAGGCCGTCGGCAACCGGGTCCGGGTCAAGGTCGTCAAGAACAAGGTGGCAGCACCGTTCCGCCAGGCCGAGTTCGACATCGAGTACGGACGGGGCGTGTCGCGTTCCGGCGGATTGCTGGACCTCGCGCTGGAGAACGACCTGATCCAGAAGTCCGGGTCGTTCTTCTCCTACGGCGACGAGCGTCTCGGTCAGGGACGCAACAACGTCAAGCGCTACCTCGACGAAAAGCCCGAGCTCGCCATCGAGATCCACACCAAGGTGTTCGAGAAGCTCGGGATCGATATGCCTCCGCCGGTTGCCATCCCCAAGCGCGCCCCCCACGACGGCGAGGCGCCGGAGGAGGACGATGCCGAGGCGTCTCTCGAAGGCCCCGACGACGGCGAAGAAGCCGCCGCGGCATAGGGGTCCGGGTCCCTCGCGATGGGAGCGACGGCCGAGAGCCGCGGTGTCGACAAGGCGGTCGCCTCCCTGTCCCGCTCCCTGTCCCGTCGTGAGCGCGGGTCCACCGAGGCCCGGCGGTGGCTGGAAGACAGGGAGTACCCGCCCGAGGTGGCCGAGGTGGCCGTCGAGCGGCTGATCTCGGTTGGAGCCCTCGACGACGAGCGATTCGCCGCAGCCTTCGTGCACGACAAGCGCGAGCTGGCGGGGTGGGGGGCCGAGCGGATTCGTGCCGGCCTCGAAGCGCGGGGGGTCGACAGCGCCGTCATCGAGCAGGCCCTGGCCGGGTACGGACACCAGGCCGAGCTCGAACGGGCAGTGACCCTTCTCGAGAACCGGCGGCGCCCGCTGGAAGACAGCACCGACCGCGACAAGGCCCTTGGGTTCCTCGTGCGCCGGGGATTCGGCCTCGAGCTGGCCTACGACGCCGTCAGATCCTGCGCCCGGGGCTGAGGCGGCCGGCTACCTGCTGGCGGGGACCGGGGCCGCCGGGGTCGCCGGAGCGGTGTCCCCATCAGCTCCGCCGCCCAGGGGTCCGGCGGGGCTTCGCGGCTCGATGCCATCGCAATCCTGGGCCGAGGGGCTCAGGCCGAAGAGGACCGGGCCGGGGGCGCAACGGTCGAGCGGGTTCCACTCGCCCTCGAGCTCGAAGTCGGGGTCGTCCTTGCTGGTCAGCGACGCCGCACGGGCTGCCTGGTCGCGCATCATCTGCACCTCCAGCGCGTTCGGCCACCCGTCGTGGTCGGTGTCGTCGCAGCCATCCGGTACCAGGTCACCGTCTTGGTCGGGGTCGACCGGGTCGCCGTAGACGCCCATCTGCCGGACCTCGGCTGCATTGTCGAGCCACGCCCAGTTCTGAAGCTCCGCGCGGGACGGCGGGGAGGTCCGGCACTGCACGAACGCTGCCGCACCGGGTGCGGTCAGGTTGAACAGGCAGGAGCCGCCGTACTCGCTGCTCGTAGATCCAGCTGGACACAGCGATGGATCGCGGAGCGTGAGGAAGCGGTCGGGCTCGTCCTCGGACGACGTGTCCGAGTCCTCCTCGTCCTCCGCCGCCGGAATGATCATCACGTTCATCGCCGGAACCCAGCCGTCGCAGTCCAGGTTCTCGCCCATGTAGTTGAACGTCTTGTCACGGACGCCCGCGCCGTCAGCCATACGGTCGCCGTCGGAGTCCGCCCGGCCGTCGTTGTAGTAGGGCCGCGCACGTGTGAGGTCGTTGAGGAAAAGGCCGTCGCCGCCGGAACACCGCGGTGCCCGGAAGGCGGCTGCGGTGAGATCCTGCTCGGCAGCTGCAGTGAGGAGATCGCCGTCGGTGTCCTCGACGTCATCGGTGGTGCCGTCGCCGTCGGTGTCAGCCTTCGTCGGGTTCGGAATCGGTCGCTTGCCGGGGTAGAGCCGCGGGTAGGGGTAGCTGCCGCCATTCCAGGCGCTGGCGGACTCGTACTCGAAGAAATCCGAGAGCGTGTCCCCGTCGGAGTCAGGCTCGCAGGGCTCGGTGCCGACCTGCCGCTCGATCTCGTTGACCAGGCCGTCGCGATCGCAGTCCACCGGATCCGGGGCGGCGACACTCAGCCTGATCCGACGCGTCCAGCGACGGCTCAGGTACGTGCTGTTCTTGACGCGGAAGTTGAAGGTAGAGGTGCGGATCTCGCCGTTGCGGTCACCCATGATCTGCACGAGCCGGCCAGGCACCCGAACCTTGATCGTGCGGCTGGAGAGGCCGTCGGCGCGAACGAAAACGACCTTGCGGCCACGGCGGAAGTAGATGCGGTTCTTGTCCTCGCCCTTTGTGAAGCGCGTGCCGGTGATGGTCAGCGTGTCGCCGAGCTCGGCCTTCTTGGGCCGGATCGAGCTGATCTCCGGGCGCTTGGAGGCAGACGCGGATGCCTTCGTCGCGGCATCCGCCGCCGGGGAGCCGACGAGGAGAAGGAGGGCCCCGGTGAGCAGGACAAAAGCCCCGACCAGCAGGGTGTGACGGTACGACGCACCACGAGCAGATCCCGATGCCATGTCCCCGTCGTCGGCCAAGGGTCCGGCGAGCTTGAGCCGAGCGGGGCTCGCGGCCAAACGACGCTGGCCGATCGTTTGAGCACGATCCGCAGGTTCTCCTGTTAGGGCCGCTGCAGGCAGGCAAGGGATTCCGTGTACAGCTGGAGACTCGACGGACCTCCGCATGTCTAGTGTGGGTCCGTGCCCTTCTTGCCCCTCGCCGCGACCGAGAGCCTGCTGCTTCCGATCGCGGGCCTCGTCGTCGCGGTCGCGGTGTTCTCCTACGCCGACCTCAAGCTCTTCGGCAGGGGCAAGACCGAGCCGGGACTGCGCGAGGCGATCATCTGGTCGATCGGGTGGTTCCTGCTGGCCCTGGCGGTCGCTCCGCTGTTTCTCCTCTTCCGCGACTCCGAGCAGGCGCTGCTCTACACGACCGTGTACCTCATCGAACGCTCGTTGTCGCTGGACAACGTCTTCGTCTTCCTGTTGTTGTTCACGTACTTCGGGGTCTCGCCGCAGGAGCGGGCGCCGCTGATCATCTGGGGTGTTATGGCTGCCCTGCTCCTGCGGGGGGCGGCCATCGTCGGCGGCGTCGCGCTGCTCGAGCAGTTCGGCTTTCTCATCTACCTGCTGGGGATCGGCCTGCTGATCCTTGCCGTCCGGGTGTTCAAGGGCGTCGACGAGAGCGTGGACCCCGAGAACAACCTGCTGGTGCGTGGCGTCAAGCGGGTCATGCCCGTGACGACCGAGAACCCCGAGGGAAAGTGGTTCTTGCGCCGCGACGGCAAGCGGTACTCGACGCCGCTGTTTCTCTGTCTGACCAGCATCGTCTTCGCCGACATCGCCTTCGCGATCGACTCGATCCCGGCAGCGTTCGCCATCACCCGCGAGGCGCTCATCATCTGGACGGCGAACATCTTCGCCCTGCTCGGCCTGCGGGCGCTGTTCGTGTTGGTCGAGCACCTGATCAAGCGCTTTCGCTACCTCGACGAGACGATTGCCGTGGTGCTCGGTCTCGTGGCGGTCAAGCTCATCGTCGAGGAGGCCGGCCTGGTCAAGGCCGGGCCTGTGGTCAGCCTCGCCGCCGTCCTCGGCTTGTTCGTGGTCGGCATCGTCGTGTCGCTGATCGGGGAGCGGCGGGGCTGGCGCCAGAGCGTCTGGCCCGGCGGGGACGACGACGATGACGACGAGATGCAGTCAGCCCCCGAGGACGGCAGTAGGGGGGATACCGATACCGGCGAAGCACACCCGGCGGCAGCCGAGGCCGACGGCGACGGCGCAGCCGTCTGACCGGGCGGATTGCCCGCAACCCGCCGCACGCCGGCCCGCAGGGATCTATGGCGCGCCGGCGCCCGGCCGACGGCGTTTTGCGGGCCAACCGTGGTTGGCTGGATGGGCCGTGGGGTATGAATGGACCGACGCCACCGACCAGGAGGAACGCAGACGTGGGAAAGACCGTGTCGCACAAGCTGATCGAAGACCACCTCGTCTCGGGCGAGATGACCCCCGGTGAGGAGATCGGTCTGAAGATCGACCAGACGCTTACCCAAGACGCCACGGGGACCATGGTGATGCTGGAGTTCGAGGCACTGGGCCTCGACAGCGTGCGCACCGAGCTCTCGGCGCAGTACGTCGACCACAACATCCTCCAGGTCGACTACAAGAACCCCGACGACCACCTGTTCCTGCGCTCGGCCTGCGAGAAGTTCGGCGTCTGGTTCTCCAAGCCCGGCAACGGCGTCAGCCACCCCGTCCATCAGCAGCGGTTCGGCAAGCCCGGCAAGACGCTGCTGGGCTCCGACAGTCATACGCCCGCCGCGGGCGCGCTGGGGATGCTTTCCTTCGGCGCGGGCGGGCTGGACGTGGCCATGGCCATGGCCGGCGAGCCGTTCCACGTGAAGATGCCCGAGATCTGGGGGATCAAGCTCACCGGCGAGCTTCCCGACTGGACCTCGGCCAAGGACGCGATCCTCACCATGCTGGCCCGCCACGGCGTCAGCGGCGGCACGGGCCGGATCATCGAGTGGTACGGCCCGGGCCTCGCCACCCTGACCTGCATGGACCGCCACGTGATGTCCAACATGGGCACCGAGCTCGGCGCGACCTCCACCGTGTTCCCGTCAGACGACGAGGTCAAGCGGTTCCTGGCCTCCGAGGGGCGTGAGGACGACTGGACGGAGATCCTGGCCGACGACGACGCCTCCTACGACGTCACCGAGGAGCTCGATCTCTCCGAGGTCGTGCCGATGATCGCCCGCCCCTCCAGCCCGGGTGACGTCGTCCCGGTACGGGAGGTCGAGGGCAAGGAGATCTACCAGGTCGTCGTTGGCTCCTCGGCCAACCCCGGATGGCGCGACTTCGCCGTGCCAGCAGAGATCCTCACCGATCGCCAGACCCACGACCGGGTCTCGTTCGAGGTCAACCCGACCTCCCGCCAGAGCCTCGAGGCGCTGGCCCGCGACGGCCACCTCGCCTCGCTGATCGAGGGGGGTGCCCGGGTCCACCAGGCCGGCTGCCTCGGCTGCATCGGCATGGGCCAGGCCCCGGCCAGCGACGAGATCAGCCTCCGCACGATGCCGCGCAACTTCCCGGGCCGCTCGGGCACCGACGAGGACATGGTCTACCTGTGCAGCCCCGAGACGGCTGTCGCCTCGGCGCTGACGGGCAAGATCACCGATCCTCGCGATCTCGCGGACGAGGGCATCAGCTACCCGAAGCTCTCGCACCCCGAGGAGACCGAGATCAACACGGCCATGCTCCTGGAGCCCGACAAGGAGAAGATGTCCGACCGCGACCTGCGCAAGGGCCCGAACATCGCCGACATGCCCCAGTTCTCCAAGCTGCCGGACACGATCGAGGCCGACGTCTACTACATCGCCGAGGACGACATCTCGACCGACGCGATCATGCCGGCAGGCCAGAAGGCGCTGCCGTACCGCTCGAACATCCCGGAGATCGCGAAGTTCGCCTTCGCCCAGGTCGACGAGGACTTCTACGACCGCGGGATGGAAAAGCGCGACAACGGCGGCG
Organism: Solirubrobacterales bacterium; assembly: GCA_050999155.1. Taxonomy (GTDB): domain Bacteria; phylum Actinomycetota; class Thermoleophilia; order Solirubrobacterales; family 70-9; genus JBPCPM01. The sequence goes on from JBPCPM010000097.1 coordinate 21,273, forward strand.
GTGTCGTCATCGGCGGCAAGAACTACGGCCAGGGCTCCTCCCGTGAGCACGCGGCGATCGTCCCCCGGTACCTCGGGGTGCACGCCGTGGTCGCCGAGGACTACGCCCGCATCCACTGGCAGAACCTCGTCAGCTACGGCGTCCTGCCGCTGCTGTTCGACGACCCGTCCGACAAGGAGAAGTTCTCCCAGGGCGACAAGGTCACGATCGAGGATATTCACTCACAGCTCGACAGCGGCGAGGACACCGTCAAGGTCACGGTCGGAGACCACGAGATCTCCACCCACCACGGGATGTCCGAGCGCCAGATCGACGTACTGAAGGCCGGCGGGGCGATCAACCACTTCCGCCAGCGCGAGCACGGCGAGTAGGTCCGGTTCCACACGACCGGGCACGTCGCATCCGCTGCGGCGCGCCCGGTCGCAGTGGCCGGCAGGACCGGTCGGCGATCGTGATCTCCGCCCGGGCGCCGTGACCATCACCCGACGACAGCGCAAGGTAGGATCCGCGGCCCATGGAGAAGGCATTCATCTACACCATCGGCATCGTCGTCGTCCTCGGCGCGCTTGCTGTCTCGGTCATCGGCCTGCGCAGCGGCAAGTTCCCCGGTGAGCGCGGCACATTCCTGCTGCTGGCCGTGGGGGGCATCCTCGTGCTTGTAACCGGGTCGGCCGCGATCCTGGAGTCCCGTCACGAGCAGAAGCTGCGCCGCGAGGAGCTCGCCAAGGAGGCCGAGGAAAAGGGTGAGGTCCCGGTCGGCGAGTCCGGTCGGGTGGCCGCCGAGTCCGAGCAACGAACCCGGGAATCCCCCGAGGCCCAGGGTGAGCAGAACCTCAGCCAGGACGCCAGCCAGGAGGAGAGGACCTCCCAGCCGACGGTCGTTGCCGACAGTCGCGCGAAAGCGCTGTTCACCGAGCGGTGCGCGACGTGCCACGCCCTCTCGGCGGCAGACGCGACCGGCAACATCGGTCCGAACCTCGACAACCTGTCGCCGGAGCCGACGGTGCAGCGTGTTCTCGGGGCGATCCGCATCGGCGGTGAGGGCTCCGGCCGCATGCCGGCAAACCTCGTGCGCGGCGACGACGCCGATCGCGTCGCCGAGTTCGTCTCGCGCAACTCCGCCCGCTAGAACCTGCGGACGGTCGGTGCCGGTCGCGGCGCCGGTAGGGTCACGCCCATGCGTCGCTACCACCTGACGACCTTCGGGTGCCAGATGAACGAGCACGACTCCGAGCGCATGAAGGGCATGCTCGACTCGCTCGGCTACACCGAGGTGCCCGAGCGTGACGACGCCGAGCTGATCCTCTTCAACACGTGCTCGATCCGCGAGTCTGCCGACAGCCGCTTCCTCGGCCACCTCGGCGAGGCCAAACGCCTGAAGTCCGAGGATCCGGAGCGGGTCGTCGGGGTGGGGGGGTGCTGGGCCCAGTCGGTCAAGGACGAGGTCTTCCGCCGCTTTCCGTTCGTCGACGTCGCCTTCGGCCCCGGCCAGATCCACCGCCTCGCCGAGTTCCTGGTCTCCGACCAGCTGACCGCCCAGGGCTACTTCGAGTTCGAGGGCCTCTCGGGTGAGCTGCCCATGCGCCGGGCCCGCGAGTTCCAGGCCTGGCTGCAGATCAGCCAGGGGTGCAACTGCCGCTGCTCGTACTGCATCGTGCCCTCGACCCGGGGCCGGGAGGTCAGCCGCGACCCGGCCGAGATCGTGGCCGAGGCCCGCCGCCTGGCGGGCGACGGCGTCCGCGAGGTGACCCTGCTGGGCCAGAACGTCAACTCCTACGGCCGCGACCTGCCGCGGGAGTCCCGTACGACGTTCGCCGAGCTGCTGGCCGCAGTGGATGCCGTGGACGGGATCGACCGCATCCGCTACACCAGCCCCCATCCCAAGGACATGCGCGAGGACGTGATCCGGGCGCACGCCGAGCTGCCCGCCGTCTGCGAGCACATCCACCTCCCCCTGCAGGCCGGCTCGAGCCGCATACTCAAGGCCATGCGCCGCACGTACGACCGCGGCCGCTACCTCGACCGAGTGGCCCAGATCCGCGAGCACCTGCCCGACTGCGCCCTCACCACCGACATCATCGTCGGCTTCCCGGGGGAGACCGACGCCGACTTTGCCGAGACGCTCGAGGTCGTCGAGAAGGTCGGCTACGACGGGGCATTCACCTTCATCTACTCCCCCCGGCGCGAGACCGAGGCCGCCGCGCTGGGCGACCAGGTTCCGCATCCGGTCAAGCGGGAACGGATGCAGGCGCTGCTGGAGGTCGTCCAGCGGCGTGCCCGCGACCGGGCCGAGCGGTTCGTCGGCCGCGCGTTGCCGGTGCTGGTCGAGGGCAGCAGCCGGACCGACACCACGCGGCTGCGGGGACGGTGCCGCCACAACAAGGTGGTCAACTTCGACGGCACCGCGGCGCCCGGCGAGGAGGTCATGGTGGAGATTGCCGAGGTGACCTCCCAGACCCTGTCCGGACACGAACGCCTGGCGAGCCGCGCCGGGTAGTGGGCGAGCACACGGCCCCGGCCGTTCTCGCCCTCTTTGGACCGACATCGGCCGGCAAGACCGATGTCGCGATCGCGGTTGCCGGGCTGCTTCGCGACCGCGGGGAGGACCCGGTCGCGGTCAACTGCGACGCCCTCCAGCTCTACCAAGGCCTGGAGATCGTCACGGGAGCGCCGAGCGCAGGGGAGCAGGCGGCCCTCGACCATCGCCTGGTCGGAATCGCTCCGGTCACCGAGCAGTTCAGCGCCGGACGCTATGCCGAGCTCGCCCACGGGGTGATCGATGGGCTCATCGAGGAGGGTCGGCGACCGATCGTTGTCGGAGGGACCGGCCTGTATCTGCGCGCTGCCCTGAGCAGCCTGCAGTTGCTCCCGGCCGTCGACGTGCAGCTCCGGGAGCGAATCGAGCGCGATGTCGCCGAGCGCGGGGCCGAGGCGGTCCACGCCTCGCTGCCGGCCGAGGTGACCGCGAACGTCCATCCCAGCGATCGCAAGCGGGTCGCTCGCGTCGCCGAGCTGCATGCGGCGGGCTACCGGCCGCACGGGGACAGCCAGAGGCTGTGGGAAGCCGAGCTGCGCCATCCCACCTGCCTCGTCGGCCTGACCATGGATCTCGCCCTGCTCGACACGCGGATTGCCGAGCGGGTCGATGCCATGGTCCTGGCCGGGGCCGCCGACGAGGTCAGGCGGGCCGACAAGGCGGGAGCGTCGCGGACCGCCCGCGGGGCACTCGGTTTCTCGGAGCTGCTGGAGGGTCGGGTCGAGGCCATGGCGGTCGCCCACCGGCGCTACGCTCGCCGTCAGCTCACGTGGATGCGCAAGCTCCAAGGCGTCGTGACTGTCGACCGGGGCCGGCGCTCCGCGGAGGCCGTCGCCGTGGACGTGGTCGCAGCACTCGACGCCGTCGCCGGCCGCTGACGGGTTTGGAGACATCTGCGATGCTGGGCGCGTGAGCCCCCGACGGCGCAGCGACGGCATCACCACGATCGATCTGGTGGGCGGCAAGAACCTCCAGACCCAAGAGGGTCACGATGAGGTCCTGGCCAAGATCGCCGAGGCGCGCGAGCACAACCAGATGGCCGAGCTGACCAACCCCTCGGGGCTTCGGGTCTCGTTCAACCCGCACCACGTGGTCTACGTGACCTCACCGGACGCGCCCAGCGACGTCTGACCGTCCCGCCCCGCCGCGCAGGCGGGCGCCCAGGGCGGGTGCGGCTAGCCTGGTTGGCCGGCCGGAGCCACGGCCGGAGGCCGTTCGGCCGCACGTGCCACCGGTTCCTGGCGAGCGCGGGGGCGGCGGACCCTCACGTACTCGGCGGCGTAGTAGGAGCCGATCACGAACGCGGCGGCGAGGATCTGGGCGCCGATGGTCTCCCAGCTCGGGTAGACCTCGAACCAGGAGCCGAGCCAGACGGGGACGTCGAACGGGACGGGGTGGGTCGGCAGCCATCCGAGGTCCTGGAAGGTCGCGGTCGTGCCGCCGATCATCACCACGAGCACGACGCCGATCAGGCAGCCGGTGGCGATCAGCATCCGGCGGTAGGGCAGGCGCCGATGCAAGAAGAAGGTCGCAACCCCGACCGCCGCGGTTCCCGCCAGGCCCAGGGCAACACCTTCGTGCTCATGGTCTGCAACCGTAGCACGACTTAGGGTTCCCTAAGTACCAAGCGGGGACGAGGGTGCCGCTGCGCTCGACTAGCATGCCACGGCCGTGGCACTGACCTTCGAGAAGTGGCAGGCGCTCGGCAACGACTACCTGATCGTCGAGGCTGCGGCGCTGCCGTGGGAGCTGACCGCCGACCGCGTGCGCGCCATGTGCTCCGCGCACTTCGGCGCCCACAGCGACGGGGTGCTGTTGCTGTCGGCGTCCGAGGACGAGCGGTTCGTCGCGCGCCTGCGGATCTTCAACCCCGACGGCTCGGAGGCCGAGCTTTCGGGCAATGGGGCCCGCGAGGCCATCCTGTACCTCGTCCAGCGCGGCTGGACGAGCGAGACCGAGTTCTCCATCGACACCGCGGCGGGGGAGATCCGCCCGACCGTGACCTCGCCCACAACCTGCCGGGTCGCGATGGGCCAGGCGGCAACGATGTCGGCCGACTATCCCGGCGGGGCGCCCGACGGGCGTGGCGTGCTGGAGGCCGACGGACGCCGGTGGGAGTTCCAGCACGTGTCGATCGGCAACCCGCAGTGCGCGATCGCCGTGCCCGAGGGACTGGAGGAGCTCGATCTCCCGGCGATCGGGCCCGCCATCGAGAGCCACGAGCTGTTTCCCAACCGCACCAACGTCTCGTTCTACGAGGTAGAGGGTGCCCGGGTCCGCGCCCGGATCTTCGAGCGCGGGGTGGGGGAGACGCTGTCCTCGGGGACCGGGGCCACGGGGGCCGCCGTGGCCGCGCACCTGGCGGGCGCGCCCGCCGATCTGACCGTCGCCCTGGACGGCGGTGAGCTCGAGGTCGAGATCGGCCCCAAGCTCCACGTCCACCTCAGCGGCTGGGCGGTGCCCGTGTACCGCGGCAGCTTTTCCGACGAGTTCACCGACAGCCTGGAGGATCGATGAGCCTGACCGACCCGTCCGCCCGCCTCGAGCGGATGCCCCCGTACATGTTCGCCGAGCTCGAGCGCAAGATCGCCGACCGCAGGGCGGCCGGGGTCGACGTGATCAGCCTCGGGATCGGCGATCCCGACCGGCCCACGCTCGACGTCGTCGTCGAGGCGGCCCAGAAGGCCGTGGCTGACCCGGGTACCCACCAGTACCCGTCGAACCGGGGGCGCCCCGAATTCCGTGAGGCCATGGCGTCCTTCTATGCGCGCCGCTTCGGCGTCACGCTGGATCCCGAGACGCAGATCATTCCGGCCATCGGGGCCAAGGAGTGCATCTTCAACCTCAACCTGGCCTTCCTCGACCCGGGCGATGCCGCGCTGGCGGCCGACCCCGGGTACCCGGTCTACACCGGGGGCCCGATCCTCGCCGGGGCCGATCCGGTGCCGATGCCGCTGGTTCCGGACCTCGGATTCGTGCCGGACCTCGACGCGATCTCCGCCACCGATCGCAAGCGCGCCCGGCTGCTGTTCATCAACTACCCGAACAACCCCACGGGGGCCGTGGTGCCCGACGGGTTCTTCGAGCGCGTCATCGAGTTCGCCCGCGAGCACGAGATCCTCGTCGTGCACGACAACGCCTACTCGGAGACCACCTACGACGGCTACGTCGCCCCGAGCTTCCTCGAGACCCCGGGGGCCATGGACGTCGGCGTCGAGGTCTTCTCGCTGTCGAAGGGCTACAACATGACCGGTTGGCGCTGCGCGGCGATCTGCGGCAACGCCGACGCCGTCAGCACCTACTGGCGGCTGAAGACCAACATCGATTCGGGCCTGTTCGAGGCGATCCAGCTCGCCGGGGTCGCTGCGCTCAACGACGGCGGCGACGGCGTGGCGGAGATGAACGCCCTGTACGCCCGGCGCCGTGATCTGGTGGTCGACGCCCTGCGCGAGATCGGCGTGGACGTGAGCGCCCCCAAGGGCACGATCTACGTGTGGGCTCCGGTCCCCGAGGGCCACACCTCGACCTCGTTTGCCGAGCACGTCCTCGACGAGGCGGGTGTCGTGGTGAGTCCGGGCTCGATGTACGGCGACGGCGGCGAGGGGTTCTTCCGGATCTCGCTCACCACGCCCGACGAGCGGCTCACCGAGGCGGTCCAGCGGCTCGAGAAGCACCTGGGCTGACCCGAGCAGGGGGAAGCCACTCACCCCCGGCCGAACCCTGCGTTCTGCCCCCTGGAGCGAGGTGTTCGTTGGGTTCGGCCCTGCGATCGCGGCCCGGGGTACGCGGGCGTGGGCTTAGCGTAGGAAGGTGATCTGCTCGCGGACGACCTCTTTGGGGCCGAAGCGTGGACCGCGGAGGCGGCCGGTGAAGCGGTGGGGGCGGCCGTCGGAGCCCGGGACGCGCAGCACGACGCGGACGGGCTGCCCGTCGCGGAGGGTGATTTCCCGCTCGAAGCCGCTGATCAGGGCGGCCGTGAACCCGACGGCGGCCCGGCGGCGGCGCTCGGGATCGCGGCTTCCGGCGCGGCCGCCGATCGACTCGATCACCGGCTCGACGCCGACCGTGACCGACTTCGCCGAGACCCACGCCTGGACGGCGACGTCTGGGAGGGTGCGGTGGGCCAGCACCACGTGAAGGGTGCCGTCCTCGGTCAACGCCGCGCCCGAGGCCTGCTCGTCGAGGTGGGCGGGGCGGAGCCGGTCGAGACCCGCGCGCAGCTCGGCGAGGAACTGCGCCTGGTCATCGGTCAGGTCCTGGGGGGGCGGGGCATCGAGCACCGTGTGCACGGCGCGCACGGTACCCGTCGCGTGGAACCGGCACCGACGGGGAACACGCACGCCATGGCCCCGAAGCACACGCTGGACGAGCTGCCGCGCTGGCCTCGAGGCACGGTTGGCCTATTGGCCACCGCGGGGGACCACCCCCACGTGGTCCCCGTGTCCACCATCCGCCGGGCCGGCCCCCGCCGGGTGGTCTTTGCCCTGGCCGACCGTCGCTCGTCGCTGGCCCGGCTGCGCGACCGGCCGGCCGTCAGCCTCGCCATCACCTGCGAGGACGTCGCCATCAGCGTCGAAGGGCCGGCGGAGGTCGCCGCGGCGTCACTCGGCGGGCTGGACGGGCTGGTCGGGGTATCGCTCGAGGCCGTGGTGATCCAGGATCACCACGCGCCGACCTACGCGCTCGAGAGCGGCGTCGGCTGGCGCTGGACCGACGAGGAGGCCGAGCGGCGCGATAGCGCGGTGCACGCGGCCCTCCGTGAGCTCGCCGAGGGCTGACGGGCCGGGACTGCCCCTACACTTGCCTCAGGTGCCACGCACGAGCAACGGACGCAAGAACTCGCCGGCCACCGTCGCCGCCCCCGGCGTCGTCAACCCCCGCGCCAAGCAGCGAGCGATCGCCGTCGGCGTCCTCACCGAGCCCGCCCGCGACGAACCGCTCGGCGAGCTCAAGGAGCTGCTGCGCACGGCACGCGTGGCCAGCGCGGGTGAGCTGGTCCAGCAGCGCGAGCAACCCGAGCCCAACAGCTACCTGGGCCCGGGCAAGATCACCGAGCTCAAACAGCTCGTCGCCGACGCGGACGCCAACCTCGTCGCGTGTGACGATGAGCTCGCCCCCCGCCAGGAGCGCAACCTCGAGAAGGCCCTCGGCGTGCCGGTCATCGACCGCACCGCGATCATCCTCGACATCTTCGCCGACCACGCCCACTCGGCCGAGGGAAAGCTCCAGGTCGAGCTGGCCCAGCTCGAGTACAACCTCGCGCGGATGCGAGGCCTGTGGACCCACCTCGAGCGCCTCGGCGGCGGGATCGGCACCAGGGGTCCGGGCGAGTCGCAGATCGAGACCGACCGCCGGCTCGCCCGCGACCGCATCACCGCGCTGCGCCGGCGTCTTCGCCAGGCGACGCGTACCCGCGACACGATGCGCGGCCGTCGCGACCAGTCAGCGATCCCCACCGTCGCCCTCGCCGGATACACCAACGCCGGGAAGTCATCGCTGATGAACGCCATCACCGGCGCCGAGGTCGGGGTGGGGGGCAGGCTGTTCCACACCCTCGACCCCACGACCCGGACCTATCGGCACGCCGGGCGTGAGACGCTGCTCACCGACACGGTCGGTTTCATCCGCAAGCTGCCCCACCAACTCGTGGAGTCGTTCAAGGCCACCCTCGAGGAGACCATCCGCGCCGACCTCGTCCTGCACGTCATTGACGGATCCGAGCCCGAGGAGCACCGGGAAGCCGCCGCCGAGGCAGTCACGGCGGTCCTGGACGAGATCGGGGCCGAGTCAGCGCGGCTGTTGGTCGTCAACAAGTCCGACCTGCTCGACGCCGACCAGCGGCTCGAGCTGCGCTTGGGCCACCCCGACGCGGTGTTCGTCTCCGCCGAGACCGGGGAGGGGATCGAGGAGCTGCTGGACCGCATCCACGAGATCTTCGCCGAGCGGCTGACCGAGCTCGACCTCCTGGTCCCCTACAGCGACGGCGCGGTGCTGTCCGAACTCCACGAGCTCGCGGGCGACCTCGAGCGCGA